>NZ_CP085876.1:4854166-5218333 GCF_013284245.2 Brevibacillus sp. DP1.3A | reverse complement strand
GCTATTTCACGGATGATTTCAGCGGTTTTTTTCGCAGAATGTTCATTTAGCCCCGTCCGCAGATGAGGCAATGTTTGGCTTGCAATCGACAAGGCCAGGTTTGCCCCCAATGCGCCGGACTGGTCTTGCATCATTTTGAGATTTTGGAAAACGCGCGTGAAGAGCAGCAGTCCCGCAATGGTCATAATTGTGGTCGGGATCGCAATTTTCACTTCCAGTTCGAGTGCCGCAGAAAAAGGTTTGGCCATGAGAAGCACCAAAACTTTTTGAATGAGCTCGGCAGTAATGCCAATCAGTACGATATGCTGCCATTTTAGACTCAGCATATTCATTTTCGTACTTACGATCCCGGCGAAGTAGCCGTTCATTACGGTCGAGATGGCACAGGCGAATGCGGTAAATCCGCCTATCGAATAGCGATGAATACCGCCGATAAGGCCGGCAAAAAAACCGACAACAGGCCCTCCGATCAACCCGCCCGCGACGGCACCGACAATGCGCGTATTGGCGAGTGCGTCATCGACCCGTAACCCATTCTCCGTTCCGATTACTGACAGGAACCCAAACAGCGTAGAGAGGATCACGATCCGCATCCAGTTGTTTTTCCCGTACATGATGTTCCGAAAGTAATCTAGTTGGCCGATGATAAGGGCGATGACTGCGATTACAGAGATGTTTTCAAGTAGTCCCAGAAGCATAGTGATTGTCATAACAGCCGCCCCCCTATGGAAAAGGGTAGCCCGATCCGGTTGAAAAATCAATGTAACTCAACTGGGTTTTTCGGCAGTTCAGATGTCGTTTTTGCATATTCGGAAGTATTCAGTAGATTCTAGCAAAACAAACAACTTAGAATAAGAACAGTTCTTCGAGAATCCATCCGGGTCAATATGTAACCCCTTTCAAAGCAAACAATGCCCCCATCATTCTTGAGAAAAGGTATTGTTTCAATTGAAAGCGGTTAAACTATCCCAATTGCGAATGGATTCGGGTCAATCATAAGGAGGGGGCAGCAATGAAGTCATCAAGTGATCGTGCAGATACGCGGCGCATCACAAGCAACATCTTTAAAGGTTCACTGGGGAACCTGATTGAATGGTATGACTGGTACGTATATGCAGCTTTTGCGGTGTATTTCTCGTCTCAGTTCTTTCCAAAAGGAGACGCTACCAGCCAGTTGCTGAATACTGCCGCTGTTTTTGCTATTGGATTTTTAATGAGACCGATTGGGAGCTTGCTCCTGGGCCGATACGCTGACCGTCACGGGCGCCGTGCCGCGTTGACGCTGTCTGTTAGCATCATGGCAGGTGGTTCTCTGGTGATTGCCGTAACACCAAACTATGAAACCATTGGCGTGTTTGCACCTATTATTCTCGTTCTTGCCCGCCTGCTCCAAGGGCTTTCGCTTGGCGGGGAATACGGAACATCTGCAACGTATCTGTCCGAGATGGCTGCGAGTGGTCGCCGAGGGTTCTATTCTAGCTTTCAATACGTTACGCTGATCAGTGGACAATTGTTGGCGTTGGGTGTGCAAATTATCCTGCAGCAAATACTCCCGGAAGAAGCCATGATGGCATGGGGCTGGCGAATTCCTTTCATCATCGGGGCATTTGGAGCAGTAGCCGTGTTGTGGCTGCGCCGTAGTATGGACGAATCGGAGCAATATACCAAAATGGAGTCGAAAAACAAGGAGAAGGCGGGTACGCTTCGAGAGTTGATGAAGCATCCGAAGGCGGTACTGGCAGTTGTTGGCCTTACGCTCGGGGGAACTATCGCCTTTAACACCTACACGACCTATTTGCAAAAATTCATGGTGATTACGGTAGGAATGCCGAAAGAAGTAGTCAGCTGGATTAACTTTACCGCATTGCTCGTATTCGTTGTCATGCAGCCGCTTGCTGGTATGCTGTCGGACCGAATTGGACGGCGTCCGTTACTAATTGGTTTCGGTATTCTTGGAACATTGTGGACTGTACCGATGTTTTTGCTCCTGGAACAAACGACTAGCCCATATGTCGCTTTCTTATTGATGCTGTCTGGTCTTATCATTGTTACTGGCTATACGTCCATCAATGCGATCGTGAAAGCCGAGATGTTTCCTACCGCCATTCGCGCTCTTGGTGTAGGCTTTCCGTATGGCGTGACTGTTGCGATCTTTGGAGGAACAGCGGAATTCATCGCACTATGGTTTAAAAGTATCGGGAACGAGTCTCTCTTCTATTACTATGTAGCAGCTTGTATTGCCATAAGCCTCCTCGTTTACTGGCGCATGGGTGAGTCGTCGAAAAACTCCCAGATCGAAGCTGAGCTGAATACAGCAAAGGACTAGATTGAAGAATAGAGGGGCAACGAAAAACGGCAGAGATGCCGTTTTTTTTGCATGTACCGAACGGTAAAAGATTGCTTTTCAAAACTCCCGCTTTTATAATGAATAAAAACTCACTCAAAAAACGAGGTCCCCCAATGCCCCGCACCAAAGAACAATACGAACAAATGCGCAACGCAACCAAACAGAAAATACAATCAGCAGCCATGCAGCTATTCGTTCAAAAAGGTTTCGGGTCTACGAATGTCCAGGACATTGCGGATACGGCTGGCATCAGCATCGGGCTTTTGTACCGACATTACAAATCGAAAGAAACCTTGTTTGACGACCTGGTGGATTACGCACTTGCAGGATTGCAGAAAAACATCGATATTTTCGTGTCGACTGTTTCACCCAAACAAGCATTGGATCAGTTTCTGAAAGAAGTTCACAACGACATGACGACAGGCGAAGAGTTTGCGAATTTGCTGATACTGATGGCGCAATCGTTTCTATCGGGAGGAGGTACAAGCGTCAAACAAACCGAGGTAGCTCGCCTTAGCGACAAGTTGTTTCACGCCACAGCACAGCTTATCAAAAAGGGTCAGGCACTCGGTGAATTCCGATCAGGGGACCCAGATGAAATGGTCGTATTTATTTATTCGACGCTCCACGGCCTAGCTATGATGAAAATGATGCGAAAAAACCACTTCACGATGCCTTCCCGCGTCATCCTCACTTCTTTTCTGTATAAGGAAGGAGAATAACCGGACATGTTTACAGTGATCAGGGCGGACCAAGTAGAATTCGATGCAAGAGAGCAAATGTCTCAGATTTTTGCGGAGGGATTCACGCAGTGGCTTGGCTTTTTTTCCATTGACAAGCAAACCATTGCAAGAGCTTTTGCTCACATGTTCGTTTTGAATCAATTTTATGTAGCGGTAACGAATGATCGCAAAGTAGCTGGCATGGCCGCATGCACGGATGGCACTGCGCCATCGGTAAAACTAAATCCAAAAGAGCTGCGAAAGCATCTGGGACTCTATAAAGGCACCCTCGCCGGTCTCTTTTTGAAAAAAGAATTTGAAGCTACACTGGCAGATCCCTCGCCTGTTACATGTTCCATCGATTTTGTCGGAACGGCTCCCGAATTCAGAGGGCAGGGAGCGGCGATGGTGATTCTCCGTCACATGATAGAAAATACCCTGTATGAACAATTTCTCATCGAAGAAGTAGCAGATACGAATATTCCCGCTATGAAGCTATATCAAAAGCTAGGGTTCCAAGAATATAAGCGAAAACCTGTCCCTTTAAAGAGAGCTGAAAAAATCGGCATCCATGGTTTCGTCTCTTTGCAATACGTGAAGGGTGCATCTCATTCACAATAAATAAAGCGAACAAAAAAATCGCCCAAGAGAAACCATGTCTCCTGAGCGATTTTTCGATTTTTAACCTTGCCCTACAATCTTCTTCAAGCGTCCCACCAGCGGGATGACAATAACCGCTGCTACAACCACCTGCAAAACGTTCCCCGGAATGGAGCCAAACGGCTGAATCCAGTTACCGTAAAGAATAACCTCAACAAAGTAGTAACCCACGATCTTAATCACCAATGCAGCGGCAACTGCGAGTGCGTACACAAATACCCGATTGCCAGGTACCTTTTCGGCGATGAGGCCAGCTACATAGCCCATTGCACCTACGATTATGAAGGTAAACGGCGCCCATGCTGTCCAACCGGAGATAAGGTCAAAGAGGCCCATACCAAAAGCTCCAGCAATAGCTCCTGTTTTTCTGCCATACACAAAAGCTGCGATTAAAAGAGGCACGTTACCGAGATGGATGAGGCCACCGTTCCCCATGATCGGGAGTCGTAAATTGATAAACATGGTGGCTGCGAGTGTAAAAGCGATAAAAAGTGCATTGATAACGAGGGTTTTCGTCTTTGTTGCTTTTCTTGATGAAAAAGTAGAATCCATATGATAGCCTCTTTCTTATTATTTTTACTATTATCATACTCAGAATCAGCTACATAATAAATACACTTTGCACGATTTCTTTGCTTAGGTAAATCATTCCAGCGAAAGAGATACGCTGGATAAAGGCCTGTGATAAAATATGGCTGTAAAAATGGATCCAGATATCTTGGACAGGAAGCAGGTGCAAAGACAGTGACAGATTTGGATAAACTAGCCGAAGTATTTGCTAGTGGTTCCTCCGAGATAGTAAGTACGTACCGTCTAGTCATCCATCCGAACCGTATATTGCGTGAATTCAGGACGGTATGGCATGGTTTTCTTTTTACGACTCGCGGAGCAGCTAGAATGTGTGTGAATGGAACTGTCTACGAATTACATCCAGGATCCGTGTTTCATGCAGCGCCAGATATGCTGCTGAACACGCAAGTCATTGGAGAATCTGAGTTCGAGTACTATTTGCTTATGTATCGATTGGACAAGTCAGGGGATGAAGATAGCGACCATGAATGCGACGCACATTTCAAGCTGGAACCGGGAGCGAATCCAAGAGTGACCGAATTGCTGATGATGCTTCATCAGAGTGCCCACGCAGTTGACGGAATTGGGAGGCTTCGTATCAAGGAATTATTTCTTGGTATCATGCATCAAGTTTTGATGGGGTGCAATCATCGAGAGAGTGAGAGTTCTCCTAGTAAAAAGGTGATAGAGCAAGCCGTTGCATACATAAACGGACATTATATGAATCCACTGACACTCAATGAATTGGCGGAGTTGCATGCAATGACTCCCAAAAGCTTCTCTTACTTCTTCCATAAATATACGGGGGTCCGTCCAATCGATTATGTCATCCAGTATCGGATGGAGAGAGCGAGTGAATTACTTCTAACCGGTAATTATTCGATCCGTGATGTAGCCTTCAGTGTGGGGTACGACAATCCACTGTATTTCAGTAGAGTTTTTAAAAAGAAATTCGGGGTTTCTCCCTCTGCTTACACAAGTCAATGAGTGCTTCTTTCGTCGCTCGTTTAAATAATGATGCATGTAAAATTTGGGATTTGTGTATTTGCATTTATACCAGTCCTTGTTACACTACTCGATGATAATGAGAATCATTTTTATTGTTGTGTAGGAAAGGTAGGTAAAAATGATGGAAAGCAGACAATTATGCATCGGATTATCCTTAAACACAACGTGGATGAAGGGGGAAGGATGGCGACACCCGGACAGCGATGTGGAAAAAATGGATTCCATCGACTATTACATTGCAGTGGCAAAAATGGCGGAGGAGGCAAAGCTCGATTTTCTTTTCAGGGCTGATTATCTATATGTTCATCCGCAGATGATAGGCGATTCCGTTAATTTTGGGAGTCCTGACCCTACGATGATGTTCGCTACGATTGCTAGGGAAACCGAGCGGATCGGACTGGTTACGACGATTTCTACGACGTTTAATCCGCCGTATGTTGTTGCTAGGCAGCTTCAGTCTCTACATTGGCTGAGTAATGGTCGTGCTGGCTGGAATATTGTCACTTCTATTGAAGGAGCCGAAAATTTCGGTGATGGCCCCATGCCGTCTCCTGAAGAAAGATACGCGAAAGCCATGGAATTTACGGATGTTGTGCGCAAGCTATGGGACAGCTTCCCGCAAGAAGCCATTGTGATTGACCGTGAGTCTGGCGTGTTTTCTGACAGGGACAAAATCTCCCCGATTCATCATTCAGGCGAGTTTTTCAGTGTCAAGGGACCGCTTACTTTGCCAGGCCATCCATCGGGATCGATTCCTTTCTTTCAGGCAGGCGCGTCAGATACAGGACGGACGTTTGCCTCCAGAGTCGCAGATGCCATTTTTGCAGCGATGCCAGATATCGAATCGGGAGTGGAGTTGCGTAGGGATCTGAGGAGAAGAGCCGAGGAACAGGGCCGTAGTCCCGATGCCATCAAAGTTTTGCCGGGATTGTATTTTTTCTTGGCTGACACTCGTGAGGAAGCTCAGGAATTACACAAAGTGGCACACGCAAATTTGAGTACGGAGCGCAGACTTGCATCGTTAAAATCAGTGCTGGGTCTCGATGCATGCGGTTTTGCTTTGGACCAACGCGTAACTGCTGATATGCTTCCTGATGCGAATCAGCCCGTCCGTAGCCGAACACATGCCGAGCTGTTGCGCCGATATATCACCATCCATCAACCTACAGTAGAAGAGGTGTTGGCAAGGCCAGAGGTTGTCGGATCTGCTCACTGGGTTTCTGTTGGAACAGTTGAAGACGTGTTGAGCGATATCCTGGAGCGGTTTGAGGCTGGAGCGATCGACGGATTCATTGCACTTCCAGGCGGATCAGAAAAATCGATGGCCCTGTTCTTTGACAAGCTGATGCCGAAATTGGTTGAAAGAGGCTTGTTTAGAAGCGAATATGCGGGCGTCACCTTGCGAGAACATTTAGGAATGAGATAAGCCTTGGAAAAGGGGTTCAGGAGAAAAATGAACAAAAAAGTAATGCTGGTTGGCCTGATAGCAGTCTGGATGCTTGTTTTAGCAGCATGTGGAGCTGGCAAACAGGCAGAATCGAGTTCAACCGCTAGCATCAGCGGAGATCATGCACAACAGACAGGAACAAGCGAAACAAGAACGATTGAGTATTTAGGCAAAAAGTATACCGTCCCGCAAAAGGTAGAAAAAATCGTAATTACTGGCGCGATGGAAGCGATGGAGGATGCAGTAGTGCTCGACGTGCATCCAATTGGGGCGATATCCGTTGGTGGACAATTTCCTGAAATCTTTGCTTCGGTAACGGGTAAGTCGGAATCCATTGGTGAAAAACAGCAACCGAACTTCGAGAAAATATTGCAATTGAAGCCAGATGTCATTTTGGGTTCCACCAAGTTCCAAAAAGAAGTGGTGGATAACTTGCAAAAAATCGCTCCTATCATTTTGGTGTCGCATATTTCGACTGACTGGGAATCCAATCTGAAGCTAATGGGAGAATTATCTGGGAAGCATGCAGAGGCAGAAAAGGTTCTAACCGAATATGAAACAAATACACAAGCAGTCAAAGCATCGCTGAAGGAAAAGCTACAGGGGAAAAAAGTAGCTGCTGTTCGCATTCGTGGTACACAAGCTTACGTTTATCCGAAAGATGTGTATTTCAACCCGGTCTTGTACGATGAATTGGGTCTGGAAGTTCCGGAACAGATTAGCAAGGCGAAAACGCAAGAAGCGATCTCAGTCGAGCAGCTGGCTGAAATGAATCCAGATTATATATTTGTACAGTTCTCAACACGTGAAACGCAAGATGCAAAGAATGCATTTGAAGAATTGAAAAAGAACCCCATTATCCAAAGTACGAATGCCTTTAAACAAAATCACGTGTACGTCAATGTGGTTGATCCACTCTTGGAAGGTGGCCCCGCATATAGCCGTATCAGGTTTCTGGAAAGTGTGCAAAAGCACCTCGCTAAATAAGGGAATGGAGAAAACTCAAGCTGGGATAGGCTTGAGTTTTTGTTTTATCGTTCTGGTCTGGCAATGCTTAGGCAAGCCTCTCCCCAAGCTGGTTCACTTTCTCCAGCCACTTCTTGCGCTTTTTCTCCGCCGATGCATTCACTCCACTAATCTCCGTAACCTTCACAGGCTTAATCCCGCAAAACTTCAAAATGTTGCGTTTCATCACGAGATGTCCGGCTTGCCAGTAGATCAATCGGTTGTACCAAGATGGAGTATCCATGGTCACAATCACATGCGCGGTTTTGCCCGTTAAGAGCTTATCCCATAGAGAAGAGCCTTCCCGATATTTATAGGCGAATCCGGGTAATAAGACACGATCGAAAAATCCCTTCAAGATAGCGGGCATCGTGCCCCACCAAGTCGGATAGACAATGATCAGATGATCCGCCCAACGGATGAGGTCCTGCGCTTCTTTTAAGTCATCCTCTAGCTCCGTTCTTTTCCGATATCCGTACTTCAAATTTGGGTCGAAAGAGATTTGGCTCAAGTCAATGGTGCGAATCTGTGCTGCTTTGCCTTTAGCTCCTTTCATATAGGCGTGCGCCAACGCAGAGCAATAGCTCTCGGGATCTGGATGTCCGATGATAACGAGAATGTTCATTTTCATATCCCCCTGTAGAGTTGATTCCATAACCGACAGATCGTGGTAAACTGAACTGTATTCAGCATATCGTGTGGAATGGAACAGATGAATGATCGAAAGCGCATAAATGTTGTGGATTCACGCAAAGGAGGTTCCGTACTTGGAAAATGCGCATGGGTTTGCAATTTCGATGGTGTATCCGATTATGAAAACAATTACTCACAAGAAGCTTGATTTTGAGCGTTTTTGTGACCATATTTCTTTCGACAGTAGCTTGCTAAAAGATGTAGAGGCGCGCATTGATGAAGCGGAGCTCGAGCGTTTGATGAAGGAAGCTGCCATTTATACGCAGGATGATCATTTCGGGCTACATCAAGGACAATTAACCGATATTGCCGATCTGGGCATTCTTGGCTATGTCATGATGCATTCCGAAAAAATCGTCGATGCATTGAAGGCATATCAGCGGTATCATGTGATCCTTTGCATCGGGTACGACCTAGATTGGGAAGAGCGGGGGAAAGATGTTTTCCTGCGGTTTCATAGACAAAGCCCTGGGAGCGTTTCTCGACATTGCATGGAGGATATGGTCAGCTCCTTGTACCACTTGATTGTCCATATGAGTCATCGGTCTATTCCGTTACAGGAAATACAATTCACACACGACGCTACGGCCGATATCGCTCCGTATTTGAATTTGTTTGGAATGCAGCCTCATTTTAAGGGAAAAGAAAATGGGCTCTTGATAGGCAAAGAAGTTTTGCAATACCCGATCCTGTATTCAGATGTTCGCCTGCGTAAAGCTTTTGAACCAATCGCGGAAGATATTAGAGAGAAGCTGATCAAAGGAAGGGAATTTTCAGACCGTGTGTTTCAATGGATGATGGGATGTATGCCTGCTGCTTTTCCGACCTTACAGCAGACTGCCGCTGCTTTTCATATGAGTACGAGATCCCTGCAAGGGAAACTAAAGGCAGAGGACACTTCCTATCATGAATTGTCCACGAATGTCCGCAAAGAAATGGCGATGGGGTATTTACAGCAAGCGGAGCATTCCATCGGGGAGATTGCGTACCTGCTGCATTTTTCAGATCCAAGCGCTTTTCAAAATGCTTTCAAGAAATGGACGGGGCTGACACCGGGGCAATATCGGATCAATCGCCAAGCACTTGCCATGTAACGTCATGATGGAACACGCTGCGTAAGCGTGTTTTTTTGTGTTGTCGAACCTATTCGTTTGACAAACTGGAAAATCATTGTGTACACTTTTTTTATTCCGACTGTACAGTATAAATAAACGAGGTAAGATCATGCCCAAATTAGGAATGGAACCACAGCGCCGAGCAGATGTCATCAATGCGACCTTAACTTGTATTAGCAATCACGGGATTGATGGCATGACGCTAGATAAGGTGGCGGAGTATGCGGACTGCTCAAAAGGTGTCGTCACGTATTATTTTAAGAATAAGGATAATTTGACGAGTGAAGCCTTTCAGGCATTCTTGGCCTATTATGGCTTGAAAATCGAATCTGACATTGAGAACACCATGACAGCCCAGGAAATGATGGATGTTACGCTTACGCATATCTTGCCGCCATACGTGAACGACAAAGAAAAAGGGATCAATGTTTCACAGTTGGATGGCATCGCTAACATGTACATCCCGCATGAAGATCAAGCAAGACTCTTTGTACAATTCTTCTCCAAAGCCGCATTGGACCCCAATCTCCAAGAAGTGGTTGCGAAAAGTTATACGAGAGATTTGCAGGGCATCACAAAGATTTTTGATTACGGCAAGCAAACCGGGCTTATGTCTGTAGAGGATTCACAAAGCGCTGCCTACGGACTCATGGCGATGGTTGTGGGCTTGAGCTTCTTTCGAGTGGCGAGCATTGCGCCAGCAAACGGCGAAGACAATCGATATATTTGTGAGGATTTTGTGAGGCAGATTACCAATAGAAAGTGAGGAGGATACACATGAATATTACAAAGGTAGAAGCAGCCGTGGGAAACATTGCGATCGTGAGTGGTAGCGAGGTATTGATTATTGATGTGCAGTCAGCCCTGGATCTGATTGCAACCGTACACTATGAGGCAGACAGTAATCGTATCATTATAAACAAATCATTGATTAACGAAAGCTTTTTCGATTTGAAAACACGCCTTGCTGGCGAGATCCTGCAAAAGTTCATCAATTATCGGGTGAAAGTGGCAATTGTAGGAGATTTTTCGGTGTACACAAGTAAAAGTCTAAAAGACTTCATTTATGAATCCAACAACGGAAAGGACATCTTTTTCTTGCCGACCGAAGAGCAGGCGATCGAGAAGTTAAGCCAGGTGAAATAGAGATGGAACGGGCGTACACCATGGTGAATATCCCAGCAGGGCAAATCGAATTACGGGACGATCGAATCAAAGCCACATGGACAACTGAGGTGAACGCATTTTTACTCTCGCCGGTTCCTGTTACGAATGCGTTATACTTCTCGGTGGTACAAAAAGCAGCTGGACCGAATGACCATCCAGAGGCTCCCGTTGTAAATGTCTCGTGGAACGATGCGATTTCGTTTTGCAATCTGCTATCTCAACAAGCGGGTCTCACAGAATGCTACTCGATAAGTGAAGATGGTGAGCGTGTCGTATGGAACGAGGAAGCGAATGGCTATCGTCTGCCGACAGAGGCGGAATGGCAGTACGCGTGCAAAGCAGGGACGGGTGGTTATCGGTACGGCGAGCTGGATGAGATCGCATGGTACCAAGAGAATGCTGAGCGTACAGCACATGCGGTAGGACAAAAGCGACCGAATGCGTGGGGGCTCTATGACACGCTGGGAAATGTTTGGGAGTGGTGCTGGGACCTTTACGATGTAAACGTCTACGGCTCCTATCGAATTTTTCGCGGTGGCAGCTGGGCAGAAGAGGCCAGAGGCTGTGGGGCGACGTGCCGTAGACGCAGTCACCCCACGTTTCGAATTGATGATCTCGGCTTTCGTCTTGCCAGGGGGGCTTGCAAAATCCAAAAGAATCCGTTATATTGATTTTAGTTAGATAATCTAATTATATTCAAGGTGGATTATGAGCAGAAAAAACAAGAGAGAGCATACATCTGATCAATTGCCAAAACTAGGTATTCAGCCGTATTTGGATCTGATGGAAAAAACAGCTCTGCAAAATACGGATCGCAAATTGGCTCATTTGGGGTTATTGATGCTATGGCTGGGGGATAACGCCATAGACACCATTGATTTGAATTTGGAGTCATTCGGCATAACGGAGAGTAAATGGGACGTATTGCTGTTGCTTACGTTACATGAAGACAGTGAACTTATCACCCCCTCTTCGCTTGCAGATAGACTGGGTATTCGGCGTGCTTCTGTTACAGCTTTGCTGGACTGGCTGGAAAAAAGGCACTGGATAATCAGGGAGCAAAGCACGCTGGATGGTCGCAAGATTCATGTCAAAATAACACAGGAAGGCAGAGAATTAGTAGCCAGAGCACTGCCAGTTTTCTGGTCTGCCTGCTCCTCCATTATGAGCGACTTAGAAGAGGAAGAACGGATGCTGCTAGAAAAAATCTTGATGAAGTTGAATCGCAGCATGGAAGAGAAACTGGGGGTGGGAAGATAAGATCATATTTTTTTATGAATATAATTAGATAATCTAACTACATTGTGTGTAAATAATTGAAAAAGAGGTGTGCGATGTCACAGCGAAACTACTCACTCATGACTGCAATCTTATGCTGGTCAGGAATCGTCGTCATGTCGAGCTTATACGTCACGATTCCCCTTATGACTATATTTGCCGATCTTTTCAGTATTACATTGACACAGGCTGCAGCAGTAGGTAGCGCATTTTCGGTTGGGTTTGCCATAGGGTGCCTGATTTATGGACCGTTGTCCGAAAAGTATGGCCGCAAGAACGTGATCGTGTTCGGGCTGATTGCCTTGACTCTCTTTTCTTTGTTGCTTGGAAGTGCAAATCATTTCGCATGGATCATTGTGCTCAGGAGCTTGCAAGGTGCTGCCGCAGCTACATTCTCGCCTGTTGCGCTCGCCTATGCTGTGGAAATGTTCCCTGCGGCAAAACGGGTAACGGCAATCGGATTTATCAGCACAGGATTTTTGGCGGCTGGGATCATTGGTCAAGTGATCAGTAGCTTTATGAGTCAACAATATAGTTGGCACGCCGTATTCTATATGCTTGCTGCTATTTATTTCGTGACGCTGCTCGTGGTGATGAGGTGGCTACCAAAAGAAGAGAGTCCTCTTGCTACCGTGAATATTTGGGAGCCGATTAAGCGAATTCCCTCCCTGTTCAAACAAAAAAATATCGTCTTGAGTTACATAATCGCTCTTGTATTGCTTATGTCATTCGTTAATATGTATACGGTCTTGGGGAGTTATTTGGCGGGACCCGATTTTGGGCTTAGCAACAAGGATATTCTGCTTGTTCGAACGATTGGTGTAGTGGGCATGCTCATTTCTCCGCTGGCGGGCGGGCTGGCAAAACGGTTTGGCTTACGTACCGTGCTACGCTGCGGGTTAGGTCTGGCAGTGGTCAGTATGTCTTCCTTCGGTATGATATCTAATTTGTCTCTTTTGATTGGTACGAGTGTGTTTTTCGTTGCCGGAATTGCGTTATCTGTTCCTTCCCTGATCACGCTTATTGGACAGCTAGGGGGCAAATCGCGGGGAATTGCGGTTTCTGTGTATACGTTTATCCTGTTTTCGGGAACAAGTCTTGGGCCGATATTGTCCATCCGTTTGATGAATGTTGGCAGCTATGAACTTACTTTTGTACTGCTTGCAATCGTACTTGGCATTGGTCTGTTGGCTGCATGCCTGATTCGTAGTGATTCCGCGGTTGAAAGCATTAGCACAAAACCTCCTTCACCACTAGCTTAGTGGTTGAGGAGGTTTTGTTGTTACAAACGACGGCTACTATCGATTATTTTGTTGATTTAGCAAGCGTTCTCGCTGTTTATGCATGGCAATGAAAGCGGCAAACACGAGCAGCAGGCTTCCTGTGAACAGAAACCCTTCCTCGATGGAGAAGGGCAGCCACCCTAAAAGGCCTGAGCCGACGACCACACCGAGAGAGAAGAAGGCGTATAAGTAACCGTGTGCTTTCCCCCGCAATTCTTGCGGCGTCGATTGAATGAGCATCGTATTGACAGAAGGAAACAAGAGAGCGAAGCCTATCCCATATAGTCCTAACATGCAGTACAGTGCCAATGTCGTGTTGGATTGACCAATAAGCAGCTGACTCACGCCCATGAAACCAATTCCGATGGACATCGTTTTGGAAGGGGCCACACGATCAAAAATGCGATTGGTCGGAAGCACGAAAATCAGAACGGCAATCATCCCAAACGTGCTCAATAACGTACCGCTTAATTTCGAATCGTATCCAAGCGATTGGACATGCAAGGGCAAAAGGTAAGCGATGACGCCTTGTGAAAACATGAGCAAAAAGGCACCGCCGTAAGCCTTGATTATCCCAGCATTGAAGATCAGGGCTGAGGTTGGAACGTCCTTCTTAAGCTTCTCTTTCTTGCAGGCCTGAGTGGATCGCAGAAAAATGACGGACAGAATGGCTAGGAAAAAGCCCATTACAGCTACACATGTAAAGACAAAAGGCACAGAGGTTTTGCTTGCCATAATGCCGCTGAATGCAGGTCCGATAATCGCTGCGAGTCCCACAAAGGTACCGGTGAAAGCAACCTTTCGTCCTTGCTGCTCATGTGTAGTGTTATTCGCAGAGAAAGTAAAAGCAGCAGGAACTATCAAACCGGCAACAAATCCGTGAATGAGTCGCACGATAATCAACAGAAACGGCTGATCGACGATGTGATACAGCAGCAAGGCACAGCTTGATAAAACCAATCCGATCAAAAGTGGTTTGGATGGACCAACCTTATCTGTCAGTATGCCAGAGATAATATTGCCAAAAGTATTGGCTAACGAATACAGACCGATGACAAAGCCTATAACAAATGAACTGGCACCTACGGAAGCAGCAAATGTACTCATGACCGGCAGTTGCGAGAACAAATCAAAGAACGAGAAAAAAACGATGCCGTATACGAGCAGGGCATTATTAAACGGCTTCAGAGGATACACATCCTGTGCCGTTTTCAGTCTGCGATCCAGAAAGAAGTTCCCAAACGGTACAAAAGCGGCAAGTAACGCAGCAAGAGACCAGAGCAAGCTCCATCTCACGCGAATGGCCGCATAGAGTATCGCCAGAGCATACAAGCAAAATATCCCGCCGTGAATACTTCCTATGATGGTTACGGCTTTGTCTAAGCCCCACACGTATTTCAAGGGCATTGCGATGCCCATCAATACTAATAAGGAAAGGCCATCGAATAGGCCTGTAAGACGTAAAAAGTAAATTGGATGTACCCGCACTTGTGACTCTCCTCATTTTTTATGAAGTGATGCCTCTATCCTAACATTTTTTTTGATGAAGAAAGTGAACAAATTCGGGTCATTCCTGTGTCGATATCATGAGGAAGGTGTATTTCTTCTGCCGTGATCTTAACTGTAATCTTCAATTAGGGAGACTTTTCCTTCTTTCATCATAAAAAGCGATTTCCCTTTTAATTGCATCGTATCTCCAGCCTTAAATCCGTTTGGCAAATCAATCGCCAGTATTCCTTCATAATCAATTTGCACTTTTGCTTTGTCATCCATTACTAGGCAGGCAAGAATGGTCTGACGCCGACTCTAGAAAATTTTCGCAGACTTTTCAGCTAGCTCACTAAACGCTTCTAATCCTTTGGTTTCTATGTCCAGTTCACCGTTGGAATAATTCCTGAACACAATATCCGTATGCAAGAGTTTCACCATACCTTGGACATCAAATGCAGCTGTTCTCCTCTAATAACTATAGGAGAACAAACCATCATCGCCCAATTGCGACACTATCGACGAGTTGGTCTTCTGTTTAAGAGTGACATTTTATGGGCGATTGCTTACAATTTACGGTGTAAAAAACGCGATTGTGGTATTCGTGAAAAGCACGTGCGAACAAATAGGATTGGCGAGGTGTCCCGATGAAGAATCCAAATACCGAATCTAGCAAAATCGTTGGTCAAACGGCAGCGACAGGCTTCCAAGTAGGTGTCAAGAACAGACATGGGCGTTTTTAACCTCGTCTGAAGGGGTGAAATTATGGCTTGGACATGTATCGAGCCTTACCTTTAGCGAGGGGGAGACCTTTACTTCCAGCGAAGGAATATCGGGTCAATTTCGTGTTGTAAAGCCGTTCCAGCAGTTTCGTTTGAAGTGGTCGATGAAGGATTGGGAAAAGCCGTCCACATTGCAAATCCGGCTGATATCCGACAAGCCTGACCGAACGACAATTAGTTTTCATCAAGAGAATTTGGATAACAGTAGCACAAGGGAGCAAATGAAGCTTCATTGGGAAGAAGTTCTGAATGAAATCAGGCAAAAAGTCTCCATGATGGAGAGGGAATAAAAACTTCTGTCGGAACGGGGATTTATTTTTCCATGTTCTACGCAGAGTAGCAAAGTATGTTCCTGAATAGTAACGTGGGAGGCGTCCGATGGAGGGCGCTTTTTTGCTTTTCGGATGCTATTTTTAAGGTTTATATAAGGTTTAAATAAAAATGCTCTAAGGTTCGATCGCTATGATAAATGTAGTTCGAAAAAATGAGTTGCATTTGAAAGGATAGCGATATGAAAACCATTCTGGAAGCAATCCACGTGCAAAAAACATTTGGCACAAAAGGAAATGTGTATACCGCCCTGCAAGATATTAACTTAAAAATACAAGAGGGTGAATTTGTCGGAATCATGGGCCCATCCGGAGCCGGAAAATCAACCTTGCTCAATATTTTTTCGACCATCGATATGCCCTCTTCGGGTGAGGTCGTTATTGCTGATCAAAATATCGTCTACATGAACGAAGAGCAATTATCAGACTTTCGCCGGAATAAGCTGGGCTTTATTTTTCAAGACTATAATCTTCTCGATACGTTGACTGTCAAAGAAAATATTTTGCTTCCGCTTGCCTTGTCGAAGGTGCCAGCCGCTGAAATCGAAAAGCGAGTCAACGAGATAGCGGACACGTTCGGCATTCGGGAAATCTTAGACAAATACCCTTACCATATTTCAGGGGGTCAAAAACAACGGACAGCGGCTTCGCGGGCCATCGTGGCAAATCCAAGCCTCATTTTGGCGGACGAACCCACAGGTGCGCTTGATTCCAAATCGGCAGCAAGCTTGCTAGAAAGCTTAAGCAGACTCAATGAAACCAATCAATCTACCATTCTGATGGTCACGCATGATGCGTATGCGGCGAGTTACTGTAAACGGGTTATTTTCATCAAGGATGGTCAACTCTTTACCGAGTTCCACAAAGAAAAGCAGTCCCGGAAGGAGTTTTTCCAAAAGATACTGGAGATTCTTGCTTCGCTTGGGGGTGGGTATCATGACGCTCTTTAGCATTGCCAGAAAAAATATCCGAAAAAATTTCACCAACTATTTTATCTATTTTGCTTCGATGATTTTTAGTATTGTGATTTACTTCACGTTTGTTTCCTTAAAGTATGACGATACGATTCAGCTGGCCGCCGAAGGGTCGAATAAAATCAGTTCTGTATTTAGCGGAGCGTCGGTCGTGTTAATGATCTTCGTGGCCATCTTTATCTGGTATTCCAACGCATTCTTCACACGCAAACGCAAGAAGGAGGTCGGGCTTTACTCATTGCTAGGCGTACGCAAGAAGCAGATCGGCCGCATGCTTTTTTACGAGAACTTCATAATGGGAATCATCGCGCTCCTGATCGGAATTGCTCTTGGTTCCGTGTTGTCCAAGTTTTTTGTTGCGGTATTAATGAAGGTCATGGGTTATGATGCCATCGCTAATTTCTCTGTTTCATCCGAGGCAATGATAAACACGATCACCGTCTTCTCTATCATTACGTTCATAAATTCGCTCCAAGGCTATCGGTTAATTTATCGCTTCAAATTAATCGAACTCTTTCGCGCGGATCAAGAAAGCGAAAAAGAACCAAGAACTTCTTGGATCACTGCTATCTTATCGGTTGCGTTGATTGGCTTTGGTTATTGGCTTACGCTGCAAAACATCTTTGAGTCAGCCATATGGAGAAAAGTAGGGATAATGGCAACGCCGCTCCTCATCTTACTAACCGTCATTCTCGGTACGTATCTCCTATTCGGTGTTTTCAGCGTTACGCTATTGAAAAGGTTAAGAAACCATAAGAAGAGTTATTGGAATGGCATTAACGTAATAGGGATTTCTCAGCTACTGTATCGAATGAAAGGAAATGCCCGCACGTTAACCATCATTGCTGTACTAAGCGCCACGACGCTCACATCTGTTGGAACGGCATACAGCTTGTATTACAACAATAGAAGCACCGTCGAAAAGGTGAATCCGAACAGCATGATGTTTATCGCTACGGACAGACATGTAACCAAACAGGTGGAGGAAGTGATTTCGAAGCATCCCAATCATGAAGTTCTTTATCATCGAACCATTCCGGTTATTCAGATGGATGTAGATACTGGTGATCTGGATGATGGAAGTAATGAACGGACATATACCGTGATGTCAAATCGTGAATTCAACCAATTGACCCAATTACAAGGAAAAGACGAGGTGATTTCCTTACAAGCCCAGGAAGCCGTTTTATTAGACCCCTATTACATCGAGGGTATTTCCCCTCAATATGTCGGGAAAAGGCTCCCTTTAAAAGCGAAGGGCGGCGAAGAGATTATAACGATCAAGGATCGAAAGGATTACAACGTCTTGAATCTGCAAACGGTCTTTTCGACGATCGTCGTCAGCGATGAGCTGTTCGTCCGCTTGCAACAAGAAGCGAATCAGGCGAGCTTGGTAGCATATGCCATTACGCAGGAAGATCAGGCCAAACAATTAACCAAAGAGATTCAAGCGATCTTACCCGAAAAAGCAAGATTTGCAAGCTTCTATCAGGACTATGCACAAGGATTGGAAACTTCCGGCTTACTCATTTTTATGGGCGGATTTCTGGGACTCGTTTTCCTGGCTGCAACTGGTAGCATCATTTACTTTAAACAGCTAACGGAAGCCCATGCAGACAAAGGGCGATATGAGATTTTATACAAAATCGGCGTCAGAAAAAAAGAAATCAAAAAAACCATTGCCAAACAAGTCTTGTTCATATTCGCGCTTCCCTTGCTAGCTGGTATCGCGCATAGTGCCGTCGCTCTAACGCCTTTATCACGGATGTTGCAAATGAACTTAGTCGTTCCTGTGGTGATTTGTATGGCGATCTATACATGCATGTACACCGCCTACTATTTCTTGACCGTCCATGCGTACTACAAAATCGTAACGAAAACAAAATCGTAAACTTTTAAAGGAGACTATTTATGAAAAAGACAACCATCATCGTATTATCAGTCATACTTGCTCTTATGATAGGAGCTGTACTCTTGCTTCAAAACGTGAATTTTAACAGATTGGGTGCAGATGAGTATTATGTTCAGATTAATAAAGAGGGGAAAAAGAATGAAGTTACACTGGATAGCGGCGAGAAGTTTGTCTCGTACGATTATACGCTGCAAGGCTATAACGCAAATGGCGAAGAAAAAACACTCAACTTTATGGCGATGAAAGAGCTGCGTAAAGATGCCTATCTGTGCGTATTCGTAAAAGAAGAAAAAGGAGTTACCTCCTATCAGGAAGTGAAAGTGGACGAACTGCCTGATAAAGCGAAAGAAAAATTGGCAATCCAGCAGTAAACTAAAGAAGGTAGAAGGTTATGCCGAAGTCATTAAAGGATGGCTTCGGTGTATCCTTGTTTGTTCAAGGAAAGGATAAGCAATAATTTCAGTTTTGGCAGGGGGCTTCTACATGAGCAAAGTACTGATTGTGGACGATGAAGAGGATATCGTCAAACTGTTGAAAACGGTTCTGATCAAGGAAGGCATCGAGAATGTATACACGGCTTCAACGGCAGCCGAAGGATTTGGGCAGTTTCAAGACAAGCATCCAGATGTTGTGATTTTGGATATTATGCTTCCAGACGGGGAAGGCTATGACGTATGCAAAAAGATCAGAAGTATCTCACATGTCCCGATCTTGTTTCTATCCGCAAAAACGGAAGAAGTGGATAAACTAGTAGGCTTGGCCATCGGCGGTGACGACTATATTGGCAAACCGTTCAGTCCGAAAGAAGTGGCCTATCGAGTGAAAGCACAATTAAGAAGAGCTGAATATCAGCAAGTTCAAGTAAAGGCGGATCCTATCATTAAGGTCGGCCCATTTGTCTTTGATGAAGAAAAGGTCGAGTTGCGAAAGCATGGAACCATCATCGAATTGAAACCGAAAGAGCTGGGGCTGTTCACCCATTTGCTCAAGCATCCTAACCAAATTATCAGCAAAGAAAAGCTGTACTACCAAGTATGGGGTGAAGATTTCTTTGGCTTTGACAATACCGTGATGGTACACATCAGAAAATTACGAGAGAAAATAGAGGATGATCCTTCCAATCCAACATACCTGTTAACGGTGAAGGGCTTGGGATATAAGCTGGTGGTAAAGGATGAATAGTGGATGAATTGGAGGTTGACTGGGAGGTTTCTGGCGTCTGTTGTTTTGATTGTCATTTTGGTTGTACTAAGCAATATTGTTCTTCTTGTTTTGTCGATCGTGGTCACCATCCAAACGGAGTGGGATGAAACTGCAATAAGCGAGAAGAGAAACTCTGCTGAAGCAATAACCAGTCGTTTCCATGAGCAAATTGTCATTTCGAATCATCAGGCGACGCTTACAGACAAAGGGAAAGCGGAGCTGGATCAGCATAACGCATGGATACAAATTCTAGACGAAGATGGCAAACAGATCTTTGGCTATCGATTGCCGGTGGGTATAAAAGAAAAATATGCGCCCATAGACATTATCCAGATGTACAAATACAAAGAAATTGATATGAACACGATGGTCTTTATTGGTGAGAAGCAAACAGGTTCCAGCCATTATAGTTACTTTATCGGGTTTCAAAATCCAAATTTGCAAAGACACGTATTGTCCTATGATATCCGGGAGGTCGTGCAAGTATTTAACATAGGAAGCATTCTCGTTCTGACCGTCGACGGATTGATCGCGCTGATCGTTGGATATTTTTTTAGCAAAAGACTAACGAAACCACTGTTGTCACTCATAGAGGGAATAAGAAAGCTCGCTAATAAGGAATACCATATCAACTATGAACCGATTGGCATCTATAAAGATGTTTTCTATAATGTCAATTATTTATCACATGAACTAAGAGCGGCGGAAAATGAAAGAAAAAAATTAGATGCAATGAGAGAAGAGTGGATCGGCAATGTCTCTCACGATTTAAAAACGCCATTAGCGTCGATCCAAGGCTACGCAGAAATGATGAAAGACACCGAGTATGATTTTTCGTGTGAGGAAATGAGAGAGTTTGCGGAGATTATTGAACGAAAGTCATTGTACTTGAAAGACGTCATTGAGGATCTGAATTTATCTGCCCGCCTAAAAAATAAAGAATTGCGCTTGCTCAAATCAAATAAGAACATCGTGACCCTATTACGAAATGTCGTCATTGATACATTGAACGATGCGAGATATGCAGACAGGAACATGGAATTCCGATTTAGCGATGAAATGATCAAAGTGGATACGGATGAAATTCTGATTCGTAGAGCGATCACCAATTTAATCTACAATGCCATCGTTCATAATGATCCTTCCGTCCTCATCAAAGTAAGTGTAGAGAAAGGTCAGCGTACCCTGATCAGAATCGAGGACAACGGCAAAGGAATGAAAGAGCAGGAGCTCGATCGAATCTTTGACCGTTACTACCGGGGGACGAATACTGGAGAGCTGCACAAAGGCTCCGGGCTGGGTATGGCCATTGCGCGGGATATTATTGTGGCGCACGGTGGAGAAATAAAGGTGAATAGTTTATTGGGGCTAGGAACAAAGATTGAAATCCAACTATGAAAAAGGCTGCTACTCAGCTACTCAACAGGTAAAAGGAGTACTCTCATGTCATCGTACGTATTTCCCATTCAATATGCTTTTCTTGTTTTTATGCTAGGTTCTTATTTATTGTTTGTTCCCTGGCTCATTTACACGTATAGAAAAGATGGGTTTTTTAGTTGGTGGAGGTTCATTTTAAACGCCTCCCTTCTTTTTTATTTGCTTTGCTCTTTGTTTTTGGTGCTGCTTCCTTTGCCAGACACGAGGGATACTTGCGCGATGCAAGCAGAGAATACGGTTTATTATTCGCTGATTCCCTTTACCTTTGTCCGTGATATTCTCAAGGAAACTTCGATGGTATGGTCCCATCCATCCAGCTATATTCAACTCATATCAGAACGAGCTTTCTTGCAAGCCGCATTTAATTTTTTGCTACTGCTCCCATTTGGCGTTTATCTCCGGTACTTTTTCCAGAAGCGGGAATATTGGAAACGGGCTTTGGGGCTTGGTTTTGGGTTGTCGCTTTTCTTTGAGGTCACACAATTAACGGGGATTTATGGCATTTATAATTGTCCCTATCGACTGTTCGACGTCGATGATCTTATACTCAACAGCAGTGGTGTATTATTTGGATTTTTCATTGCTCCGATCATACTGGCTTTGTTTCCGTCCAATAAAAGCATAGAAGCGAAAAGAGAAAGTGTCATGGAGAGTGATATCGTCCTCCCTGTACCGCAATTGCTGGCGTTGTTGATCGACAGTATTGCAGTTCAGTTCTTGTCGGATTTGTTTGGCTTTCTTCTTCCGGTTGGCTGGCTGACAGAGGTGATCAGTACCTTGCTCGGTATGTTGCTTTGCTTCTATTTCATTCCAATTTTATGGAATGGAAAGACGATTGGATCGGCGATTTTGCGGTTCAGACTGGTGAACGAAGATTCCGGGAAGCCATTCGGAATTGCTTTATTCAAGCGATTTCTTGCGCTGTATTTCACTTGGTTTTTCATGTACACCTCGAGTGCAATCGGTCAGATAGAGAGTTTAATGGAGTCGGCTTTTTATCCATTTCTTATCCTTTTCTCCTTTGGCGTCATCGTAGTGATTTCGCTTGTACTCCTCATTCACGGTCTGCTTGTGGTGTTTTCCGGCGGTAGACGCAGGTTTTATTTTGACTTTGCGTCCAGAATAAGACCAACTCGAAAGTGAATCTAAGAGAGGGTACGCAGGATTTTTCTGTTAGATGTGGTAAGATATACGGTATGAAAAAATGCAAAAAAAAGAGGTGTGACGATGGTAGAAGAGTTGTCAAATTACCTAAAAGAATGTGACATAGAAGTGGTTGCTGGGGAAGACTTCTCGGTACCTGCTACAAAGGAAGATAAGCACAGCATTTTGGTCCTGCCTAGCTATAATATACTAGAGATGATAGAAGAAGCTGTGGACGAAGAAGGATCACTCTCTGATTATGTACATAACCAGCTAGAGGAGGTTCATCATTTATTAGTAGAGGATGTCTTTCGGCAAATTGTAAAATCTCGACTGTTGTATACAGACATTTCATCCGAGTTGAAAAATTTGGATGGGAAGAACTTTGAAGAAATCTATAAGGCATATTCCCTTATATGGGAAGGTCATGAGCTAATCAATGAACAACTCAGTGAAACAGAGATGGAGTCCTTTCTCATAAGTGAAAAATGGGTTCAGGATCGGTTAGAAGATGATTCCTTGATTGTTATGGAATTGCCGCTAGCATCTGGTTATGAAGCACCGTTGTGGGTCCCGATGGGCGGCTATAATGACTGCCCACTACCTGTTTATCAGTCCGTTATCGTAAAGCACTGGCAGGAGGCGTATGGGATCAAGATTCTCGCTGTGACAGAGGATACTTGGATTTTTCAAGCCGGTTCAAGACCGCAGACCTACCAGGAGGCCCTAAAGCTGGCACAAGAGCATTTCATCTTTTGTCAGTACGTTTTGGATGAGTTTCCTTCAATAGGGCATTATGCCGATTATTTAATGAAACAGGATGTGTGGTATTTTTGGTGGGATTAACCCGCCATATTCCTGAAATATCTCCCGTGTTCCGACAATAAACATAACAAGATACCAAAGAACACTGGGGGAAGGAATGAGCAAATCATGCCTCAAGGAATACATGATGTGGAGCTGAACCAGCCCATTGGGTCGGTATGGCAGTTTGTGAGTATAGTGGAGAATTGGGTTCCACTGGTACCTGGCTACATCAGCCACGAGGTAATCAATGAACGACGTGTCGCTTGGACGTTTACAGGCGATATCGGCATCATGAAGAAAACGATCAGTCTGCAAGTAGATATCACCGAATGGACGCCTCCGACCGAGGTGAGGTTTACCTTGACGGGGATCAGCGGGAATTTCACTGGACATGGCTACTTCCAAGCAAAAGCTTTGGGGGAGGCACGTACGAAAATGACGGGATGTCTCGACATCACTGCCCATGGTGTGAAGGGCCCCATGATCAATTCCATTCTGAAATCCAATCTTCCCAAGACAACGAGGGAGCTCGTGGAGGCTATTGGAAAACGTATAACGAAATAGTATCCTTGCCACCAAAACGAAAACACGCCAGCTCGGCGTGTTTTTTTGTGTGATGCGGTAGTTTATGGAACGATGAGCAAGAAGGGGAATGTCGTGATCAAGGTTGGAACATGATGAAATTGTGCCAAAATGAAAGGCAAAGGGGGCAGCTCTTTGCCGAAAAAACCGGCATGTGAGACTGGCCCATTTAACTCTTACTCATTCCGCCAAGCCAACGCCAGCGTCCCCATCCCAGCATGCGCCCCAATCGTGGAACTGATCGGTCCAACCAACACCTCGACATCGGAGTACTTGCTCTGAATTTTCTCTTTCAGTTCCAGCGCTTTGTCCAAAACGTTGCCATGCAAAATCTGCACGTGCTTCACGGTGTAATTCTGTTTGGCTTTCTCCAGCTGTTCCAGCATGCGCTTGACGGCTTTCCCTTCGGTACGAACCTTTTCATATACTTCAAACAGCCCATCTTTAATTTGGAAAATCGGCTTGATCTGAAGCAGATTGCCGATGAAATATTGCAAACCGGTCATTCGGCCGCCCTTGTAAAACTGGTCGAGACTGCCAACCAGGATATAGTTCTCAAACTTTTTGTATTCCTCGCGCAAGGAAGCCGCAATCTCCTGATAGCCTTTTCCTTCTTTGGCTTGCTCGATTCCGTTTAAGATGATCGAGGTAATCGGGTACGACATCAGCTTGGAATCTACCGGCTCGACAGGGAAGTCTACCATCTTGGCTGCTGTTGCACTTGAATTGTAGGTCCCACTCAGATCAGAGGAGAGGTGGACAGCAATCGCGCATTCATACTCTTCCTTTAATCGTTCGTAGAGCGTCACAAATTTTCCTAAGGAAGGCTGTGACGTTTTGGGAGCATAACTAGCCTGTACAATTTTTTGATAAAGCTGTTCAGGCGCTAAATCAATGCCGTCTTCAAAAGTGCCATCTTCAAAGATAATCTCCAGTGGAACGACGTAGATGTCATGCTCTTCCATGATGTGATCAGGGATGAGTGCGGTGCTGTCTGTAACCCAGGCAATTTTTTTCTTCAAGGAAACATGTCCTCCCCCATTAAAGTAGAAACCTAGTCTTGCTCTATCTGTACTAGCGAAAGCTTTGGGTCATGGTTGTCCATTACTGATGTTGTATAAGCAAACTCGCATATTCTATCATAATACGAAAACTGTCGTTTTTTGTCGTAAATAGAAGAAGTTTTATTGAACAAATGAAAAATCCCATGTTTCTTCGAGAGGAAGAGACATGGGATTCGTATCGTCTACTCAACCAACGGCTTGATTTTGGGAAACACCGTCAATGCTGTCTTGTAAAACACATCCTCGTGATACTCCGCTGGGAACAGCTCCTGTACAAACTGGATATATGGCTTCACTGGCGCCAACGGCCAGTCTGTTCCGAACAAAAACTTGTCGTAATGATCACAATAGGTAATTGCGTGGCGCAGATGGGAGAAGAAGAGCGGGGAGTCCGCGAGTCGCTTGCAATTGGCTGCGTCACCGACCATTAAGCCGGAGAGATCTGCAAACATATTGCGGTTTTTATAAACGACTTCTGCCCCATCGAGTACCCATGGATCGCCAAAATGGGCCATCATGAAATTGACGTCTCGATGCTTCACCGCCACCTCGTCCAGTGTGAGAGGGTGGGAGTATTTTAAGAGCCCACGTTCCGAGTACGTATCGCCGGTGTGAAAGACGACAGGTACCTGGTATTTGGCTGCGAGCGCATAAACGGGATCGTAGACGCTATCATAGGCGTAGAATGGATAGTAGCCCAGATAGATTTTCAACCCGACCACATTGGGCTTTTGCAGGTCAGCTTCCAAGCGTGCTACTGCTGCTTCATCCAGCTTGAACGGGTTGATTCCCAGGCAATAGACGAACTGTGGCGGCAACTCGTCTGTCAGGTCTAGTCCCATGGGAGTGACAGCTTCCACATCGGGGAAGCCGTCTGGCTGAGTCTCTGTTAAGCCCATGCCTATCCCAAGGACCACGCCGTTCTCGGCATATTCTTGCAAGAGACCAGCGACGGAGTAATCGACAAACGACTTTTCTGCCGCCGTCCGCTTGAATTCCTCGATATGGGATAAATGCATGTGCGCATCAATGATTTTCATTGGGAAGCCCTCCCTTATTTGGCAAAGCGTATCGCCCGTAAGTCAGACAAGGCATTGGATGGAAGCGTGTTGTCGGCAAACAGGAAAAAGACAGGCGGAGTAAAGGTAGTGCTGTTGTTTGGTAGATTCAGTTCGCGTATGACAGAAGCTACGGCCACTTCCTTGTTTGCGTATACTTGGAGGTCCGCAGTATCGAGGTCAGTAACGATATGCATCTGATCCTTGCAGGAAGCTCGCCCTAGGACATAATCGGATACTTCAAGGACATCCAATTCACCTTGTGCCAGCTTGTAGCTGAGCTCCTCGCCATTCGTACCGATGGTTTTCAGCCATACCGCCTCGTCCTCGGTTCCTGGCTGCAAAAAGATGTCAGTGGCTAATTCCTTGCCAGCAAAGTACGTTCCGGTATTCTGCTCGATCGCTACGGTATGACAGAGGACAGGTACTCCTGGCAGCAGTAAGTAATACTGATGGCAAGTCAACCCGCGATACTTCTCCTGCTTTTTCACATGGTAGCTCACCTTAATTCCCTGCCACGCATTTTGCTTGTTGTCGATTAGCTCGACAAAGGAAGCAGTACGCTCTTCCTTAACCAGTGAAAACGCGCTTAACTCCTCCATATAGTTGCCGATTCCACCTGTCCACGGATTCCACCAAGATTTCGGCTTCCGTTCAGGGAATGCGCTGTCCAGCCACTCCTGCCCATTGCTTGTAAGCGAGTATAGCGTCGGAGCAAAATCTGGAGCAGCTTTGATCCGCAATCGTCCATTGTCGGCGATATAGACCTGCTGTCCTTCTTCCTCTGTTTGCTCCTGTATGACCTTGCCTTGACCGATTGGGAAAATCGCGCTCTGCAAATGCGACATATGAGTGGCAAAACGTCCCTCTACTTGCACGAGGTCATATGGTTTTTCTGGCGTCATGAAGGAGAAGCCAGATTCCGTCTCTTCCACATCTTCTGTAAAGTTCTGCGTTTGTTCGGAAGCTGACTCGCTCAAAAGAGATGCCATCAGTTCTCCGTCCAAGTACTGCTGCTTGTATTCTTTCACCTGTACATCCAGTTCCTTGCTTGTGACAAACGGATTTTGCCCATTGGCACTCAACTCTAGGTGAGAGGTCAAGATCAGGTCTGCTGGCATAGGTTCTTTACGGGCAAAGGCACGGAACTCTTTCCAGTCAGCGTAGCCCCCATGCGAGAAGTGGAAGGGGCCGAACGATTTTTTTTCATGTGGAGCAAGCATGCCGAGATTGGTTTCAAGTGTGACGTACCAGCCTTGAATGTCAAAACGGTATTCAGGAGGCCAGCACATTCCCCATGGGGCCGTTTCATCCTGTGTAAACAGCCAGTTTTCACTGACTAACTCAGCATCCCAATAATCCATATCGCTGCCGTAGGAGGATGGTGTTTCAACATAACGGCCTTGGTACGGCACAATGGGGCGATGAAAACTGTGACTAAATCCTTGGTTAAGCCAAAGCTCAGTAGTCAACTTGTCAGCAGAGTGGTTTTCTATCTCCACTCCATGTTCTACGGTGCCATCCCCGAACAGGAGCGTTTTGCTAACCAGTGCAATTTGCGGGTATGCCCCGGAGCGATACGTTGCACGGATGCCGATTGCTCCCTTTTCCACGATAAACTCAACTTTCTCGGCACGCTTCTTCGAGAACTCGCTGGAAAACGGTTTGCCGAGCTTGGGATAGAGGAAGTTAGTTGGCTCCCCACCTGTCCCGCCGACAACGGTTATCTCATTATCTTCTTTGTTCAAGTAGAGCGTATGGCGGCCATGGTGAACTTGCCAAGCCTGTTCTGTTTCTCCCGACACCATCGCACCAAGCCCCGTAAAGGCAGCTCCGATTTTTTTGGCAAAAGAAACCGATCTGCCATCTGCGAGCTTTGTCTCCACCTGCACGTTGGCTTCGTAAAAGCCGTGTTCATACAGGTCAGCGTTAAGCGGAAGCGAAATGCGCTCTTTGCCAGCCAGTTTCAAAGTGTGGCGTTGCTCTTGTAAGCCAAAAAATGAACACAAGGGCAGCTCGAATGAAAATTCCGCTTCTTCCGCAAAGTTGTTTTCCACGTCCAAATAAAACAGCTTTGTTTGTCCCGGATAGGAGAGGCCAGGTACATGCAAGGAAAGGGTAGCAGGAAACTTGGGAAGGATTCCTACCTCGAACAGCGCTGCCTTGCCGTTGATCAGCAGGTTGGTACAAACACGCGGATGCGTGCGCCAGATGCTTTGTTCTTCTGTGATTGGATCGACAAAAAAGGTAGCTGACAGCGTCGTTTCATCTGTCACAGCCAGCTCGTGTTGATAATCAAAGCGGATCGTGTCGCTCGGTTGCCCGTTTAACGAAATCTGTAACGGCTTTCCTGATTTGTTGACGATCCGGTAGTGAATTTGATATTCCCGTCCAAAGACTAGCTCCAGCTTTTCCGCTTCGGCAGACACGAGATAATCCTCCGTCTCGATGAGGCGCATGCCCCGACCCCGCCGCTCAAACTCCACGCGCAAGCTCTTTTCTCCTTTTGCCCAGGAGTATATGAAGTAATCAAAGCCGTTTTCCTTGCGTCCATCCGGCTCTACAACGATCTCCCGAGTGGAGTCCTGATACCAATCAAGCTCCTCAAAATAGTGGGCGATCGCTTCGGTACGGAGCACAGAAGGAATCATGTTCATCAGATGGGTGGCGTCGTCCCGGTCTTCCCAGAAAAACCCGAACTTCTTATACAACGGAACAGCTTTCGTGTTTCCTGCCCACGTATACAGATCAAGTCGCGGCCAGTCGAGCTCAATCGTTTTCTCCAGTGCGCATGAAAGCAGCATCCGGCCGACTTTTTTTCCGTGAAAGTCGGGACGTACATTGAGCAACGGGATATAGAGGGCACCGGTATCTTCCCGATATTCGGCCAGGCTGCAATAACCAACGACCGTTTCACCTTCCATTGCGAGATAGACAGTGATAGCGTCAGAGGCTGCTTCTTCTTGTCTGATTTGTTCGGCTGTCGTAATCGAATTTCCGCCTCCCCAGCTATCTCGGCTGGCATTCCACATATCTGCGACCGCTGCGGCCAACTCAGGGCGGTAGGTGACAATTGAGATTGATGCTTCCATGCTTGTTAACACCTCGATTACATTGTTAAATTATGTATCTTATAAGAGTTGTACGTTTGATCGACAAAATTGTTGCTAGTTTTCGGAAAAAGAATCAGTGCAAAACTTATTATTGGTGATATCCATGGATATTTTCATGTACGTAAGCTGCTACTGGAAAAAATAAATTATAGGCCAATACAGGACCAAGCTATTTTTATTGGAGATTATATAAGTAGAGGACCTGAATCTCTAAAAGTTGTTTCAGAGATAAAAAGAATGGTGGAGGAGGAAGATGCAATTACTTTGAAGATGAAGGACATATTTTTGTACACGCAGGAGTTCGTCCAAGGAATTGGCGAGAAACAACACCTTCCGATTTTGTCTGGCTAGGTGAGGATTTTATAGAAAGTCCAACAAACATTGACAAAGTTGTAGTATTTGGACACACCCCAACTTCTAGAATAATATCGAATCCAGAACCCAATCAAATTTGGTATTCAACAGAAGGTGATAAAATAGGAATAGATGGCGGGTGTGGCTATTCTGGTGGACAACTAAATGCCTTGGAAATCAACACGGAAGGATACAGGAACCACTTTGTAAAATGTTAAAATACACAGCCCCTACCCTAGTTAAAAGGTGGGGGCTGTTTGACGCTTGCCAACTAACCGGCCATTTCCTTACTTTACAAGTCCCTTCAAGTAGTCCAGGAGCAACGGATAGAAATGCGGTTTGAAGTGAACGCCGTTGTCCGCGTATTGGATTTTGTTGGAGGTGAAGAGGGGTGACAAGTCCACGTAATCGACTTTGACTTCATCGGCCAACTGTTCAAGCGCTTGGTTGAAGGCAGTAATGTTCGCATACTGCGGCACTTGTTTCAGGGTTTCCTCGGCGACTGGCGGGATTGACAGGATGTGGAGCTTGGCCTTTGGCAGCTTGTTCCGGATGCTGTCGATCAGCTGGCGATAGCGCTCGACGAATTCCTGCTTGTCCGACAACCGAATGTCATTGCTGCCCAACAGAATGAAGACATGTTCCGGTGCCCGGCTGGCGAGTTTCTCGACATTCATGAGAGCGAGAGAGAGCGTCGCGCCGCTCGGGGCGATGACATTCGCTGTATCCACTTTGTTCAGATAGGACAACGCCCCCAGGATGGAATCCCCCAGGAAAACACTGTGCCTGAACGCTGCTTTGTAGGCTTCGTTCGTATCGGTGACCGCCGGACCGCGCAGCTGATTGGCCAAATCCGTTCGCTCTTTCAAATAGCCCAGCAGGATGGGGTAGAATGGGTTCGTGAAATGAGAGCCGTCTTCATCGTATTGAATCTTGTGCTGCCGGAAAATGGGTGCAAGGTCAATGTAGTCGATTCCCTTCTCCTTCGCCATTTTCTGCAGGGCTGCGTTGAATGTTTCAATCTGCGGGTTCATGGACGCACCGAACGGTGATGTGGCATCTACTGGCGTAATCGACAGCATGTAGACGCGGGCCGCTGGCAGGAGTTCCCTTATACGATCAACCAGCCGAGTGTATTTCTGTATGAATGTCTTCTTCGCTTCCTCCAGCGGTTCCCCGAGATCGTTCTGCCCCATTGACAGGAACACATGCGACGGCTTGCGGCTCGTGATCTCTTCGACGTTGTCCAGTGTAGATTGGACCGTTGCGCCCAATCCCCCCATAGCGTTCGCTTCAGGCATCAGGTCATCGTTCGTCAGTCCTCCGATAATGGAGTCGCCTACGAACAAGCTACTGCCGAACAATTCCTGAACACTGCCTGCAGGCGCCTGTGTCGTAGCGAGCTGAGTCTGCCCCTTGTCGTCGGCCGCACCACAGGCGACGAGGGTTGATAGTATCGCCGCTGACAGAAAAATACTTACCCATCGTTGTACCAATTTCATACGCAATAACTCCTTCTTACAAGATAGCCATATCATAGAATAGAGAAATCAATATCGGGTGCAGATGAGATCAATATTGGGTGCAGACGAGAAATGTAGCAAGCAGTGTCATCGTGGAATGGATGATGCCAGAAACATCGCCAAAATATTCGTCGCGATATTTGATCGGTTGAGGTTCTCCTGATCGTCCACCATACGCAAGTAATGATGGATGTAAAATTAAGGAAACGATAAGGTGCGATTTAGAAGCCATTAAGCTTAGCTCGTTACAATCAGGCTTGAGGTGATAGTCATGGAGCTACAGCAAAACCGCGTTCGCATCATCGATGGCTTGCGGGGATTTAGTTTAGTAGGAATTTTGATGGCGAATATGCTGATTTTCCAGTATGGGATTTGGGGAAGCCAAGAAATGGATTTATACGCCCTCCCCGATTATGAAATGACAGCTTATAAGCTTGTGAAAATATTTGTGGAAGGCAGCTTTATGCCGATTTTTACCTTCATGTTTGGTTTTGGCATGATCAAGATGCAGCAAAGCTTGGCCGCCAAAGGTTTGAAGCAAAAACGCTACCTTGCCCGCAGATTTTTGATGCTGATCGGACTTGGTCTCCTTCATTCGTACTTCCTATGGGAAGGGGATATCTTGGGGTTTTATGGCATGATGGGCTTCTTTCTGTTGCTGTTCATGAACCGTAAACCGAAAACACTGCTCATTTGGGGGATTGTCTTACTCTGCCTCATCAGCTTAATGGGGCTTGCTCCAGAAGATCCGAATGATCCTGAGAGCATTACCGATCCTGCCCGTATGGAAGCGTATGTGGTCAAAACCATGACCGTCTATGGCACGGGCACATACGAAGAGATCGTGCATCACAGAAGCAGTGAAGACCCGCTTGGATTGCCAGAATACATGATGATTGCTTTACTGTTGCTCGCGCCGCTTATGAGCGCACCCATGTTCCTTTTTGGGATGTATGCTGCGAAGCGCAGGTGGTTCGAGAAGCCAGAGGAAGAACGAACCTCGTATTTCCGAAACATGCTGATCTTCTTGCCAGCGGGACTTTTGTTAAAAGGGCTACATGAGTATCTACCGGGAAATTGGTGGAGTGGCGTCGGTGAGATATCGGGGGGAACCATTCTTGCCATCGGTTACATTTTTGCCTTTGTTTGGTTCTTTTCCAGAAGCACGGAATCAACTTGGCTGCCAAGGTTTCAGGCCGTGGGGAAACTCTCCTTAACGAATTACCTTTTGCAAACCGTCATTTGTACGACGATCTTCTATGGCTATGGACTCGGGTGGTTCGGAAAGATCGGGGTATTGGCTGGTTGCGGATTAGCGATCGTGATTTATGTGGGACAGCTTTTCTTAAGCCCGCTGTATTTAAAACGGTTCCGTTATGGCCCAGTGGAACGACTATTGCGTATGTGGACGAATTTTTCGCTCTCGGGCAAGACAAAGCAACGCCCAGAAAAACCTATTTCTGCTTAGCGCCAGAAAATAAGAACCAAGTTGCTGCTCTATTGGCTACTTGGTTTTTTGTTTTTCTTGGCCTCTAAAAATATGAATCCTCTTATCGGTCTCCATCATATAATGTCAACGATTGGAAAAAGATGATCAAATGGGTCATCGTAAAGAACGGAGGATGGGAATTGGGACGTTTTCCAAGAGCAGTAATGAGTCTTGTTTTCTTTAGCCTCTTTTGCTTGATCTTCCAAGCATCCATATTCGTGCCTGTAAGCCAAGCAGCAAGTGAAGAGGAAACACCTGCCGCGGTAGAATCCACTGTAGATCTTCGTCACTTACAAGGAAAAGTCAATGAAATTAACGCCGAGAATTTAATCCAGGAAAAATATACGCCCGACAGCTGGAGCAAGCTTGTGTATGCGTTGGATGCTGCAAAAGCCGTACTGACGAAGCCAAACGTCACCCAAGCAGAAATCGATGGTGCCTTGTCCGTGTTAGTCATAGCAAGAGAAGGGCTGAAGAAGCAGGAAGGTGCAGTCGACAAGAGTAAACTGCAAACGAAAGTAGAGGAAATTGCAGTGGAAAAGCTGCAAGAAAAAGATTACACGAGGACCAGTTGGAAAGAGCTGCAGGATCGACTAGGGAATGCTTACTTTGTGCTGGATGATTCGCATGCGAGCCAGATTGTCGTAGATGTTGCCCTTGAGAAACTGATCAAAGCGAGACAAGATTTGAAGAGACAAGATGACGCTGTTTATAAAAGAGAATTGAGAGCCAAAGTGGAAGAGATCGAGGACAAAGACTTGGATGAAGACGACTACACCAGATCAAGCTGGCGTGATTTGGAAGATGCACTCGAACATGCATGGGATGTCATCAACGATTCACATGCCAGACAGTCGGAGGTAGACGACGCCCTGTACGATTTGAAGAAGGCATGGAGAAATCTAGAGGATGACGATGATTGGGACAGAGACCGGGATCGGGACAAAGACCGTAAAAAAGATTCCTATACCACACCGACAAACAGCTTTTTCACTGGAGGCAGCTCTATAAATAAGAAAGAGGAACGCCCTGCAACCAATAAGAAAAGCAAGAGCCAACGTGGCTATATCAATGGCTATCCTGACGGAACGTTTCAACCGGATCGCACGGTGACACGTGCGGAGATGGCTGCCATTTTACTGAACGCTGAAATGGTGAGCCAGTCTTCTGCGAATAAAGGAAGGTTCTTCGATGTAGCCGACAACTACTGGGCAGTAAATCCGATTCATCAAGCAAGTGCAGCGGGTATGATGAGCGGCTACTCAGATGGCACATTCCGCCCATCGGCCAACATTACCCGAGCGGAAATAGCCGCGGTCATCTATAAGTACAAGGCCTTGCAAGGTGCGGGAGGGGGCACTGCCTTTTTTGATGTGAGGGGAGATCACTGGTCATCTCCAATCATTGCAGCGGTTGTTGCAAAAGGCTACATGACAGGTTATCCCGACGGCACCTTCCAGCCAGAGAAAGCGCTGACTCGTGCCGAAGCTGTAACGATTCTCAATCGCGTGCTGAATCGCGTGCCAGAGAACCAAGCTGGCCCGCAAAGATGGCCGGACGTCGTACCTGGTCATTGGGCGTATAAAGAAATTGAAGAAGCATCCATGAAGTAACGATTTCGAAAAAGGACTCACCCTCCTGTAAAATAAGAGGGTGAGTTTTTTTAATCCTGACACACATGATGTCAGGATTCGTGCATTATGATGAGGACAGTTACCGAATAGGTGATGAACATGAGGAGTGTAAACAGATGAAGCTGGATCGATTACTTGCCATCACAATAGAGTTGATGACGAAAAAACGGGTGACAGCAACAAATCTTGCAGCCAGATTTGAGGTCTCTGTTCGAACGATTTATCGTGATGTTGAGTTAATGAATCAAGCTGGCATTCCCGTCGTTTCATTTACGGGAGCAGATGGTGGATTCGAGCTGATGGAAGGTTTCTTCCTAACGAAGCAGCACTTCTCTGTAAAAGACTTTTCGGTCATATACCATCTCTTAAAAAGTACGGAAGGAGCTATCGGAGGAAAATATACGACACTTGTTCAGAAGCTGGGCAGCCTGCAGCCTGCTCTACTGAATGGGGGAAATAACGAATCGATCATTTTTAACCTGAGTACGGTAGAAGATGAAAAGGCCGCTATTCACCCGCTTTCAGAGGCGATCCAGCAAAATCGAGTCACGAAGTTCTCTTATAGGAGTGCATCAGGTACGGTCTCAGAGAGACGAGTAGAGCCGCTCCGTTTATTTTGGGAGCGTGGAGCGTGGTATCTTCAGGCGTATTGCTTATCGCGTCAGGCGAATCGAATCTTTCGCCTTTCCAGGATTACCGCGCTTGAGGTGACAGAAGTCATTTTTCACCTAAGAAAAGACCAGACAAGCCAGGCCGAAGAAGAAACGCAAGACTTTGAAGGGACACTCGCGCATCTCCGTTTTGATCCGTCCGTAGGGCTACGTGTGTTGGAACAATTCCCGGGAGAATGCACGCATCACGGTACGCATATCGATTTGCACAAAGTTTTTTATAAACGAGACTACGCGATTTCCGTCGTATTAAGTTATGGAGCAAAGGTGGAGATCATCTCCCCTGACGACTTAAAAGAAGATGTATGGAAAGAAATCAAAGAGATTCAGCAACGCTACCAATAATTTGAGGAGGATGTACAACATGACGATTTTAGTAACGGGTGCAACAGGTACGGTAGGGAGACATGTGGTGGATCAGCTTTTGAAAAAGGGAGTCAAGGTGCGTGCTATTTCGCGGAATCCGGAAAAAGCCGACCAGCCAGTGGGAGTAGAGGTTGTGGCAGGGGACCTTGCTATACCGGAAAGCTTGGAAGCGGCGTTGCAAGGTGTAACGGCTCTGCACTTAATTGCTTCTAGCTACACCTTTCAAACCGATCCGAAGGTAGTCGAAATGGCGGAAAGAGCTGGTGTGAAGCGCGTGTCCGTTTTGGTGAGCGACACCGAAGGGCCTGTGGAAGAAGCACTGGCAAACAGTGGGATGGAGTGGACTCTCCTGAAGCCTGTGGAATTCATGTCCAATGCGATTATCGATTGGCAGGAGTCGATTCGTTTGGAGGGAGTCGTGCGAGAGCCTTTTGGCAATGCCTTAAGCGCCAAAGTACACGAAGCAGATATCGCGAGTGTTTCTGTGGTGGCATTACTTGAATCGGGACACCATGGGCAAAGTTATTTTCTTACGGGACCAGAAGCGATTACGCGCATTGAATCTGTTCAGATAATTTCGAAAATTTTAGAGAGAGAAATTCGGTTTGAAGAGCTTACGGAGGAGCAGGCGCGACAGAATTGGAGAGATCAGGGGTACGAAGAGGGAGATATCGACTTTTTCGTAGCCATGGGCAAAAATCCACCTGAAGTGGGCTACACAGTCTTATCTACGGTGGAGCAAGTGACGGGAAAGCCTGCAAGAACGTTTGCCGAATGGGCATCGGAACATAAAAGCTATTTTGGATAAGGAGTGGCCGCCATGTCATACGCCATTGAAGTTACGAATCTCAGGAAATCGTTCGGGGATCATGAGGTGGTCAAAGGAATTGACCTGTATGTAAAAAAAGGGGAGCTGTTCGCTTTGCTCGGCCCGAATGGCGCTGGAAAAACGACAACCATCCATATGCTTTCCACGCTCCTTGCGCCAGATGGTGGAACAGCGTTGGTAGCCGGATGCGATATCGTGAAAAACGCGCAGGCTGTGCGCAAGAAAATAAGCCTAACGGGACAGTTTGCTGCCCTGGATGAAGGATTAACCGGATTGCAAAACTTGATCTTGATTGGCAGATTGTTTGGCTACTCTGCGAGGGAAGCACGTACGAAAGCAAGCGAGCTGCTTCATACCTTTGGGCTTGCAGATGCCATGGATCGTACGGTGGAAAACTATTCTGGCGGGATGCGGCGACGATTAGATATCGCCGCTAGCGTCCTCACACAGCCGGAGCTTATTTTTCTGGATGAGCCAACTACGGGTCTCGATCCGCAAAGTCGGCAACAAGTATGGGAAGTCGTCCGTGCGCTGTTGAAATCAGGCACCACTGTGCTAGTAACGACCCAATATCTCGAAGAAGCCGATCAATTAGCAGACCGGATCGCGGTGATCGATAAAGGAACGATGATTGCAGAAGGGACACCTGAGCAGTTAAAAGCCTCGGTGGGAGGCAAGACGTTGACGGTTCGATTGACCGAACATCTGAACAAGGAACGGATCAGCCGTCTTTTGGAAGAACAACTTCGGTTACCGATTTATCCAGATCAAGATGACCCGCATTTTTTTAGAATCCCGGTAAAAGAAGCGAGTCTGGCAAACCAAGCAATCGGGATGCTTCTGGCTCATGATGTTTCCATCGAGCATTTTTCCCTGAGTGACCCGAGTCTGGAAGAAGTGTTTTTGGCCCTGACTCATGGCAAAAAGAAGGAGGCCATCTCATGAACGCAAGTCATACGCTCAGTACCTTTGCGGCGATCCGCATCTTTATGTGGCGCACATGGCAAAACACACAGAACAACTTTTTCACATTTTGTATGGACGCTATCCTCTCACCTGTGATGATGTTGCTTATTTTTACGTATTTGTTCGGTGGAGCCATCGCTGGTTCTACGGCATCGTATCTCCAGTTTTTTCTGCCAGGTGTGCTTGTGTTGACGATCATTCCAATGACGGTTTATAGCGGGACAACCATCTGCCAGGATATTGCGAAGGGGGTGTATAACCGTTTTCGTACCATGCCCTTTTGGCAGCCAGCGTCTGTCATAGGCCCATTACTGACAGATGGCCTACGGTATTCGGTTGCGATACTCGTCGCCTTTGGTACAGGAATGCTGCTTGGGTTTCGTCCAGAAGGGGGTATAGTCGGTGCGGTACTCGCTATTTTGTATATCATTTTCTTCGCCTTTAGTGTGAGCTGGATTTTTTCCATGATCGGTATTTTGGCAAAGAGATCGGAGACGGTATCGGGTTCAAGTATGTTTTTTGTGTACCCGTTGCTTTTTGCCAGCACGATCTTCGTAGATTCTTCTACCATGCCCAAATGGATGGGGACAATCGTCAATCTAAACCCGATCAGTATCGCAGTAGGGACGGTTCGAGGATTGATGGGCGGAACAGCAAATCTGTCTGATCTGATGGTAGGGATCGGATTATGTCTGCTGCTCATTGGCATATTTGCTCCGTTGACGATGCGTCTGTATTTGACCAAACCGAATCGATAACTTGCGGATTCATTGCGAAAGCGTCGACGATCAATGTCGATGCTTTTTATGTATAGTGAAAATGGTCGCATTTCCTATTCTTTTCTATCATTCGGTTATCTCTTCCAGATTATTGTGGTATAATCTACCATTGTGAAACAAACAGCTTAGAATCGAGAGGAGAAAGTTTGATGAAACTAAACAAACGCTGGAGCAAGCTGACTCGTTGGGCGGGAACAGGTGCCCTCAGCTTGGCGCTCTTGCTGGGATATGTGTTGCCTGTGCACGGGCAGACACCCGTAGCTCCTGTTATCAGCCCTTGGTCTGTCACCACGTTGAACGAAGGGGAAAAATACGGGATTTTTCCACTGGCGTGGTATGAGGATGCCTCTTTTCAACAAGCCATTTCTGCTGAGAAGTTCACTATCTTGCTGGAAGGTACAGCGAAAAAACTGGACCGTCTGGGATTGAAGAAAAAGAATGCGACTTTGCCGCTTGCAAAGGATAAGGTCATGACGAAGGAAGCGGTCACGACTGCTTTGTACAACATACTGGCAAACTACGAATTGCCAGCAGCATTCGAAATGAACGGGGAGAGTCCGATTGACTACATGAAGAAAAAGGGCCTGGTAAAAGGGACGAGCGCTGGTCTTGAGCTGAAACAGCCAAGCACGGTGGAGCAATCAACAGTGATGGCAAGCAGACTGGTTGAGTTTGCATACGATACGGTTGGTGCTGGTGCCGAAGGTCTGATGTGGAAAGTGACCAACGATAAAAACACCATGTACTTGCTCGGCTCGATTCATGTGGGAATCCCCGATATGTACCCGATGCAAAAAGACATCCGGGAAGCGTATGAAGAGTCAGACGAACTGTGGGTTGAGGCAGACATTATTAATGGGGACAGTGATTATCTCACGCAAAAAATGGTCTATACAGATGGCAAGACACTAAAGGATCATGTATCTGCTGAGACATATCAAAAGCTGCAAAAACTGCTCTCAAAGCTGGAGCTGCCAGCCAATTCCTTTGATGCCTACAAGCCTTTTGCCATTTCCTTGTCTGTGCCATCGCTGGGCTATGTAGACACCGATACAGACCTTCAGTTCAGTATGCTTTCCGGTATCGACAGGTACTTCCTGACAAAGGCGATGCTGGATGAGAAGCCGATCAATGAGCTGGAAGGCATCAAGCTGCAAGCAGATTTGCTCTCTGGCGTTCCGGCAGAGCAACAGGAGAAGGAATTGAATATCATGTTGGATGTTGCTTTGACCGAAAAAGGGCTTCAAGAAAACGCAGACATGCTAAAAAACATGCAAACAGAATGGGTAGAAGGCGATCTGGAGGGCTTTACCAAGATCATGACAGAGCATGGCGATTTCGGTGAAGGCGAAGTGAATCAGCGTCTGCTCGGTGAGCGAGACAAAAACATGGCTATTAAACTCGCAGAAGTGTTGGAGAAAGAAGGGGAAACTACTTCTTTTGTCGTGGTCGGTGCTGCCCACTTTTCAATGAAGGGCATGGTTATCGATCATTTGAAAGCCAAGGGCTATAACGTCCAACAATTGCAATAAGAGCTAGAATAGGAAGTGTCGGCGCGCAGGCTGGCACTTCTTTTTTGTTTACCGAAAAATTGCTTACCCGGACAACTGTTGCTAACATTCTCCAGTTGATAGTAAAATTATACTATCTTGGCATACATAGGAGGTATTTTGCGTGGGCTTGTTTGATATGTTTAAGACAGACAAAGGGGAAGAAATGACCCCTCATTTTGGATTCGCATGTTCCTTGCTCTACATGATGAAATCGGATGGAGAAATGGACCACGAGGAAATCGGTCAATTGCTCGCTGTATTGGGCGGTGAAGAAAGCAACGGCGTGATTGGTGTAGGTGCTAATAACAGACAGTTGCTCGATAACGCAATGAAATATACACGCAATAACTCCATCGAGAAATTCCTGAACGAAGTAACTCCATTGCTCACAGATGCTCAAAAAATGTGCATCCTGGTTAACCTGATCGATTCCTCTCTGGCAGATGGCCAACCTGAGCGTGAAGAGCAAGAACTGTTTGGCAAGTTCTTGACTGCATTTGGTATTTCGGAAGATCGTTTCCGTCCATTCTTTGAAGTAATCGTGTTGAAAAATGACCGTGGTGTGTTCGTGAATCAAAACCATCCAAAGAACCAACCAGGTTACAGAGTTACGCTTCCCGTTTAATCTTGGATACGAATTCAGAACCTTCTCATTTGAGAAGGTTTTTTTCGTTTTTAGAAAAAGACAGTTCCCCAAAAGAGCAATACAGAAGAAATGTCGCCGCTTTGATTGTGCTACGATCTGCTTAGGAAAAAAATGAAAGGTGGGACCCCCATGCGGAGTCAAATTTCCAAAACACGTCTGTGGATTGCACGGATGATGAGCGGACTTGTCATTCTTTTTATGCTTTTTGACGGTGTATTCAAACTCATCCAGCCGGCTCCTGTCGTAGAGGGAACGCTCGTACTTGGCTATGCGGAGCATCACATTGGCTTAATTGGAATTCTCGCCCTTGTATCAACGGTGCTGTATGCCATTCCCCGAACAGCAGTTTTGGGTGCGCTTCTGCTGACTGGATTTTTCGGTGGGGTCATCGCTACCCAGATCCGTGTAGATGCGCCACTCTTTTCCCATACGCTGTTTGCTGTCTACCTCGCGATTTTGATGTGGGGCGGGTTGTGGCTGCGGGATGAACGTGTGCGAAAACTGCTTTTCGCTGCGAAAGAAGAAAAATGATAAACACAAAAGAAGCTGTAGCCACATCATTGGCTACAGCTTTTTACCATGGTCCTATTTGCTTGTCACCGTGAATCTCCGGTATTCGTTGGGCAATAGGCCGGTGCTTTTGCGAAACAGCTGGGAGAAGCGACTGGAGTTGTGATAGCCTACGATATACGCAATCTGATTGATGTGTAAATCGGTGCTCGTGAGCAGTTGCTCAGCGTGATTCATTCGCTTGTTTTGGATATATTCGGTAATGGTGCATTGGTTCGCTTGCTTAAAGGTGTATTTTAGCTTGGTGAGTCCCATGCAGGCGATCCGGGCGAGGTGCTCCAAGTGTATTTCGGAGGAGAAGTGATCGTCAATGTAGGCTGTAACAGCTGTCAGGCCGTCCATATCCTGTCGGGATATGCTTTTGGATGGATGCGTTTTTTTATGTGCTTTGGCCTTCTCCACAATTAGCGATACTGCTTCTGCGACTTTCCCCTCGTAGTACAGCTTTGCGGCAATTCCCGTTCCCCGAAAATTCCGTATCTGTCGGAGCAAGAAAACAAGCTCCGCGAAATTCGTCATCCCATCTATAGTAATAAAGGACGAGCGCAGGTCCTTATACTCTACTGGATATTTGCTTTTCAAATAATCCTCGTAATACTCCGGCATGATTTCAATAGCTGTCGAGCGAATGGGAATGTTTTTGCGATAGCTGGCCCGATACAAATTGTTATAGCCGATATGGACGCGGATGCAACCGCTTGACAATCGTTTATATGGGTTGAATTCTTCTCCAGAGACGGAATCGTAATAATTGAAGCTCAGGTACTTGGGCTGCTGGAACTCCAGAAACAAATCCTCGTAAAAGACGAAATCTTGGATCGAAATCGAAAACAGGTTGTCGCGCGTATAAGTCCAGTAACGCCCCTGACCTTTCTCTGGTAAAACAGAAAAGCAAGTACCCTCGCGGTTGTATGGACCGTGGTCGTCGTCAGGATAAAAGCCGCATTGCATTAAACACGGCGTATGTAGTTCCGTCAAAATATCTTTCATTATAGTCACCACCCATGCCGTGATCGGACGAAAACATACTACGAAAAGACGTATGTCTACCTGTCGTATTGCTAGAGATTATGATCATCATTATCATTACGATTTGTAAGGGAGGCTGTCTCCCTTTATAAGGTTGTGTGTGATCTCGGTTGTAGGGGTGTTTGTTGGATGAAGGAAGAAGCTAATGAAAAAGAAACAGCGCGTACGAGACGTCTCGGTCCCAGAACGCATCTGTTGGTGCTGGTAATAGCAAGTATCTTGACCATGATCGTTCGTGATGATATACAGGTGCACTTACTGGTGGCACTAAGTGTAGTGTACTTGGTATGGAATTACCTGTCCAGAAAGGCGTTTCAACTGGTCGTGTTCTATTGCGTGTGCATGACTTTTGTGTTTTTTATGCCGAATGCGTTGTCGTTGGGAACGATGAAGCTCATCGTCTACACGATGGTGAGGATGATGCCGGTCATCATGATCGGCACGGTTCTGATCTATACGCCACCTGGTAGTATCATGAGTGCCTTTGAGAAGATGTATGTCCCCAAAACGATTTTGGTGATGATTTGCATTTTGATCCGATTTTTCCCCGTGGTCCTTTTGGAAATGAAAGCGATTCGTGACGGAATCCGCGCCAGAGGGATTTTTCCACAGTGGTACAGCGTACTGAAGCATCCGGCCATGGCCTACGAATGTTTTTTTATGCCGTTGGTCGTCCGTTGCCTGAAGCTGTCGTCAGAACTGGCGTCGTCTGCTGAGCTCCGCGGTATCGAGTGCACAAATGCGCGGACCTCTATCTATCCGATTGGCTTCAAGATCACGGATGGCATCGTCGTCGGGGTGTATGCGCTGATAGGCTCGGCAATTTACTGGACGGGAGGGATGATTTCGTGATTGAGCTGAACGATGTCACGTTTCATTATGGACAGGAAGATGGGGGACATGACACTGAGACTGGCGTGAAAAATATCAGCTTATCTGTAAAAGCCGGACAGTGTGTCGTGCTATGTGGGCGGTCTGGTTGCGGCAAGAGTACGATTATGAGGCTGGTCAATGGTCTCGCACCGAATTTTTATACCGGACGCCTCACGGGTGAAGTAAGCGTGGGTGGCAAAAGTCCTGCGAGCATGCTGCCAGAGGAACGTACCCGGCTAATGGGCGTCGTGTTTCAAGACCCCCGCAGCCAATTTTTTATGGAAACTGTCCGAGATGAGCTGGCGTTTTCCGCAGAAAACATCGGCATGGCACCAGACGAGATTCGAAGCCGGATGGATAGACAGGCGAGCCAGCTCGGGATTTCCCACCTGCTCGATAGCTCTTTACATAAGCTGTCCAGCGGGCAAAAGCAACGGGTGGCTATAGCGGCCGCATCCGTTTTGACACCGCCACTTCTCTTGTTGGATGAGCCTACTGCGAATCTGGACGCTTCCTCTACGCAAAACCTGATTGAAATCATAAGCAAGCTCAAGCAAAAAGGTACCACCTTGCTCATCAGCGAGCATCGGCTCGTTCCTTTTCTACCCGTTGTCGATTTGTTTGTCTGCATGGAAAATGGCAAAATCGCACACACGTGGACGAAGGACGAGTTCTGCCAGCTATCTCATGATGATGTCCGTATGTACGGTTTGCGTCATCCTGACATGACGCTTCCCGAGACAGCGAAGAAACATGAGCAGCCAGAGATGTCCGAATTCATGGTGGAAGGAAGAGGGCTTAGCTATTTTTATAAAAAGAAAAACGACGGAATCACCGATATCAACATCTCGCTTCCGCAGGGGAGCGTAACAGCGTTGACTGGAGAGAACGGTACGGGCAAGACGACGCTATGCAAAATTTTATGCGGTCTTCTTCGTGAGCGAAAAGGAACGATTGTCCGCCAAGGTCGTTCACTTTCTGCCAGCAAAAGACGAGCTGTGAGTTATTTGGTGATGCAGGATGCGGACTATCAGCTCTACGCAGACAGTGTCGGAAACGAAATCGTGCTGGGGAAGATGTTGAATGAAGAGCTCCGCGCAAAGGCGTATGAAGCGATGGATGCTTTCGGTTTACGCGAGCTTCGCGATCGGCATCCGGCGTCATTATCCGGTGGAGAGAAGCAGCGGGTCACGATGGCAGCCGCTTATTGCTCCGAGGCAGAATTGATAGTGCTGGATGAACCGACAAGCGGACTTGACGGCGATGGAGTGCTGAAGGTAGCAGCATGGGTGAAAAAGCTGGCTGAAGCAGGCAAAACGGTCGTCATGATCACGCATGACCAGATTCTTTCCAAGCTGGCATGTGATCAAGTGGTTGAGCTGCGGCTTACCCGAGACGTTGAGACGATTTTTGCGGAGGCAGGGATACGGACAACCATTGAAACTGCCAATCGTTGACAGATGAAAAAGCATGTGGTAGGATGGGCACAACTTATTAGGAACGGAGGGTTACGTGTGGCAAATTAATTTTTCGATACTTTATTCGCACAACACAATCGATGAAATAGCGTGAAAAGGCTATGTTGTGTGCAGACGAATCGAAAAATGGATTGCCGCTACGGTAACCCAATTGAATCATGGGCAAATGGAGTGAGGAAGGCAAGCGTGATGACCTCCTCTATTTGCATGATCTACGAAGAGAATGGAACCAATTCTGTACAATCAGATGCTGGTATCTGATGTTCATGGTTTTCGTTTCTTCTTCCTTTTTCGATGACGTAAGCACAGGCAGCCTAGCCTGTGTTTTTTTATTTCAGTTCGTTGAGGAGGAAAACTTACAATGGCAGAACAGATATTAAAAGTGAACGGTGTGGAAATATGTGCGGAAAGCTTTGGGAAGCCCACAGATCCGGCGATTTTGCTGATTATGGGAGCCCAGATGTCCATGCTTTGGTGGGAGGAAGAATTTTGTCAGCGAATAGCCGACGCTGGACGCTTTGTTATTCGTTTTGATAATCGGGATGTCGGACGTTCCACGACCTACGAGGTTGGCCAACCTGGCTATACATTTGAAGATATGGCGGATGACGCTGTTCACGTCCTAGATGCATTCGGCGTACAGCAGGCGCACATCCTTGGTATGTCGATGGGCGGAATGTTGACGCAAATCATTGCATTGCGACATCCCGAAAGAGTTCGCACGATCACATTGCACGCAACGTCCAATTTTGCTCCTGACCTACCTCCAATCGATGAGAAGCTGATGGAGTTTTTCAGCAATATGAGGGAAATCAATTGGGAGGATGAACAAGAGGTTTTAGAGGTTGCCGTGGCGAGTTCGAAGGTTTTGATCGGTTCCAAGCATCCTTTTGACGAGGCGCGCGTTCGTGAATTGGCCCAAATAGATATCGCCAGAAGCAACCATTATGCGAGTAAGAACAACCACGCCTTCGTGACGACCGGTGAAACGTACCTGATGCGGACAGGGGAAATCGCTGTACCAGCTCTCGTGATTCACGGTACAGAAGACTTGCTCATTCCTTTCGCGCATGCATTGCATCTTGCAAACACCATTCCGGGAGCAGTCTTGCTCACGTTGGAAGGGACAGGGCATGAGCTTCCACATGGGGATTGGGATGTCGTCATCGAAGCGATTTTGAAGCATACGAGTGCAAGACGCGTACGATTATAAATATCAGCTCGATTGCGGGCAAAAAAACATTCGTGAGATCGCGCTGGTTCCAACCAGACAGCAAGGTGGGGTACCAGAAATACGAGAACGAATTGAATCGTTACGAGAGCAGCAAGCCCAAGTTTCAACTCCAAAGCAGATAAAACGTGAGATGGATGAGAATAATAAAGATGCAATTATAGTATCTTTAAAACGTAAAATTAAGAAATTGGATGAAGAAAATAAAGAACTACGTGAGCAGTTAAAATTTGCTTATGCAGAGGTTTATAAAAAAATCTAAGGGAACATCGTTCCCTCCTTATTCAACTAAAGGGCCATTTAATTGAATAACACTTTAATGAAAACTGGATATTTATGTTAGATTTTAGAAGAGATTGTGAAGTTTTGTACTTAAAGTAACGGGGCAGGCTAGCTGAAGAAGAACGTAGAATACTAAGGTGCAATGCTAGATGCTTAAGAGGCATTATTGTCTCTTAAGCATCTGGAATAATTGTAATAGCAACTGTTCGAACTGGAGTATCTTCTGCATTATTTTCACTTGTATTATGGTAGTACTTATTAATTAATTCGTTTAATTCATTTTGGAATTGATTGAATTTTTCATCATCTAACGTTAACGCGGCTAAAGAAAAAGTAGCACTATCCTCTGAATTGTTTTGCTCTTCTAATTTTTTAAGATAACTTTGATATTGATACAAAAGAGATAATTGGTAGTAAGTAACATAATCAAGTTTCTGCTGTTGCGATGCTTTTTTCCATTCCTCCGCATCGATTCTAGCCTCATCTTCTTTTAAAGCATAATATTTTTCAGAAACAGATTTCACTTTTTTTTCTTTAATAACGTGAATAATTCCAGAATCCATCATAATTTGTAACTGTCTATATAGAGTTGCTTGAGGTACATCTTTAATGATTTTGACCATTTCTAAAGGTGTTAATCCATTTTCTTTATTTCTCATTAATGATTGGCAAATTTTCATTCTAACGGGATGCATTAAAACATCAACTTTATTGACCATAATATCCCCTCTTATTCATCCGGTTTTTCATTCCTATTATAAATAATGAGAATAATTATTGCAATCATTCAACTTTTACTTTATCATTATCGATAACGATAATGAAGTTTGGTTAAGCAGAGTTAAATGCTCTTAAAGATATTGATTTTATAGCTTTTCTCTAAGGGCGTTAATCTAAGACTAATACTTTTATAAGAGGGGATACGAAAATGATAAAAAGAATAGAATTGATATTAACAGTTAGTATTATTATGTTTTTGACTGTTTTTGGACTAAGTACAAAACTTAGTTTTGCAGCGGAATTAAAGAAAATTAACGGGGAAACACCTTCGGGTATTCCATTGAATGAGATGGAAGAAAAGATAGATCAATATGTATCGAAGTATTTAGACAAAACAACACCAGGGGCTGCAATTGCAGTTGTGAAAGATGGTCAAATTATTCTCTCAAAAGGCTATGGATATGCGGATGTTGAAAAGCAAATTTCAGTTGATCCATCAAAGACAGTTTTTGAATGGGGATCCATAAGTAAATTATTCACTTGGACATCTGCAATGCAATTAGTTGAACAAGGTAAACTTGATTTAGATGAGGATATTAAAACATATCTACCTTCTGACTTTGCAAAAAAACTTAATTTCCAACAAACTGTTACAATGAGAGATCTTATGAATCATGCTGCTGGATTTGGAGACTACGCCTTTAATACAATTGCTTTTTCAAAGGATGGATTATTCCCTCTTGAAGAAGCATTACTACTTGATAAATCTAAACAGTATTATAAAGTGGGAACAGCTAGTTCGTATAGTAACTATGGAGCATCTCTTGCTGGTTATGTAGTGGAATGTATAAGTAAACAGCCATTTCATGATTATGAACGGGAACATTTATTTAATGTACTTGAGATGAATAATACAACGGGAAATACAACATTTGATGATAATAAAAAACTTTTAGAAACAAAAGCAAAGGGATATTTACCAAATCCAGAAGGAGGTTTCATACTTGGTAATTGGTCATATGTTTCTCATTATCCAGCAGGTTCTATAAACGGTACGGTAGAAGATTTGGCAAAATATGCAATTGCAATAACTCCAGAAAAAGGTCAAAAGTCACCACTATTTGATAATTCAGACACATTAGAAACTATGTTTTCACCAAGTTACAGTTTAGATGGAGAAATGGTTGGAACGGCACATGGTTTTTTTGAATATGTGGGAGAATACCGTACTATTGGTCATGGAGGTAATACTGCAACATTTTCAAGTCAATTTGCGATAGTACCTGAAGAAAGATTTGGAATTGTAATCCTTACAAATGCAAGTGCTGAAATGGACATTCTATTTGGAGTACAAGAATTGTTAATTGGTAAAAAGCATACAGAGAGTAAAGTTCCTTATCTAAAACTACCTTCTTCAAATGAAGTAGATGGAAAATATGTTCCATTTCAACGGCAAGAGGGAAATTTTTTAGAATTTGCAAATTATCAAAATTTATATACTGTTAGTGCAACGAACAAAAATGAAATCACAATGAGTTTAGGGCAATATAAAGGTACTTATGTACAGACGAAACCATATTATTATGAACTTGTTAAAGAAAATTTCCCTGTTTTTAGAAATGCGTATCCCATTTTACAATTCAAAATGGAAGAAGGCAAAGTGAAACAGATAATTGTAGGACATGGTATGGATTTATCTGAACTACCACCTGATAGAACAATCCCAGTTTTAATTGCTAGTGTTTTAGTATTATTAAGTACAACTCTGTATTTCTTAATTGCACCACTGATTTTACTCATTCTTAAATTTAAAAATAGAAAGAAACAATTAGAATTAGAAGATAAAAGATTTAATTTCTACTATTCAATGTTAATATTATGTGGCACAATAACTTTTTTAAACAATCTAATATGTATTACTAGAATTATGATGAATAAATTCCGTACCTTTGCGGAGGTCAAACCTCATCTTTTACTGAATTATCCCTTACTCGTATGTACAGTTATTGCAGCCTTCTTCTCTATCAAATATATGAGAAAAATAGTAAGTTCTAAAAAACGTAAAGTATTTTATTTTCTTACAATTACTTTGTTAACTTTATTATTTGCATTATTAATAGGATGGAATTTCTTTATTGTTGTATAAATAATTAGCTAACTATGATTGTCAGTGTTGTTGAACAATTTTATATGGAAAATCATGATAGAGAAGAATGGTAGAACCCACAAATTGGTGAAGTAAATCAAATATTACAGTTCCGAAATTTTCATTAAAAAAGTTAACAGTACTTTATATAATTATCTTGTTCAGCTAACGGGGGCATTAGTTCAATAACGATCTTCAACAATCGGGCGCGTTTGTTTAACAACAAGTAAAAGGATGTTACATATTATACATGACTAATATGTAACATCCTTTATTTTTTATGACATTATAAAATTTAGGTCTTGATAACGTACGAAATCCGCGTTTTATCGGTGGTACCCCAAGGTTAAAAATCGAAGAGAGTAACGAGAAAAAACGGAGTGGAAAACAGGAAGTAACCCTGCTTTCTCTCCGTTTTTTTATTTATGGAATCGTTTTCGCTTATGCTCTCGGGCTAACGAGAATTTTCACCTGGTTTTTCTCTTTTAGCAGTGCTTCAAACCCATGCTCCACAATGTCGTCGAGCTTGATTCGCTGGGTGACCAGCTTGTCCGCTGGGAAGAAGCCCTTTTCCATCAGGCTGATGACAGCAGGGAATACGTCGCGGTAGCCGATGATGCCTGTCATGTTGCGTTCTTTCATGACGATGTGGTTCGGTTTGATTGACGCTTCTCTTTCGAAGATGCTGACGATCATGATTTGTCCAGCGATTTTGGTAGATTCGATGGCTTGCGTGAGGACAGGAGGCACGCCTGTGACTTCAAAGGCGATATCTGCGCCGCCGTTTGTCCGGTTGTGAATTTCCTGGACTACGTCGTATTCTTTCGGATCGATGACGATGGCGCCCAGCTCAGCTGCCTTGTTTTTACGTTCAGGGGACAGCTCCACTGCATAAATCTCAGCCGCACCTGCTGCTTTCAGTGCTTCAATGACAAGCAGGCCGATAGGACCGGCGCCGAATACGACAGCTTTGTCGCCGGCTTTCAACTGACTCGAACGTACTGCGTAAAGGGCTACGGCAGATGGCTCGACAAGAGCGCCTTGCTCATAAGAGAGACTGTCTGGGATTTTGTGGACCATGTGCTCATCGCAAGCCACGTATTCCGAGAAGCCGCCACCACCGCCAGCCAAACCGAGGAAGCCCATTTTTTCACAAAGATTGTATTTGCCTTGTCTGCACGCAGTGCATGTTCCGCAAGCGAAAACCGGCTCGACAACGACGCGATCCCCAACCTTGATGGTGTTCACGCCTTCCCCGATTTCCACTACTTGTCCGGAAAATTCATGCCCCATTACGATCGGGGCTTTTTCGCCTGTAAGTGGATGTTCAGCTCCCTGTGGGATGAAGATCGGGCCAGCCACGTATTCGTGCAAGTCGCTTCCGCAAATACCGCACCACTCGACTCTGATTTTCACTTTACCTTTGGACGCAATCGGTTCCGAAATGGTTTCCAAACGGAGGTCTTTCAAACCGTGCCAACGTAATGCTTTCATATCTGCCATCTCCTCGTTCGAATTGGATTCTATATGAAATTCAGCAAGAAAAATAGGAAACGTTTCCGGAAATAATATGTCATAAGTTTGGCGTCTTGTCAATTTGATTTCCTAGGAAAGAGTTTGAGATGGTGTGCAATTGGTTGAGGAGAGGATGCTGATTCTCGCTAAGTTGAGAAGATGTATACGTGTTGTGCAACAGGTGCGGAGTTGTCTGCTTTGTTTTGGCCACGCCTCGTTACCATTGGTTTTGTGTATGCTATAATAGCGGTAGGAAAACACATTTTAGCTCGGAAACATAGAAAACGATTCCGATATGGAAAGGAAAGCAAGGCGTTGGATACAAAAAATAAAGTGACAATAGAAGACGTTGCGAAGAAGGCTGGCGTAGGAATCGCAACAGTATCGAGAGCCATCAATGACAGCGCGGGGATCAGTCCTAAGACGAAAGCGTTGATTTTGCAGGTGATCGACGAGCTGGGCTTTATTCCGAACACTTCTGCACAAAGTCTAAAGGTGCGCCAAACCTATCAAATCGCACTGGCTGTTCCTGACATTCGAAATGCAATTATTCCAGATATCGCCTGGTCAGTCGAGCAAGCGGCCAAGCAGCATGGCTACCGTGTCGTACAAATTAATACAGCAGGAAATGCCCGAATGGAGCTTGAGACTGTGCGTGAGGTCAAAAAGCTGCATGTAGACGGGCTGATTATCATGCCGCTCGCCTATCCGAAGACGTTGGTCCAGATGATTAACAAAGCGAGTGTTCCGGTTTCGATTATTAACTATGGGAAAAAGCTCGAGGACAATGTGAAAGCAGATGTGGTTAGCATGGCCCGTCAAGAAGGTCGACTCGTCATGGAGCATCTAATCAAAATTGGCCGTACGCGAATTGCTTACGCAGGCGCGCCGAAGGACAAGATCGAGGAGCGGTATTTTGCCTATGAGGCTTCGCTTCAGCACGTCGATCCTTCGCTAGTGTATTTTGGTGAGGACTTCTCGTTTGAGACGGGGCTTCGTGCTGCTGATTACTTTTTTAGCTTGAAAAACATGCCGGATGCCATCTATGCGGTCAATGACATGGTGGCAATCGGGATCGTGAATCGGTTCAAGGAGCTGGGAGTCCGCGTGCCAGAAGATGTCGCGGTCGTGGGAATTGACAACAATGTGTGGACGACGATAACGACTCCGCAGATCAGTTCTGTTTCGATCATGGGAGAAGAGGTGGCACGGCTGGCGACTGAGCTTTTGCTGAAACGGATTCGAGAGCAAGGGGCAGGGGCGTACGAACGCGTACAGTTCGAGCCGCGGCTGATTGTAAGGGAGTCCAGTGTAGCTGTTATCCGTAAATCCTCGTTGGATACATAGGGCAATTTCAGAAGAAAAGCCGAGTGGAAGACAGGTGATCGGTGATGATACCTGGCGTTTCCTCGGCTTTGTGTTTAAGGCAAAATCGCAAACGAACGAACAGGAAACCCGGAGGCTTTTTCAGGCTTCGGTGTAATGTTTACAATGACAGCACCTTTTGCTGGGAGCTTATCGAGATTTTTGAGCAGCTCAACTTGATAGGTGTCTTGATCGAGCACGAAATATTCACCCAAAAGCGCTCCGTTTTTCCGGTAATCGATAGTCGCATCCGTATCGAAGGTTTCGTGACCGACTGCTTTGATTTGTCTTTCTTCGAACAAAAATTTTAAAGCCTCCAAAGACCAGCCAGGAGCGTGATTATTGCCATCTGCATCCTTATTGTTGAAGGCATCCACATCTGGCCAGCGCTTGCTCCAATCTGTGCGCAAGGCGACGAAGGAGCCGCTCTCGATTTGACCATGCTCGGTTTCAAAATGCAAAATGTCTCCCACGGAAAGCGAATAGTCGTTGTTGGCTTCGGCTTCTTTTGATTTGTCGATGACGATGAGCGGCAATACGAGCTCCTTCAGCTCGATCTCGTCTAAGTAACGCTTGTTGCGCACGAAGTGAATCGGTGCATCCAAGTGCGTACCGTACTGTCCAGGAAAAGAGAAGCGCTGGGCAAAGAAGCCGTCGTCATGTGTGAACAGCGTTTGGAATTCGGCGGCGTCAAAGGCGTGGAAGTGCGGAGATTCTGGACCGAATGTGTGCGTGAGATCGACCCATTCTTTTTGTTTTAACAGGGTAATTGCTTGAATCAAATCGTTTGCCATGTGCCCACCTCATTAATATTTTTTGAATTTTCGCGCTTGTACAACCAAGTTTATCCAATACTTTATCGGTTCTAATTCCGAGTGTCAATATCGGATAATACGAATGAACGATTTGACTAATAATAGCAATCGGGAAGAAGCCTTCGAGCATGATTCTGCTATTCTTAAAGGAGAATAACAAGCATCATCCAACCAAAACGCAAAGGAGAAATTCCCATGACAAAAGAGCTTTGGATCAATTTGCCTGTCAAGGACCTCGAAAAGTCCAAAACGTTTTTTGCCGCACTCGGATTCTCTTTTCATCCTCGCCATGAGAACAGCAAAGATGTAGCGGGCTTGGTGATTGGTGAGAAAAACCTCCTAGTGATGCTTTTCCCGGAAGCTACCTTCCAATCGTTTACGCAAAATGAGCTGGCAGATACGAAGCGCGGAACGGAAGTGTTGTTTTCGATCGATGCTGAGAGCAGAGAAGAAGTGGATGAATTGGTGGGTCAGGTGGTAGAGGCTGGGGGCACTGTTTTCAGTGAACCGCGGGAGCATGGTCCGGGAATGTACGGAGCGGGCTTCGCTGATTTGGATGGTCATCGGTGGAATGTGCTGTATATGGATATGAGCAAAATGCAGATGGAGTAAGGGGCAATTGGTGAAAAGGAGCCTTCCAAATGGGAGGGCTCCTTTTTTACAATGAGAGTTTGGGAGAGGATTATTTACTCGTATAAGTTGAGAGAGAACCGTCCGCTAATAAGATGTTGTAAGTACGGTGTAGCATCACCACGGCCTCCGCTCGTGTGAGTGGATCGTGTATTTCCAATTGGTTTTTCCACGTACTCATAATGTCGTTGCCGACGAGCCATGCGAGTGCATATGCTTTTAATGTGTCAATGTCACCGTTGGCAAATATGAGTTCTCCAGTGTCGAGGTGACTATAGCTAATCGTGTATTCGCCGTCATCAATTTTATCTACAGCACGTGAACCAGGATAACGCGTTGAGTACCCAGTTGAATCAAACGACTGTATGGTAATGTCGTCAATTTCTGCAAGTATTGGCAAGACTTGATCGTCAGGCATTTGATACATCTTTTCACCAAAAAACGATTGGAAGAAGTACAGAGCATCCCAGCGTGTTACCTTTTTTTCGGGATAAATGTAAACTTTGTCCCAGTCCCAATCTACAACACCAAATGAGTTTGCGTCGTACATTTCCATCAATGGCTGATAGGCCCAATGGCTTTTGGGGACATCTTCAAACTTTTGTATTTTCTGCACGGGGGATTCTTTGTTGAGATTCGGACGAAGCTTATTAAACAACTTATGAACCATAACAGTTAACTCGGCTCTGTCAATCGCCTCATTCGGTCTGAAGGCTCCATTGGAATAGCCGCTTAAAACACCTTTTTTCACCATGAAATCAACCGATTCCCGAGCCCAATGTCCATCCGGGATATCGCTGAACTGACTGGCTTGTACAGGCACGGGAGTTGAAAAAAGAATAGAAACGAAAAGAGCTACGCATAATATCATATTTTTCATCATGTTCCTCCTTTACCATCGATTTCCTTTTCCCTTCCCTATTTCTACTTAAACATTTCAGCTATACACAGGCTGATGTCAGGAAGGGATGCAAATGGTATGCTGGAGGGGTAAGGCAGGATTGGAGAAGGGGATGGTGTTATGAAAAGGACACGCAAAATCACCTCCTAAAATCATGATGTTTTCGATTTTAGGAGGGATATCCAATGAAATTTCAGCGAATCGATCTAGATAATTGGAGCAGAAGGTCTTATTTCGAGCATTATCTGAACCGAGTAAATTGCACCTTCAGTATGACTGCCAACATTGATATAACGGAATTGCTCCCCGCTCTACGGCAAAAGGGGTTGAAGCTGTACCCGGCTTTTCTGTATATGGTGACGAACGTTGTCAATGCGCATCGCGAATTTCGGACTTCCTTTCATACAGATGGCGAGTTGGGCTATTGGGAGAGTATGATACCCAGCTATACTTTTTTTCATCAGGATGATCAAACTTTTTCTACGATGTGGACGGATTTCGCTGACGAGTTCCATGTGTTTTATCAAAATTACGTAGCGGATATGAAACAGTACGGGAACAACAAAGGTCTTGTGGCGAAAGAACTGGAACCCCCTTATACTTTCCCAGTCTCGTGTATTCCCTGGGTTAGCTTCAGTGGGTTTAATCTGAATATTTCGGGAGATGGGCGGTATTTGCTGCCAATCATTACAAGTGGAAAGTATTTCGAGCAAGAAGGCAAAACGTTATTGCCTGTTTCTTTACAAGTCCATCATGCGGTTTGTGATGGATATCACGCCAGCCTGTTCATCAATGACTTGCAAAAATGGGCAAAAGATTACAAGGAATGGTTAGGTGTTGAGTGAATTGGCTCGTTTGGTATGCTTCTCCTTCCTAATCTCTTCCAATCATTTATAATAACGGTAGGAGAACTGGGAGGAGAAGGAATGAACAAAGAATTGGTAGGGAAAATCTTCGGCTGTATCGTTTTAGGTGCGATCATCACGGTGATCGGAGTGGTGGCGGTGGTGATGACTGCCCTGAACGCACAGGGAAGAGTGTATTCCCTTCTTGTTGCTGTCACGACGGTCGTTTTTATCCTCTACATCATCGGCCAAATCTTCGCCCCGCAAAAGAGTCGCTTATGGAACCGAGCCCTCTTTGTCTATTTTCTCTTTTGTACGCTGCCAGTTGCAGGATATGAGATCAGCAGCTATTACCATAACAGCATTCCTGTGGTCAGTGAGGCAGAGGTCAATCTGGAGCAGTATAAACCGTTTGGTACAGACTCCAAAATTCAAAAACTTGATCAACCAGCGACACTGTCGTTACAGTCTGATTTGCCCAAAATAGATGGGGCGACGGCTTTGTATCCGCTTTACGCTTCCTTTGTGCAGGCTGTTTATCCCGAGAAAGCGTACGACCTCTACGACAGCGAAGTCATGGTAAGTAAGACGCCAAATGCGTATGAAAACTTACTGGATGGCAAAGTCGATGTCATCTTTGCAGCAGGTCCTTCTGAAGAACAGCTCCTAGCCGCAAAAGAAAAAGGCGTAGAACTCAAGCTGACACCAATCGGAAGGGAAGCCTTTGTCTTTTTTGTCCATGCAGAGAATTCTGTTCAGGGGCTCACTACCCAGCAGATTCAGGGCATCTATGCGGGAGATATCATTTCTTGGGATGGAGTTGGGGGCGGCTATGAGTTTATTCGTGCCTTTCAGCGGCCAGAAAATAGCGGGAGTCAGACGATGCTGCAGAAGATCATGGGAGATAAAGAGCTCATGACCGCGCCACAAGAAGACGTGGTAACAGGGATGGGCGGAATCATCGAGCAAACAGCCAACTACAAAAATTATTCGAATGCCATCGGTTACTCGTTCTTGTTTTATGCCACGGAGATGGTGCGAAACGGTAACATTCGTCTACTCGCAATTGATGGGGTACTGCCTAATAAGGAAACGATAAAAAACAGAGCGTATCCGTTTGCGGCTCAGTTTTACGTAGTGACAGCTGGGACAGACAATCCGAATGCAGAGAAACTGATCGAATGGATTTTGTCTCCACAAGGACAAGAATTAGTAGAAAAAACGGGCTATATTCCGGTGAAATAATAAGGAGCAAGCAAAGGAGACCCTTGGGCAATTGGTCAAGACCCCATTTCGTAGACAGTAAGAAAAACCCTGGCCGTTAGGCCGCTAACTGACGTCTAAATTCACTAGGCGTCAGTTTTTTTAATTTCAGTTGAAGACGTTCTTCGTTGTAAAAATGGATATATTCCTCAATTCTTCTTTGAGCATCTTGTACATCTCGTATATCATAGGGATATAGAGCTTCGGTTTTCAAATGAGAAAAGAAGCTCTCCATCGAGGAGTTGTCTAGGCAATTGCCTCGTCGTGACATGCTGATTTTGGCGCCAACCGTAGGCAGCATGTCGTGGTATGCATGAGACGTGTACTGGTGACCCTGATCGCTGTGAACGATCACACCAGTCACGTCTTTTTGTGTTTTAAATGCTTTCTTGAAAGTCTGAAGAACAAGCGCATTGTCGTTTCGAGAGCTGATATGATAGGCAACAATTTCGCGCGTACACAAATCTTTAATTGCTGAGAGATAGATGCGTTCATCTCCGATTCGATATTGGGTAACGTCAGTTACCCATTTTTGATTTGGTCTCTGAGCAACGAAATTACGATTTAGCATGTTCTCGGCTACACGTCCATCGGAAACAATGGCTTGAAAAGTGGTGATATGGGCACGTTTCCGGCGAATAACTGCTTTAATCCCCAGATTTTGCATCAACCGTAACACTTTTTTATGGTTTACTTTACAACCATACTGGCGTACTAGTTCTGCTTGAATTCTGCGGTAGCCGTAAATTCCTTTCCTTTGCTTATAGATCATGTTGATTTTCTCTTTCAAAGCTTTGTCCTTGTTCTGTTTTCTAGTGGAGAGGTATTTATAATATCCGCTTCTCGAGACACCTAAAGCCTTACAAATCTCAGTTACCATGAAGATTGAAGACAATGTCTCCACCATGTGATATTTCTTCCTTACACCTCCCGTACCCAGATTTCCAAACACTTTTTTAGGATTTCATTTTCACGCTTTAATTTTTGAACATGACGGTCCTGGTCAATATACGTCTCCCGACGTCCACGTTGATCTAGGAGTCCAAACTCTCCAAGCTGTCTATACTTTCTCATCCACTTTCTCACACGATCTTTGTCCAGAATTCCCAGATGTTCTGTAATTCGTTTATACGTCCATTTTTCCTCAAGATGTAAACGTATGGCTTCCCTTTTCAGTGTTTCTGGATAGCTCATAAACTTTTGCCCTTTAGCTGCCATAAAAAAATGCACCCCCTAAAGTTCATCGGTAAACCACAGGGGTTTTTCCAATGTCTACTTTAAGGGGTGCACTTCAAATTGACCCGAGGGTTTTTGTTTCTATCCATCTTCATTCTCAAGCTCTTAAACTTTACTTATTTAAAATAGGTATTTCTCCAAGCAGTTTCTTCAAGTTAATAGAATCCCACGGCATATGCTCGGTTATACCTAATCCAACTACATCTGTTTCTTCAGATAGTTCTTTAATCAGATGAAGTAGTTGAGGTATTTGCATTGTTCCCGCAGCAGAAAGATTATAAGGTGCTTCAGGGTTGGCGAATAATAAAGAGCGGAATGCCTTTGGGTCAAGGACATCTAAATCAAGGTGAATAGCTAGGTGCTTAATACCACTTTCTTTTATCCACTCTTTTACAGATTCAGTACTTTTCATCAACGCTTTCGTTCCCGCTGTTTTAATACCTAGCCTTTGAATGATTTCTGAATCTTGCTCTGTAGGAGCTTCTAATCCCGCCATAAAGATATTTTCAGGCTTCAGAGGGATTTCCACATGTTTTGCGAACTCTTCATCTCCTTCTCCCAAAAGATTCCCAAGAGGTAATGTATGTCCGTAGTCATACCCAACAATCCTAACCAAATCACTGTGAGCATCGATCCAAATTAAACCTAATTCACCACCGTATCGTTTGTTTAAATACGCAAATGGAGCTTGCTCTACCAAGCAGTCACCGCCAAACATCACAATCCGATCTGGCTTATGAGCATCAATGATATGATGAGCAGCCTCTACTTGTTCAAGTAGTTGTTTTCTCCCATAAGTACCGTTCTCGTTTTCAAGCGGAGTTCCATCATAAGCTCGAACTGGTATATGAATAAGGGGTTGATCATTGTCCGGAGCTAGCCACGCAAGCAACTCGGCTCCAAGAGAGTAGTTAGGGTTATTTCCCCCTTGCCATTGCGGCATTAACAGGCGTATTGTTTTTTTAGTCACGTTTGTCTCTCCTTTGCTTCAAAGTAAGGCTAGTATAAACGGACCAAAAATAAAAAAGCAGTACGCACTTTATTGATAGCTACTACCGGAAAGGATAGTGTAAATATGAGTATGGCTGAATATAAAGGTAAAGTTAAAAATATTCAAGATACACCTTTTGGTTATACATTGTCAGTAATCGGTGGTAAATGGAAAATGGTTATTATTTATCTTCTAGCAGAAAACCAACCGGTTCGCTTCAATGATCTGAAAAGACAAATAGGAGCTATTACTTATAAAACATTAAGTTCACAACTAAAAGAATTGGAAGCGGATGGTTTGGTGAAACGGAAAGAGTATCCTCAAGTTCCTCCTAAAGTCGAGTACAGTCTCACGGATAAAGCGAAAACACTATTACCCGTTTTGGAAGAGTTATGTGAGTGGGGAGCAAAAAATCAAAATAATTAAGTTCATTTTTTCTGATGCGTTACGAATTCCAGTGCTGGATGAGTGAAAAAGATACGTTAGTCTAATACTTTATTATCCTTGAACAGCTGGTTCATATTGACAGAAAAATCTAAGACTGTTATAAAAATAGTGAATAGCACTCGCGAGGTGAGAGTGCTAACATTGGAAAAGGAATACATAAGAAGTCCGGAAGGGTGGGTATTTCATGGAAAAAAAGCAGTTTCAAGCAGAATCTACACGTCTGTTGGAAATGATGATCCATTCTATTTACACACAAAAGGAAATCTTTTTGCGCGAGTTGATTTCCAATTCGAGTGACGCGATTGACAAAATTTACTACAAATCGCTCGTCGATGATCAATTGGTGTTTGATAAAGAGAACTATTTCATCAAAATTGCGGTTAACAAAGACACCAGAACTTTGACTCTGACAGATACCGGGATCGGCATGACGCAGGATGAACTGGAAAATAATCTGGGTGTCATTGCGAAGAGCGGCTCTTTGGCGTTCAAAAAAGAAAACGACGCGAAGGATGGGTACAACATCATCGGTCAATTCGGTGTAGGTTTCTACTCGGCCTTCATGGTTGCCGACAAGGTTACGGTCATCAGTAAAGCACTGGGCAGCGACACGGGGTACAAATGGGAGTCCAGCGGGGCGGATGGCTACACGATCGAGCCTTATCACAAAGATTCCGTCGGGACCGAAATCAATCTCGAAATCAAAGAGAATACAGAAGAAGAGAATTACGACGAGTTTTTGGAAGAGTACCGTTTAAAAGCGATTATCAAAAAGTACTCTGACTTCATTCGTTACCCGATCAAAATGGACGTTACGCAGCATCAGCCAAAAGAGGGCAGCGAAAACGAGTACGAACAAGTGACGGAAGAGCAAATCGTGAACAGCATGGTTCCGATTTGGCGAAAAAATAAAAGCGAGCTGACGACTGAGGATTACGAACAGTTTTATGCCAGCAAGCATTATGGCTTCGACAAGCCGCTCAAGCACATCCACATCAGTGCAGATGGAGCCGTTGTTTATCAGGCGATTTTGTACATCCCGGAGAGCATGCCATTTGATTACTACTCGAAGGAGTACGAAAAAGGTCTGGAGCTGTATGCAAACGGTGTACTGATCATGAACAAATGCGCGGACCTGCTTCCAGACTACTTCAGCTTTGTCAAAGGGATGGTTGACTCCGAGAGCCTGTCGCTCAACATTTCTCGTGAGATGCTGCAGCATGACCGTCAATTGAAGCTGATTGCGAAAAACATCACGAGCAAAATCAAAAGCCAGCTGCAAAGCTTGCTGAAAACAGAGCGTGAGAAATACGAGCTGTTCTACAATTCATTTGGCAGACAGCTGAAATACGGCATGTACAGCGACTACGGAACACATAAAGAAACACTGCAAGACCTGTTGATGTTCTACTCTTCCAAAGAGAAAAAGCTGGTGACGCTAGAAGAGTACGTAGAGAGAATGCCAGAAGATCAAAAGTACATCTACTACGCATCTGGCGAGTCGATCGAGCGAATCGAAAAACTGCCGCAAACAGAGCTCGTATCCGAGAAAGGTTACGAAATCCTGTACTTCACAGATGACGTCGATGAGTTCGCGATCAAAATGATGATGAACTACAAGGAAAAGGAATTCAAATCCGTATCGAGCGGGGATTTGGGAATCGAGCCAGGCGAAGAAGAAAAAGCAGCCGAAGTCGAAAACGAAAATAACAAAGAACTGTTCGACTATATGGCATCGCTGCTCGAAGGAAAAGTCAAAGCCGTAAAAGCTTCCAAGCGCTTGAAGTCACACCCTGTCTGCTTGTCGACTGAGGGTGAAGTGACGATTGAAATGGAAAAAATCTTGAATGCGATGCCAAACAATTCGAATGTCAAGGCAGACAAGGTACTGGAGATCAATGTGAACCATGCGGTGTTCCAGTCGTTGAAGGGTGCCTTTGACACTGACAAGGAAAAGGTCAATCTGTATACGGCCCTCCTGTACAATCAGGCTCTCTTGATCGAAGGCTTGCCGATTCAAGACCCGGTTGAGTTTACGAACGACATTTGCAAAGTTATGGTGTAATCATAAAAAAGGGGATGAGACTTACTCATCCTCTTTTTTATGCGAAAAACGTCTCGGAGTGATAAAAAAACTAGTTTCTTGACCTCGTCACATACGTAAAGATTGGATCCCTTAGCTCGAACTCATATGTTGCTCCATTCACTATTCCAACGACCTTCTCACTGTCATATAAATCGAGCAAGAAATCGGCCATTTGCTTAGCTGTATGGAACTTAGGAAGTGCACCAGCATATTCAAAATGATCAATATCAAAGGAACGCTTCGCAAATTCGGTCTCTGTTGCAGCAGGTGCCAAGACTTTTGCTTGCATGGCTGCTCCGTTCTCCCTCAATTCTTGTGCTAGCCCTTCCGTAAAGGCACTTACATAGAACTTCGTTGCGCAATAGGTCACGGCGTCAGCAATGATTTTGTAACCTCCGCCTGAAGAAATATTGATGATTTGCGTTCCTTTAACATGTGCATAGTCACGAGCATAACGAGAAGATAGAATAGTTAGTGCTTCAATGTTCAAGTGAAGCATGGACTCAATTTTATTCAAGTTTTGTTCCCCAACAGAAGCAAAGTTTCCGAACCCCGCATTGTTAATCCAGGTCTCAATCTCATAATCCTTTAGACTGTCGTAAAAATCATGAACATTTGCACGCACACTTAAGTCTACTGTTCGAATGACTACATCCAATTTTGCGTTGATTTCAGCCACTTTTGCTTTTACCTTTTCTAATTCCTCCGTTCGACGAGCTGCTACAATTAAGTTTTTTCCACGAGCAGCAAATGCCAGAGCGGTTTCAAAGCCAATTCCTGAACTTGCTCCCGTAATGACCGTATATTTCATGAATACCCCTCCTGAATTTTATTCCCTGGTTTTCATTGAGTAGTAACGATGAGCTGATTATACTGATTAGAGTAAACTCTAAGTCAAGGGTATAAAATCTATGTGGAGGTTTCTAATGCACACAGTTGGTGAAGTGGCACATCTATTAGGGTTAAGCACACATACGCTGCGTTATTATGAAAAGGAAAAAATAATTATTCCTGATCGCGATGAAAACGGTGACAGGCGATATAACGATTCACATATTCGATGGCTGCAATTCGTTATCAAGTTAAAAGAAACGCAAATGCCTGTCTCGAAAATCAAGAAGTACGCTTCACTGTTTTTAGAAGGAGAACATACTACCACAGCTCGATTGAGTCTTTTAGAAGAACACAAACACTATATTGAGCAGCAAATAAAAACTTTAATCGATGTGGATGGTATGCTGGAACGTAAAATTGTTGCTTACAAAGATTACATCAGTAACCGAGAAGCCAAAGCACCGGTAGACGAAGAAAAGATATACATAGAGAGAGGAGAGTAGAAACTATGTGGAATCCGTTGGAAGTAAAAGATCTCATCACCAGTGCAGAAGAACTAAAAAGTCTGGTAGGAGAACCGCACGAGGCGGTTGTGAAAAAAAGCATCGCGCAGGTTGAGTCGCATGTGATTCATTACGTGTCTATGTCGCCGTTGTTTTTCTTGTCTACAGCAGATGCTTCAGGTAGATGTGACGTTTCCCCGCGAGGCGACGAGCCGGGCTTCGTTAAAGTGCTGGATGATCACCATATTATTTTTCCAGAGCGAATGGGGAACAGACGGGTCGACTCTTTGCTGAATATCATCGCCAATCCGCAGGTGGATATGATTTTCCTGATTCCTGGTCTGGAAGAAGTGTTGAGAATTAACGGATCAGCCCGCATTACGAAAGATGCAGAGCTACTCGCTGCGCAAGAATGGAAGGGTAAAACAAACGGCATGGGCGTGATCGTGAAGGTAGAAGAGTGCTTCCTTCATTGCCCGCGCGCATTTAAACAAGCAGGCTTGTGGAAGGCGGATTCTTGGCCAGAAAAAGAGGCGATGCCTTCGATGCTGGAAATGTTTCGCGCTCATTTGAAAATAAATGGCGTTACGTTGAATGAAAAAGAATAAGAAAGAAAAAACCTTGAATGAGCTTCAAGGTTTTTTTTCGTCCAAACGAGCTTGGCAGGAAGCCGAACCGAGCCACGTATGTGGATTGCCGGCCCAGCACCAGCCTAGCTTCGGTTTATTTTCGCTGATCCACATGGCAGTTACGCGTCGGTCGCCACAACGAGAGCCGAGTAGAGAAAAGCCGTTGTTTTTCTTTACCTGATCCGGGAAGTGAGTGATCAGGGCAATCCCTTCTTCCAGCGTGAGCGGAGAACGCTGTTGCTCCAAGAGGGTGGGCATCGCGTCATTCGGAGTGACGTTCAACGTCTCTTTTCCTGTATCAATTCCGGTCATTAGGTAAGCCATTCCTGTAGGAATCTCGATGCCCTCGATGGGTGTAAACCGCCGGATTTCTTCCGCATCTATGACACTGAAGCCAGCTTTCTTTTGCCGCTCGATTGCTTGCATCGCTTTTTCTCCGTCGAACCAATCGCCTTTCACCACGAGAACAAAGGGGACGAGGCCCTCTTGCTGGTCGTCTTCTTGTATGGGGAGAGCTTCTGCCAGTGGTTGCAGAGGGTCCAGATTTTTCCTGAACTCATCTGCTGTCATGCCCGCCATTTCAGGATAGCCTTTTTGAATGAGCGTTGTCAGTTGCCGTTCGAATTCAGCTTTGTGCATGGGTTAATGCGCCTCCTTCCACTTGTCACTTTCATCTTACAACATTGGTGCGAATTAAAAGGTTTAGCCAAAATAAAAGGAATAAAGCAGATTTAGATTGAAGTAACTTTACAACTAAGCTTTAATCTTTATGAAAGAAAATCGGTTAGGGGGCTGGTTGCCATGCGTCCCATTGATATTGCACGTAAGCTAAAGCTGAGCACGAGCGCCTTGCGCAATTATGAAGCGCATGGGCTGGTTCCGCCTGTGGCGCGGTCTGCGAGCGGCTACCGGAAGTATACGGAGGAGCACGTCGCTTATTTTACATGTATTCAAGCCATGTCTCCTGGCTTTGGAATGGAAGTGACGGCTCAGGTCATGCGACTGATTCAGGATAGACAGTTGCAGGCTGCTCTGTGGCTTGTGAATGAGGTACAGGCTAATCTACATAGGGACAAGCAGTTAGCCGAACGAAACTTGACGATGCTTGAAGACGGTGGAGCAGGAAAGTATGAGGAAGCTGGAAACAGCGAATGGATGACGATTGGGGAGGTAGCAGCCATGACTTCACTGCCCAGCTCAACGATCCGCCACTGGGAAAAGGTAGGACTCATTACGACTTCCCGAGATGAGAAAAATGGCTACCGTCTCTTCAATCGCTCGCAAATCCGCAAAATCATGCTGCTTCGTACGCTGCGACCTGCTGTCTATTCTTTATCGGTTGTGGAGCTAAAGGAAGCCATCGCGAACATGAATGAAGAGGATGTGAAAGAGGCGCGAAACATCGCTTTGGAAACACTGCGTTATCTGGATCAGATGAATCTCGTACAAATGCGTGGGGTTTTCTATTTCTATCAATTATGTAAAGTGGTTCAGTTGGTCGAGGAATAGGGTAGCGAAAAGAGAAAACCCTCTTCTGCACATTCGCAAAAGAGGGGATGTCGTCGTTATTCCACAAACAGTGATACTCGCTCAAATCCCGCATCTGAAATGCGAATCAAGCCCGTATCCGATATGTGCAAGGTCGGTATGACGACCAGAGCTAGCAAAGACAATGTCATAAAGGCGTAGTTCATCGTGCAGCCCGCTTTCACCAATGCATGGCTAATCTCCATGGATTGCTGCACAACTGTTTCATAAGGCTCTGTCGACATCAGTCCAGCTAAACGCAGCGGAAGCTCCACGATTTCGCCGTCTCCAGTCACGACAGCGATACCGCCTTGCATGCTGATCACAGCATTGGCTGCTTGTGCCATCCGCTCATCGTCGTTTCCGATGACAAGCACGTTATGGCAGTCATGGGCGACAGTCATGGCAATCGCTGCTGGCTGGTTAAATCCGACATTGCCGACAATCCCGATGCCTGAGCCGCCTGTTTTCCCATGGCGCTCGAAAATAGCCATTTTGCACAACGTGCTCTCTGGCGTAACCTGAAGTTCACCATTTGCGACAGCTACATCGACAAACACTTCGTCCGTCTCTACGTGATTTTCGCGGACAACTGCCACGCGCGTTTTGATCGTCCCAGACGGAACAGGGGTCTTGATGATGAAGTCAGATGGAGTGAGCTCAGCCTTGATTTTCACAGAGTTGACAGCAAACGCAGGGTAAGGGAACGGAGGAAGTTCGAGCGTCATCTCACCGTTTTCCGCCACTACTTCACCGCGTGCGATCGTCATTACGACATCCACATCAGCCAGATTTCCTTCGAGCAAAATCATATCGGCGATGATACCCGGTGCGATCGAGCCTACATCTCTTGCGACACCGAATCGTTCTGCTGTATTGATGGTCGCCATCTGGAAGGCAGTAACGGGCTTCACTCCTTGCGAGATCGCGTGTCTAACGATGAAGTTCATATGACCTTCTTCTTTCAACGAATCACAGATGCGGTCATCGGACACGAGCATCATCCGGCGGGAGTCAATGCCCTGTTCGGTGTGTGCTTTGATCGTTGCTGCAACATCGTGCCACGCAGAGCCGCGGCGCATTTTGGCATACATGCCGAGGCGTACGCGCTGTGCGACATCTTCGCTGGTCACACATTCATGGCAGCCGGTTACACCCGCAGCGGCGTAAGCAGCCAGACGCGGATCACTTGAAGGCCATGTATAGTGACCGTCCACTACTTTTCCTGCCCGCAGTGTCGCTTGAATCTCTCCAATCATTTTCGGGTCTCCGTATACGACACCAGGGAAATTCATGACTTCTCCGAGTGCGATCATATCTGGTCCCCAGCTCAATGCTTCCGCGACCTCCGCTGGTCCGAATTCTGCCCCAGCCGTTTCAAAAGAAGCATCCGTTGAAGGGACGCAGGAAGCGACCTGCATGTAAGCAGCCATCGGTGTTTGTCTCGCCTCATCCAGCATGATGCGCAAACCAGGTAGACCGAGAACATTTGAGATCTCATGCGCATCGAAAAAGCCGCCTGTCGTTCCGAGCGGCAGTACCGCATTGGCGAACTGCGTCACGGACAGCATGCTGCTTTCGATATGACAGTGCCCGTCCAACAGTCCTGGTGCCATATACTTTCCTTTGGCATCGATGATCTTGGTGGATTCATCCGTCATGCCTTCCACAAAAGGACCGACATAGGCGATACGAGTGCCAACGACAGCCACGGACATATTCGGCAAGATTTCACCGGAGAGAACATTGACGAGAGTGCCGTTATGGATGAAGAGAGTCGCTTTTTTCTCCCCTCTGGAAAAGGCAACGAGATCAGGAATGCAATCTGCGAGTGGAGGTCTTGCAAAGGACGAATGCTGCTGTGTCATGTTTACTATCACCTCATGCTGGATTTGGTTTTTTACATATAGTACACATCGAAGCGGAAGGAAGCTAGTTTTCTTTTATAAAAAATTTGAAAAAGAGGCTTCGTCTCCTATTTTCCGTTTATGTACGATCTCAAGTGCAAAAAGGGTCTTGTGATCAAAATAAAACACCTCCCATTTTCACCGATGTTGAAAGTGAAAACAGGAGGCGCTGCTTAGTGTTCTGCTACCTCTATTTCATTTGTCTTCGTTTTCCGCAGTTTGTAAATCACGACGAGTAAAATAAACCATACAGGTGTGATGAACAAGGCGACTCGTGTATCTTCCGCGAGTGCAAGGACGACCAGAATGAAGGCAAGGAATGCTAGGATCAGGTAGTTGGCAAAAGGATAGAGCGGCATTTTAAATGTATTCGCTTTTGCTAAATCTGGTCTCGTTTTGCGATATTTCAAATGACAGATGACGGTAATTCCCCAAATAAAGATAAAGCAAACGGTCGACACGCTTGTGATCAATGTAAAGACGCCTTCTGGTATGACGTAATTCAATACAACGGCGATAAGGATAACAACCGTCGAAAAGAGTAGTGCATTTGCCGGGACCTTGTTGGCAGTCAGCTTGGTAAGGGGCACAGGTGCATTCTTTTCTTTGGCAAGGGAGTAAACCATCCGGCTTGTACTAAAAATGGCGCTATTACATGCGGAAGCGGCGGATGTCAGTACAACGAAGTTGACGATACCAGCAGCGGCTGCAATGCCAATCGCTGCGAAGACCTGCACGAATGGACTCTCCAATGGGTTGATCGCGTTCCAAGGATAAATGCTCATGATGACGATGAGTGCGCCAACGTAGAAAATCAAAATCCGAATCGGGATTTGGTTAATCGCTTTTGGAATGACTCGTTTTGGATCTTCTGTTTCACCGGCTGTCAAACCGACGAGCTCAATCCCAACAAATGCGAACACGACCATCTGGAAGGAGAGAAGGAACCCATTGAAGCCGTTCGGGAACATTCCGCCATGACTCCAGAGATTCGTGAAGCTGGACGCACCTGCATTCGTAGAAAAGCCCTTGATGATCATGAAGATGCCGACAAAAATCAGGGCGAGAATCGCGATGACCTTTACGAGAGCGAACCAAAATTCCATTTCTCCAAAAAGCTTCACCGTAGCTAGGTTCATGATTAACAAAATCACGAGGGCAATTAAGCCTGGCATCCACTGCGGTATTTCCGGAAACCAGTATTGCGTATACAGACCAACCGCTGTCAGGTCAGCCATGGCGATCGAAATCCAGCAAAACCAGTAAGTCCAGCCCGTGACAAATGCGGCCATATTCCCCAAATAGTCTTTGACGAAATCCACAAAAGAATGGTAGTCCAAATTGCTCAAGAGGAGCTCCCCGAGTGAGCGCATGATTAAAAAGCAGATGATACCCGTAATCAAGTAAGCAAATAAGATGGATGGGCCGGCCAAATGAATCGATTTTCCTGCGCCCAAAAATAATCCTGTTCCGATTGCTCCACCGATCGCGATGAGTTGTACGTGTCTATTTTTTAGACCTCTCTCCAATTTTTGATCCTGCATACGATCCACCTCGCTCTATTTTTAGTTAGTTTTTAATTTTTAGATTTTTATCAAACAGATAATGTTCATATTAACATAACTATAGTTGTTTCACATATGTTTATTTATTTTTATAGAAAAAAAGCTTTTAATTATGAACGAAATAGGGACATTTTGGGAGTGATGGATTTTTTAAACAAGAGCTGCACTTTTTTTGTATTTCAGAAAAAAGAATATATTGACATGGTAATGGAAATCATTTAATTTTGCATTAGGGCAACTTTTTTATACGAATGCATATTAGTTTGTTCGGGCGAATATTATTGGTACAAGACTACATTTTTGTGTTAAGGCATATGTGCATAAAGGAATTACCCGTTTCACCATCGTTTTTTTGGCGGGATCATATAACGGGCTATTATTTGGAGGGAAAAAATCATGGATTCTGCTATCGCTGTAAGGGACCTGCATGTCTCTTACTTTGGGAATGAAGTTGTTCGGAATGTTTCGTTTGATGTTGAACTAGGGAGCATGGTTGGAATCATTGGTCCAAATGGGGCAGGGAAGTCAACCCTGATCAAAGCGCTCTTGGACCTCATTCCGAGAGATAAGGGGAATGTGTGGATTTTTGGGAAAGAGACAAATGAATTCCGGAAGAAAATTGCCTATGTACCACAGCGGAGCATGATTGATTGGACATTTCCGATCACCGTCATGGATACAGTGCTGATCGGGACATACCCAAGTGTCGGACTGTTCAAATTTCCGAAAAAAAAGGAAAAAGCGTGGGCGCTGGAATGTCTGAGAAAAGTAGGGCTAGAGGATTTCCGCGACAGGCAGATTGGGGAGCTCTCCGGTGGGCAGCAACAGCGTGTCTTCCTGGCAAGGGCACTTGCGCAAAAACCAGAGCTGCTGCTTCTGGACGAGCCGTTTGTGGGAATTGATGTGGCGAGCGAGGATACAATCATTCGCATCTTGAAAGAGCTGCAGTTTGAGGACAAAACGATTGTCGTCGTCCATCATGACTTGTCCAAAGCATATGCGTATTTTGATCAGCTTCTTCTAATGAACAAAGAATTGATCAAGTACGGGACGGTCGATGAAGTGCTGAAACGAGAAGTCATGTCGAGAGCATATTCCTATCAACTCCCATTTCTCGAAAAGTCCGAGGTGCTTGCATAATGGATTTCTTGATGGCAATTGGACAGTATGAGTTTTTGCAAAAAGCATTGTTTACATCTGTAGTGGTTGGGTTAATCTGCGGCGTCATCGGTAGCTTTATCATCTTGCGGGGAATGTCCTTGATGGGGGATGCCATCTCACACGCTGTTTTGCCTGGGGTGGCCCTCTCCTATGCTTTTGGGATCAATTTCTTCGTGGGCGCTGTTTTAACGGGTGTACTCACTGCTGTTGGAATTGGCTACGTGAGCCAAAATAGCCGCATCAAGAACGATACGGCGATTGGAATTTTGTTCACGTCCGCCTTTGCGATCGGGATCATCATGGTTACGATGTTGAAAAGCAGTACCGATTTGTATCACATTTTGTTCGGGAATGTATTGGCTGTGCGTTCGTCAGACATGTGGGTGACGGTTGGCATCGGGGTCATCGTCATCGTGACAGTCTACGCTTTTTTCAAAGAACTGTTACTGACTTCGTTCGATCCGACCATTGCGGCTGCCTACGGCTTGCGTAACAACCTCATTCATTACTTGCTGATGACCTTGCTGACGATGGTAACTGTCGCTTCCTTGCAAACCGTAGGAATCGTATTAGTCGTGGCCATGCTGATTACACCGGCTGCTACTGCCTATCTTTTGACGGACCGTTTGTCGATCATGATCTTTTTGGCTGGCGGGTTTGGAATGCTGTCGGCGGTTATTGGCCTTTATTTTAGCTTTACCTATAATTTGGCCTCTGGTGCCACGATTGTCGTGGTTGCAACCGTGTTATTCTTCCTGGCCTTTCTTTTCTCCCCAAAACACGGGGTGGTATGGAAATCAATCCGAGCGCGACAAAAACGAGTCGAGCTCTCAAAGTAAAGGAGAATATCGTCATGAAGAAGTGGAATCTGTTTTTCGTTTTTTTAGTATCAACCGTATTAATGACAGCGTGTGGTGCTCCGCAAAGTGCGAACGAGCCCACGAAGTCAGATGGTGACAAGCTGCAGGTCGTGACCACGTATTCCATCCTGTATGACATCGTGAAAAACGTTGGAGGAGATCGGGTAGAGATCCATAGTCTTGCTCCGATTGGCTCCAATCCACATGAATATGATCCATTGCCTGCTGACGTGCAAAAAACGACGGATGCAGACGCGGTTTTCTACAACGGCTTGAATCTGGAGGCGGGTAACTCTTGGTTTAATAATCTCATGACCACAGCGGGCAAATCAGGTCCGGATGCACCCGTGTTCCGACTCAGTGAGGGTGTAGCGGCCAAGCATTTGACAACCAAAGGCAAAGAGAGTGAAGAAGACCCGCACGCTTGGCTGGATGTACGCAATGGCATCAAGTATGCGGAGAATGCAAAAAATGCCCTGATCAAGGTGGACCCAGCGCACAAGGAAACGTATGAGCAAAACGCCAAGAAGTACATCGAACAGCTGACTGCTTTGCACGAGGACGCGGTTAAGCAATACAGCCAGATTCCGAAAGAACAGCGTATGCTTGTGACGAGCGAGGGAGCATTCAAATATTTCAGCGAAGCGTACGATTTTGATGCGGCATACATTTGGGAAATCAACTCGGAGAACCAAGGAACGCCAGAGCAGGTCACACAGGTGGTTGATACGATCCGTGCGAAAAAAATCCCGGCTCTGTTCGTAGAGACGAGTATCGATCCGCGCAGCATGGAGATGGTATCGAATGAAACGGGTGTACCGATTGTCGGGAAAGTATTTACGGACTCTCTCGGAAAGCCGGGAGAAGATGGCGATACGTACATCAAAATGATGGAATGGAATATCAAGACGATTTACGAAGGATTGACCAAGAAATAAGATTCGTAAAAGCAAAGCACAGCTCTCCTAATTGGGGCTGTGCTTTTAAATTCTTCCACCGCTTAACATATTTCATAGGATTGAGGTATAATAGGCTAGTGTGTAAAAGGAATCCGGAGTTTTTATATTTTTAATCTGTCATATTGAAAGAGAGTGGGATTATGGGTCGTAAGTGGAACAATATTAAAGAGAAGAAAGCTTCTAAAGACGCGAGTACCAGTCGTATTTATGCGAAGTTCGGGAAGGAAATTTACGTGGCGGCAAAGCAAGGCGAGCCGGACCCAGAGTCCAACCGTGCTCTGAAGGTCGTCCTGGAGCGTGCTAAAACGTACAGCGTACCGAAAGCGATTATCGACCGCGCGATTGATAAAGCAAAGGGCGGCTCTGATGAAACATTTAGCGATCTGCGCTATGAAGGCTTCGGGCCAAACGGTTCTATGATCATCGTGGATGCACTGACCAACAACGTAAACCGCACAGCTCCTGAAGTGCGTGCCGCTTTCAACAAAAATGGCGGTAACATGGGCGTATCGGGTTCGGTTGCTTACATGTTTGACCCAACAGCGGTATTTGGCTTTGAAGGCAAATCCTCTGATGAAGTGCTGGAACTCTTGATGGAAGCGGATGTAGACGTGCGCGACATTTTGGATGAAGACGGTGCTGTCATTGTTTACGCAGATGCAGAACAGTTCCACTCTGTACAAGAAGCACTCAAAAATGGCGGCGTCACAGAGTTTACCGTAGCTGAACTGACGATGCTGCCACAAAACGAAGTCACGCTAACAGAAGATGTACAAGCCCAATTCGAAAAGCTGATCGATGCTTTGGAAGACTTGGACGATGTGCAGCAGGTGTACCATAACGTTGATTTAGGTGAATAATGTTTTCAATGGAGAAGACCTTTGTTTTAGGACAAGGGTCTTTTTTATGTGCTGCGTATTGGCTGCGGTGAAGAGAAGAATATTTCCAGTCTAGGCTCCAGGCTCCGTCCTGCTGGGGGTTAAGACTGTCCGCTCCGAAGGGATTCGCGGGGAAACGCAAAAGTGGTAGCCGCTTCGTCGCACGGGCACGTTGCGTTTCTTTTGCCCGCAAATCCCTTCTCCGCTCGGTAGGACTCCACAAGTCGCTACGTCTGGAAATATTCTTCTCTGTCGTAACTGAACACATTCTTCCATCTTTTAAGGCTTTTAAAACCCGTTTAACACGGAAAGCTCGTAGAGGAAACAGGAGAAATAAGCGAAGATCTTTGGGACACCGACCGAGGCGCAATGAAAAAAAGGGAAACAAGCTTTTAGCGTCCACCTCTGAGACACCTCTTGAATGGACGACTTTGGACGCGGGTTTCGCTTTTTTTCATGGAGCCGGGCAGTTAATCCCACAGGGGGTGGACCTAGAAGCTGAGCGTTTTCTCCTGTTTCCTCCCCACCGCTACAGCAACTGCATAAGGTTCCTAAAATGTGGCTTCTGGGAAGAGAAGAATATTTCCAGTCTAGGCTCGAGGCTCCGTCCTGCTGGGGGTTAAGACTGTCCGCTCCGAAGGGATTCGCGGGGAAACGCAAAAGTGGTAGCCGCTTCGTCGCGCGGGCACGGTTGCGTTTCTGTTGCCCGCAAATCCCTTCTCCGCTGGGTAGGACTCCACAAGTCGCTACGTCTGGAAATATTCTTCTCTGTCGTAACAGATCACCTTCTTCCATCTTTTAAAACTCGTTTAACACAGAGAGGTCGTAGAGGAAACAGGAGAAAAAAGCGAAGATCTTTGGTACACCGACCGAGGCGCAATGAAAAAAAGAGAAACAAGCTTTTAGCGTCCACCTCTGAGACACATCCTGAATGGACGACTTTGGACGCGGGTTTCGCTTTTTTTCATGGAGCCGGGCAGTTAATCCCACAGGGGGTGGACCTAGAAGCTGAGCGTTTTCTCCTGTTTCCTCCCCACCACTACAGCAACTGCATAAGGTTCCTAAAATGTGGCTTCTGGGAAGAGAAGAATATTTCCAGTCTAGGCTCGAGGCTCCGTCCTGCTGGGGGTTAAGACTGTCCGCTCCGAAGGGATTCGCGGGGAAACGCAAAAGTGGTAGCCGCTTTGTCGCGCGGGCACGGTTGCGTTTCTGTTGCCCGCAAATCCCTTCTCTGCTGGGTAGGACTCCACAAGTCGCTACGTCTGGAAATATTCTTCTCTGTCGGAACTGAACACATTCTTCCATCTTTTAAGGCTTTTAAAACCCGTTTAACACGGAAAGCTCGTAGAGGAAACAGGAGAAATAAGCGAAGATCTTTGGGACACCGACCGAGGCGCAATGAAAAAAAGAGAAACAAGCTTTTAGCGTCCACCTCTGAGACACCTCCTGAATGGACGACTTTGGACGCGGGTTTCGCTTTTTTTCATGGAGCCGGGCAGTCAATCCCACAGGGGGTGGCCCAAGAAGCTGAGCGTTTTCTCCTGTTTCCTCCTCAGCACTACAGCAACAACTTGAGGTTCTTATGTATGTGGCTGCGGTGAAGAGAAGAATATTTCCAGTCTAGGCTCCAGGCTCCGTCCTGCTGGGGGCTAGGACTGTCCGCTCCGAAGGGATTTGCGGGGAAACGCAAAAGTGGTAGCCGCTTCGTCGCACGGGCACGTTGCGTTTCTTTTGCCCGCAAATCCCTTCTCCGCTCGGTAGGACTCCACAAGTCGCTACGTCTGGAAATATTCTTCTCTGTCGTAACAGATCACATTCTTCCATCTTTTAAAACCCGTTTAACACGGAAAGCTCGTAGAGGAAACAGGAGAAATAAGCGAAGATCTTTGGGACACCGACCGAGGCGCAATGTAAAAAAGGGAAACAAGCTTTTAGCGTCCACCTCTGAGACACAGCCTGAATGGACGACTTTGGACGCGGGTTTCGCTTTTTTTCATGGAGCCGGGCAGTGAATCCCTCAGCGGGTGGGACAAGAAGCTGAGCGTTTTCTCCTGTTTCCTCCCCACCACGACCGCCCGACAAACGGGTTTTAAAAGAAATAAAACCGCCCCCATAAAGGAGACGGCATATATCGAGCTCGTTAGTTTTGAGGTGTTACCGATCATCACGTGCGACGCATCTACCTCCAGTATGAAGTTAGAAGCTTAAAGCAGTGTACGGTTTCCCTTACTCACTAGGTGATCGTGTAAATCATCCATGGCACATCGCCTCCGTAAAGGACTACAGCCTGATTGAAAATACACCACCGAGCTCGATGAGTATAGTATGAGCAAAGCCCATCTTTTTATTCACTCATCTTTAGCATCTGTTTTCGAATCGCATTTAAAAACGATTGGTTGCTGTAGGCCGTGCCACCAGCTAATCCTGGTTCAACTGCATTCATGTACATTTGATCCGCTTTGACTGCGCTTAGGTTTGTCCATGCAGGCTGCTCTTGCAACTGCTTGAAAGCGGGCTGGTCTTCTTTGTTGACCATCACAAACAAGTAGTTGGGATCTTCTTTTGCCAAAGCATCCATAGAGAGTGCGGTACGCTCCTGTATATTCGCAACGACATCTGGGACAGGCAGGGCCAAGTCCGTATATAACAGGTAATTGTACCGTTCATCCTTCGGATAGGCGTAGAAGGAGCCTTCTTGGAACCACAGCGTCAGCACTTTCTTTTCTGGAAGTGGAGTGAGCTTGTCGCGGAGTTCCAATGCGTTTTGCTTCACTTTACCTACAAAAGTATCCAAATTGGCATCTTTTCCACGAACATCAGCGAGCAGACGCAAGTTTTCTTGCCAATGAGCTCCGTTCGTAGAGACGGGAATGACGGATGCAGTGGTTTGCAATTTGGCCAAGTTTTCCTTGGAGGTCTTGTCAGTTGTCATGATGACGTCAGGTTCGAGGGCAACCAGCTCACCTAGGTTATCTGCAATATTATAAGGGAGATGCTTGGCGTTTCTGGTCATGGCTTGATATTCTGCGGGAAATTTCCCGTTTTTATCCATGGTTGCTGCGACGGGCGGGATTCCCAGCAAGAAAGAATCTTCATACGAAGCAGGGAAGCCTACGAAAACAATATCTTTGGTTCTGGCCGGAATTGTATAAGTGTTGCCCAAGTAATTGATCGATCTGGTCGGTTTCGATGCCGCTGAATCGCCCGTTTGTCCACCATTGCCGCAGGCTGCCAGGACGAGGAGCAAAGCGGCAATCGGGATAGCTAATAGCCGTTTATACATACAGGTCACTCCGTTCTTACTTCTTGTGTTATCAGGAAAGTAGCAGGACTCATGTAAATTATAGGCTACCCGATCCATTCGTCGCTGTTGCATTCCTGAACATTTTCAAACATTCTGCTGTAACCTTTTTCCTGCTCAAGACACTAATGGGTATCCGTGAAAATTTTCGCTATAGGAAAGTAGTCGATCAGCCGACAGCAAGAGAATGGAGGAGCTTTTTTGTATGAAGAAATGAAACATCAGGTCATGGCCATCTATGAGCGGCATTATCATGATGTGTATCAATTTTTGCTGTACTTTGCCGGTAGTCAGAATGATGCAGAAGATTTGACGCAGGAGGTTTTTTTGCGAGTGATTCGCTCACTTGAACGATTTGAAGAGCGATCTGACGTAAAGACATGGCTGTTTGCGATCGCGAAGCATACAGCGATGAATTACTATCGAAAACGCAAGTGGCAGAAGCTGTTGTCAGGGGACTGGCTGTCTGGCGTGATGTCAGCCTCGGAAGGGAATCCGGCACAGGAAGCGGAAAGCCGGGAGGACGAGCAGGAATTGCTCGCTGCGATCAAGGGACTGCCACCGCATTACCGCATGGTTGTCATTCTGCGTGGCATTAAAGAGTACAGCGTCAAAGAGACAGCCGAAATACTGGGTTGTTCTGAATCAAACGTGAAAACGACGATGCACCGGGCACTGAAGCTGCTGCATGGCAAACTGTCGCATACGAAGAAGGGGGAGTTGTACAGTGGATTGGCAAAATGAACGAGATATGCTGGAACGGTTAGCGACTCTGCAAAAAAGTACACCCCCTCGTAAGGAGTTTGTGGAGAGTTTACGTACTGTGCTGGAACAAGAAACAATTCGGGTTGGCAAGAGGAGACGGCTGTTCATGAATCCGTTGAAAGCGGGTATGACAGCAGTCGTGATCGCTTCTGGCTTTGGGCTGTACATCATGGCTGGTATGGGGCAAAACGAACGCGTGGACCCTCAGGTGACGGCAACAAGTAGTCCGCAGCTTCCCGCCCATCCTGTATACGAGCAGGCGAAGAAGCTGCTGCAAGAATTGGCAGGTCGAGATGCGAGTCAATATGCGGTAAACGGCACGCTGTCCAATACAGAAACAGGTCATGTCGTGATGAACAAGACGGTTAACAACATTCCGGTTCTGGAAGACCAATACACATTTACGATAGACAAGGCGGGCAGGCATTATATAAAAGAGATACAGACAAACGATACGACACGCATGGTCTTTCCTGATCCCAAAAAGGCAATGCCAGTGAAGCAGGCTGAGCAAATTTTTGGGCAAAGCGCCCGGCTCCTGTATTCAGAGGGGGAAGGGCGGTTGCAATATGAGTTTCCATTTTCAGGTGATATCGATGCCATCACAGGAGAAATTTACCCCACAGAACGCTATCATCCCGATTACAGTCTCGTAGAAATGCCGCCAATTCCGGTGAAACCGGGAGGCGTGAAGCTGGTAGCTCCTGACATCGAAGAAGCAGATAGACTTTTTCGGGAGTGGGGATTCGAGCCTCCGTTTTCCTTCGTGGTTCATCAAGGCTCTGGCGAACATACGTACAAAGTAGAGACGCGAACCAAACAGAAAATGGAACTGACCGTGGTGACAGAAACAGGGGGGATTGTCGACTATCGGTATGGAAATATCCATGAGAAAGAGGAGAAGCTCCCTCATCCGAAGCTTGAAAACGTTCAAGAAGCAGCTAAGCAGTTTCAGAAATACCTTCCGTTAGACACCAAAGAACTGCTACTTGGTCCTACCACTAGAATAGGCAACATCGAAACCTATCAATTCTTCAAGTCCCATCAGGGAGTACAGATTATGGGGGGGTACACGGTTCATTTTGATGTGGACAGGAAACAGGTGATCGGAATCATTCCCCCGTATGCCGAGGAGTCTAAACCGCTCCCTGACAAAAGCAAGGCAATGTCACGGGAAGACGCGACTAGCGTATACGTCACCCATCGTCCGCTGCAATTGGTTTACAAGCTGATTGAGAATCCAGCTACAGGGAAAATAGAGCCGCGTCTCGTCTATCATATTTATTATCACGATACCCCACTTTATATGGTGGATGCGCTGACAGGGGAGTGGGTGCGTAGATAATAACATCGTAACAACAGAAAAACCAGGGAGCGGATTCCCTGGTTTTTTCGCTATGTCTCTTATTTGAAGAGCGGAACGTAAATATCAATCTCATTGTCTTCTTGCTCTGGCTTGTAGCGCTCGTCCCAATACTCAAAATCAAATCCGGCATAATCATATCCCGATTCGCAGAGCCAAGACCCGTAAAGAAAACCATACGTCTCTCCCAAGCTTTCCTCGGATCCCTTGTGGGTTACTTTTGCAAATGTCCCCGCAGGAATCGTGTGACTGACCATCCCTTCAGGAATATCGGCGAGGCTGGAAACTGCGACGCCAATCAGGGTGGTAAAGGGATCTATCGCTGCATCGAAGTCATCTTTGTCAGGATAGATTTGGATTAGGTATTCACCCTCACCAACCTGATTTTGAATCTCGCTTTTTCTAGCTCGCAAAGCTTCAGTCGTTGTAGCGGAGAGCTTTTTGCCCAAGTCTTCTGTCACATTCGCCGTAAAAGTGATACCAATTACAAGTGTTTCCTCGCGGGAGAGAATTGTTGGTTCCATAGAACAACGTCCTTTCGTTTATAGAATAGGGAACAGAACTAATCTCGCAGCTATTTCAGCTCTCGGGCATATATCTTCATCCCATCATGCGTAAACGTACCGATATATTTCTTGCCACCTATCGTATATTCCATAGAAACGGTTTCCTTTCTAGGAGGCGTGAGCAGCTTGAGCGGAAACGGAAATGGCTGCTTGTTCACCACGTCTGCAATGATCTGTGTGTCTGTATGAAAGAGCTTTCCAGTCTGTTTCAATTGTTTGAGCTGCTCTGGTTTATCCAGCTTGTAAGGAAGAGTCGTGGTTGGTTTGTCCATCGCATTGATTTTCTGGAAGAAATACCCGTCCTTTGTTTTCGACACCGCAATAAACTGTCCGTCACTCGTCTCTTTCAGAAAGGCATACTTTTTCGAAGCGAATGTTCCTTTTTTATTCATCAATAAGTAAAATTCTTCCTTGTCCTTTTTGCCTGACACGATAAAAACACCGGAATGGAAGTTGGATTCCACCTTGTAATTTCGGGATGGCTTCAACACGACTTTTCCTTCGTGTGTAATAAAGTGGGTCATGCCATTAATTTTCACTCGATGCAATCCTTCGCTGTAACCCATGTACTCATCAAAAAATGGCTTCGCGTGTATTTTTCCATTCATGTCTTTCAATCCTAATTTGGAGGAGAGAATCATACCATCCTTTTTGTTGTATTGGACAAAAGGGTAATGATGAATGTCGTAAGTTGTTACTCCTGTTTGCTCACTTGTCATCGTGAATATTGCCCCATCCGTGATCTGTTTGGATGTTTTCGTACGAGCATTGTACAGATAAGAGGTATAGCTTGTGGGAGAATACAAAAACCACTCTCCGTCTATTTGCGTGAAGTAATCGTTATAGGTGGTTATTTCCTGTGTGTTGCCTTGTTTATCGAAAATAATAAACGAGCTGTTACCAAAGTGGGTAATGATATGAAAAAAGCCATACCCGTCTTGCAATGGACTGATGTAGCCTGGATATAATAACGCTTCCTGCTGATCGATTACTTTCCCGGTCGGAGAAACAAGGGCAAAATGAGGGAACCATTTCTGCTTGAACTCTTTGTAATAGGGATCATTCGGACTCGATCCTGCAAATGGTACGAAAAATGGTTCCGTTAGTCCAGGTGGTACCTGAATCTCTTTTTCTGTCGGAACGTACTTGAGTACTGTCGTTTCCGGTCTGTCTGAACGGATGGCATTTTCGGAATGTGCGACAGAAGGAACGATTGATAGAGTAAGGCTTAGGGCTAACAGAATGTTGACGTATTTGGTCTTTTTCATAGGTAGAATCACTTTCTCTTTCCATTTTTTATCTGTAGAAGGTAGACGTTTCTCGAAAGCTGAATGTTACACATGTGTTGATCTTACAAGATTTGGATGATAGAATCGTATACATAGATTTATGATGTATTGTTTATCTAGGTATATGCGGTTAAATCGGGAGGTTCTATGAAAATCAATAAGGAGCTTTTAAAAGGCAGTACCGTGATCCTGATCTTGACGATGCTGGATCGAAAGGAAATGTACGGGTATGAGATCGCGAAAGCCATCGAGAAGGAGTCAAATGGTCTGTTTACATTAAAAGAAGGGACGCTGTATCCGATCCTGCATGCGCTAGAAGCAGAGCGTTACGTGGAAGCGTATTGGGATGAAAAGGATGGAAGAAAACGCAAATACTATCGGATTACGGCAGAAGGTCGCGGGCAATTGAAGGAGAAAAAGCTCGAGTGGCATACGTTCCGCGATGGGATTGATCGGGTGCTGGGAGAGGGAAGAGCATGAAGCAGACGAATACACATCCATTGATTGCAGACTATCTCGATCAAGTATGTCGCCATGTGCGGGTAACGGAAATGCATCGCAGAATTCGGGATGAGCTGGAAAGTCACCTGTTAGATTTGATGGATGAGCAGATGGAAGAGGGGACACGAGAGGAAGAAGCGGTAAGGCAAGCCATTTTGCAAATGGGGGATTCTGCTGCGGTTGGGAAGCAGCTGCATCAGATTTATAAGCCCAGAGTGGAGTGGAGAATTCTAGTGTATGTGATGGCTTTTCTGGCTGTTGGTCTGTTTACGATGTATGGAACTCCGGTCAATTTCTTTGAGGAAAAGCTGGACAAGTATTGGCTTTCAGCCCTACTGGGTATCGGGGTGATGCTTGTGGTGGCTTTTACAGACTATCGCAAGCTATTGGCATATTCATTGCATGTATACGTGCTGACTGTAGGCGTTTTTCTTTTTGTTATTTGGTATGAATATTCAGTTTATGGAAGGGTGATTGTGCATTTCAATCGTTTCGGGATTTCTGATTTTGGAACGATTTCTATGTATTTGTTTCTCGTCAGCGTCGCAGGTATGCTCCTTACGAGGGCGTGGCGCTTCCGGAGCACTGCTTCTAAGCTGATTGTGTTTGTTTTTCTGCCAACTATATTTTTGCTGATGACGCAACAGTATTTGAATCTTAAGCTTTACTTATTTGGTTTTGTTGTACTCTTGATGTACACGAAGACAGTTAAGAAAGAAAAGCTCCCCCTTTACATCACGTCTGTTGGTGCTTATCTAGCTGCCTTGTTATTGGATTACCACACTTTTGATAAGTTGTTGGACTGGATGCAACCGATGAAAGATCCTGAAGGAGGCGGTTATTTTTATCTCTTAGCGATGGATACGATTCGCTCGGCAGGTTTTTGGGGAAAGGGCTTCGGTGCGTCTTTACAATTCCCTCAAATAGACTCCGATTTCAAGTTCACGTATTTAATCTATAGCTATGGCTGGATTGCTGGACTCTTGATCTTGTTAGCCGTTACCCTGTTTATGATGAGACTGGTTCGGGTCGTCAAGGAAGTGGACGAGCCATATGGCAAGCATCTCATAATCAGCATCGTTCCTTTATTCTCGGTGTACTTCTTATGGCCTCTGCTGATGTCAACAGGCATGGTGCCAATCGCACAACTTGAAATTCCTTTTCTCAGCTATAGCAGAATAGGAACTGCTTTAGCTCATTTCGCTGTCCTCGGTCTCATTCTGAGTGTCCATCGGCATAGAAACTCAATAGGGAAGCCACATACCTTCGTGGCAAAATAGCAATCCATAAGAAGCCTCGGGCAATCAGAAATGCTAGGATATAGACATCAAGGAAAAACAAACCCGAGGAGGAAGTACACATGGCATTGCAATCCAAACAGATTTTCGTCAATTTACCGGTGAAAGACCTCAACAAATCGATCGACTTCTTTACAGCAATCGGCTATGAATTCAACCCGCAATTTACGGATCAAAATGCAGCATGCCTGGTGATCGGTGAAAACATTTTTGCCATGCTGCTCGTCGAAGAGTTTTTCCAAACGTTTACGAAAAAAGAGCTGACGGATGCAACGAGAAGCACCGAAGTAATTGTCGCGTTGTCGGCGGACAGCAAAGAGCAGGTCGATGAGATTGTAAACAAAGCATTAGCTGCGGGCGCCACTCCATCGAAAGACCCGGTTGACCACGGCTTCATGTACAGCTGGAGCTTTCAAGATTTGGATGGCCATCTGTGGGAGTTCTTGTATATGGATCAAGGCGCTGTTCCACAGGAATAAAAGACCGAGTAAACGAAATGAGGGCAAAAAGCAGGGGATCGAAAAAGTGATTCCAGCTTTTTGCCCTTTTTTGTCAGTACTGGCACATTCCAAGCGGATTCCCGTCTGGGTCAAAAAACGTCAGCACCTTCGTAGACCCAAATTCATCAATCGGCGTTACCATCACTCCACGCTCTGTTAATAGTTGATGTGCAGCCTCAATGTCCGCGGGTAGAAAATTATAGTATTTGCCGACACCAAAACGATTTTCCGGAAATGTCATCGGCTGATGGTTCTCTACGCGGACGAGACAGATCAGGGTGCTTGATTCATCAGAAATCCGCATCGTAATCGCTTCCTCTTCCACAAACAAAGGTCTGCACCCAAGCTTTTCTTCATACCATTTTGCAGATGCACCCGGGTTAGTAACGGGTATAAAAACCCCTTCCATGCCTTTTAACAGTGATTGAGCCATCCTTTCATCTCCCATTCGAGCAAAAATTGATCGCCTATGATTTCGACGACGATGCTAGGAAAAACCTGTAAGCCCCCACACTTTCCTTTTGACAATCACTCGTGACATTTCGCTAGCTAAGCGTTATCTTGTACGTAAGAACACAGATGGGGTGAACGGATGCGCTTTTACACAACCTACATAAAAAAATACGGCGTAGTCGCCGGGATTTCCATGTTTTTCTTAGCTTTGGAGGCGGTATGTGATCTTTTGCAGCCGACGATCCTGTCGCACATTATCGATACGGGTGTAGCAAACCGGGATATGGACTACGTGCTCAAGACAGGCGGGCTGATGCTGCTCGTTACGGCGTTGGGGGCAGTCGCGGCATCGATCCGCAATGTGCTGGCCACATACGTTTCGCAAAACTTTGGTGCGCAGCTGCGCGCAGATTTGTTTTCAAAAGTGCAGTCCTTATCCTTTGAAAACTTGAACAAGTTCGACAGAGCCTCGCTCGTGACACGTCTGACCAATGACGTCAATCAAGTGCAGATGTTTGTGAACGGCATGATGCGAATATTCGTCAAGGCGCCTTTGATGTGCATTGGCGGGTTGTTTATGGCAACCCAATTGAACTTGAATTTAGCTGTGATTCTCGCAATTGTCGTACCTATTGTGGGATTGTTTATTTTCTTGAACATGAAAATTGGTTTTCCGTTTTTTCTGAAGGTGCAACAAGCACTTGACCGGGTGAACGGTGCGATGCGTGAGTATTTATCTGGCGTACGAGTCGTTAAGGCATTCAATCGCTTTGATTTTGAGCGTGGCAAGTTTACACGGGCAAACGAAGAACTGCAATCCAAATCGGTATCGGCTACGCGGGTTATGTCCATCTTCAGTCCCGCGATCATGCTGACGATGAATCTCGGAATTGTCGCGGTCCTCTGGCTTGGGGGTCTTGGCGTAGAACAAGGTAGCATCGAAGTCGGTCATATCATCGCGTTTACGAACTACATGACGCAAATTCTGTTTTCACTCATGATGATTTCCTTGGTATTTAACATGTTCGTGCGGGCCAAAGCATCGGCAGGTCGCATCGGAGAAGTATTTGCTGAAGAAAACCAAATGAGCTGGAAAGAGGAACAACCTCATGAGCTTGCAGGCAAAAAGGGACGTATCGACTTCGAACAGGTCAGCTTCTCGTATGACGGAGGTGGCGGTCAGCCAGTACTCAAGCAGATTTCGTTTACTTGTCTGCCTGGAGAGACCGTCGGGATTATCGGGTCGACAGGCGCTGGAAAAAGCAGTTTGGTTGGCTTGATTCCACGGTTTTATGATGTAACGGAAGGCACGATTCGGGTAGATGGCATGGATGTACGAGACATCGAACCCAAGCGATTACGTGAAAAAATGGCGATCGTACCGCAAAAAACGATGCTGTTTACAGGCACGGTGATGGAAAACATTCGTTGGGGCAAGGCAGAGGCGAGCCACGAGGAGGTCGAGCTAGCGGCACGCATGGCACAGGCTCACGAGTTCATCTCCGCCACTCCTGAAGGCTATGAGACACGCGTAGGGCAGGGAGGAGTCAACTTCTCTGGAGGGCAAAAGCAGCGTATTTCTATAGCCAGAGCCTTGGTGAAAAAGCCGGAAATCCTCATTCTCGACGACAGTACCAGCGCGGTAGATGTGGCGACAGAAGGGAAGATTAAGGATGCGCTCCGAGCCTATGCGGCTGGCCTCACTTGCATCTTGATCGCACAGCGGATTACGTCTGTCATGGATGCGGATAAAATCATCGTGCTCGACAATGGAGAAGTCGCTGGCATCGGTCCGCATGACGAACTGATGACCTCTTGCCAGGTCTATCAGGAAATCTTTCAGTCACAAATCGGCCGGGAGGTGAAGTAAGGTGAGTCAACAGAAGCAACAACCGGTCTTTTCACCGAGACCTGGCCGAGGGTTTGGACATGGTGCTGCCAGAGGTCCAGTGAGTAAGCCCAAGAATTTTTCAGGTACGCTAAAAAGGCTCTGGCAAGCTTTTGGCAAAGAAAAAAAGCTGCTGCCGATTGTATTTGTCATTGTTTTTGTCGATGCATTACTCATGCTGTCTGCGCCATATTTGATCGGAAAGTCGATTGATGCGATGACAGGTGGCGAGGAAGCTCTTAGCTTTTTGTCTATCATCATTCTTGCCTTGCTCGGCTCTTACATCTTGGATGGGGCGTTGACGTTTTTGCAAAGCTGGTTGATGGCAGGCATCTCGCAACGGATCGTCACGAATCTGAGGCAAGCCCTTTTTGACAAGCTGCAAAAGCTGCCGATTGCTTATTTCGATGAGCGTACGCACGGGGAGTTAATGAGCAGGCTCACGAATGATATCGACAACGTCAGCAACTCCATCTCTCAATCCACAACGCAGTTGATGTCAGGGGGAATCGTGTTACTTGGTTCGCTGGTGATGATGCTCGTCTTGTCTCCGATCCTGACACTCGCATGCTTGATCACGGTGCCACTCGTGTTTCTGCTCACACGCACGATTGCCAAACGAACAAGTGTACTGTTCAAAAATCAGCAGATGGAGCTGGGCAAGCTGAACGGGCACATTGAAGAGACGATTTCTGGCATTCAGGTGGTGCAGGCCTTCAATTATGAGCAAAAGGCCATTGAGGACTTTACGACGATCAATGACCGGCTCTGCAAGATCGGGATGAAGGCACAGGTATGGACAGGCTTTCTCATGCCGATCATGAACGTGATTAACAACCTCGGCTTTGCCATGGTGGCGATTGTAGGAGGCGTTCTCGCTGTAAAAGGATTGATCACAGTCGGTGTTATTGCGAGCTTTCTCAGTTATTCCCGACAGTTTGTTCGTCCGCTGAACGACCTCGCGAACATTTTCAATGTGCTTCAATCCGGTGTTGCTGGCGCGGAGCGTGTGTTTGAGGTATTGGATGAACAAGAGGAGCCATTGGATTATCCGGGTGCCACTGTGCTTGCACATCCCAAGGGTCACGTCGTCTTTGATCAGGTTAGCTTCGGCTATCGTTCGGATCAATTGATTTTGAAAAATATCAGCTTCGAGGCACAGGCAGGGAGCACCATCTCGTTAGTCGGACCGACGGGTGCAGGCAAGACCACCATCGTGAATTTGCTCACGCGGTTTTACGATGTGACCTCAGGAACGATATATTTGGATGGAAAAGACATTCGAGAGTATTCCCGGGACAGCTTGCGGCGCAGCTTTGGCTTTGTTTTGCAGGATACGTACTTGTTTTCCGGTACCATCAAGGAGAATATTATGTACGGCAAGCCGGATGCGGCAGATACGGAGGTAGTAGCCGCTGCGAAAATGGCAAATGCGGACGTGTTCATCAATCGACTCCCGATGCGCTATGATACGATGCTGACGGAAAATGGGGGCAACCTGAGTCAGGGACAACGTCAGCTTTTGGCGATAGCCCGTGTCATACTCGCCAAGCCGTCGCTGCTGATACTCGACGAGGCGACAAGCAGCATCGACACACGCACAGAGCTGAATATCCAGGATGCGCTCCTTACTATTATGGAGGGGCGTACGAGCTTTGTGATTGCGCATAGGCTGGGTACAATTCGGGATGCCGACACGATTATGGTTGTGGATCGGGGAGAGATCGTGGAAAAAGGCAGTCATGACGAACTTATCGAGCAAAAAGGTACCTATTATCAACTGTTTTACAACCAGTTTAAAAATCTGGAGGCTGCTGGGGAATAACAGAGCACCCCGTCCAAACACGGAAATGATGTGGATGACGGGGTGCTTTTTTTATTGGTTAGGATGCTTGTTTGCTGGCGGCGATCAACAAGAAGATCGGCCGACGGATTTCGTCTCGCATCCCAGGTATATCCAGCATTTCTTCAGGAGGACCAGGTTCAGCGACTTTTGTTAGGTGAAATCCGGCAGCAAGGAGATCGTTCATATAGCTCGAAAACGTTCGATGATACTTGATGACTTCATGATCCAGAAAGGTGGTTTGCCGGATGCCTTCCTGCTGGTAGTTGTCCACTGGCCAGTGCAAGCGTTCGCCTTGAGGTCCGTAATGCCAGTCTTGTTCAGGGAGAGCAGTGAAGACGGGATGCTCCACGGAGAAAACGAAGGGACCTCCAGGAGCAAGACAGTGATAAACACGTTGGCAAAGCAGGTCAAAGCGCTCCACATAATGGATGGCCAAGGAGCTGATGACGACGTCGAATTCCTCTGAAGCAAAATCGATATCTTCAATCGGAAGACGCAGATACTCGATGGCGGGATCAGTTGTCGTCTCTCTGGCACGCGCCAGCATTTTTTCGGAAAGGTCCACACCCACAACGGAGCGGGCCTGTTGCTCACGCGCATATCGGCAGTGCCAGCCGAAGCCACAGCCTAGATCGAGCACTTTTTTCTCGTGAAGGGAAGGCAGTAGCTCCCGAAACGCGTGCCATTCTCCCGCGGCGTTCAGTCCCTCAACCGAACGAGCCATTTGACTGTATTTGATGAAAAAACCTTGCTCATCGTATTTGTTCTGTTTCATCCGTTCAAAACCTCCTGGGTCGGGTCGTAGGCTTGGAGTAGCTCCCGCAGCGCTTGCTTGACATCCCCCTGAAACAATCCACCGTGATAGCAAATCAACTGCTCGATGTCATATTCGAGTAAGTGGCGGACAGAGCGAATCGCTTCCTGCATATCCATCGTATAGGCCGGATTGGCGATTTCGAGTCTACCGTTTTCGATCACAACAGCATCTCCGGCAATCAGCGTTTTGCTTGGGATCAAATATAACGATATATGTCCCGGCATATGTCCAGGTGTGTGAATGACCTCGATTCCTCCGCACCAAGGTAGACGTTCATGATTCGTTACGGTTTTATCAACCGTAGTGGGCTCAATGGACTGCAAAAAGCGAATAAATTCCTTAGCGTGCTGCTTTTCATCCGACGACAGATGGTCCTGTGTTGCTTGCGCCTGCTCCAATCGCAAAGATGTTTTTTGTCCGGTGATGTATGGTGCTTCGGTTTCATAAGCGATGATTTCGAGGTGCGGATCGGTTCTTTTTAACGCTGCCAAAGAACCGATGTGATCCATATCGTGATGCGTAACAATGACCTTCGTTAGGTCGTCGAGCGTAAGCTGTTGCTTGTGTGCGGCCTCCTGAAGCAGTGGCAAAAAGTCCGGATAACCACAGTCCACAAGGATCATTTCATGCTCATCCTGCAACAGCACCGGGGTAATGACCTGTGCAGATCCATTGTACATAAACGAAATGTCGAGAAAGTGAATCTGGTTCATACGTTGTCCCTCCTGACTGGCTGATCTTAAAAAGGAGTGTAACGCAATTGGGAAATAGACACACGGTCGACCTTTTCTCTGTCTCATTTATGTCCACGTATAATGCGTCGAATACTGTGTTCGGTCAAGTAATGCTTCCGGGCGAGCATTTTGACAGAAGCCCCTTCGCGATAGGCTTGCAAAATCGCTTGATTGCGCTCGTTTAGCCATTGCTTTGTGTCTGTGGAGGAGCCCCATTGTCGCTTATTTTCGTGGTGGATCGGGATGTACAAGTAACTTCCTTGTACATAATGTTGAATTTGCCGCAGCAGATCGTCTGGCAAGAGGTCTTGTGCATTTTTGTATTTCATGTGCTTTGCTCCTATCTATATAGCGTGATGTGCGTATATAGATGAGCAAAGAGATCCTCAACTCAATATCGGGAAGGCTCTGAACCAAGAGAAAGGGGAACTCTTTGCTCAGAGCCGTAATCGGCTCTTCGTACATAAGGGTGTAGCATATGAATCATCTCCCTTCTTGTCTCTATAGTAGTGAGAAAGAGGAGTTCCTTCAACAATCTTCTTTGCCTTGTTTTCCAAATAAAGGGTATGATGAGGGGACTGTGGATAATCGAATGAGTTGAGGTGGTAAGATGTTGGGAGCATGCGGAATATGCAACGAAAATCTGGATCAAAATAACCAGTGCAGGTGTACAAGGCAAGAGAGAGCTACGTCAAATCGTAACAGTGGACGCAGAGGATGTATAAAATGCGGCTGCACGCGTACAACTGTGACACAGATGTCAGCTACAGGCGGTGGCTTATCGCGCATGTTGAATGTTCAGTACCAGGTGTATGATGTGATCAGCTGTGTGAATTGCGGTTATAGTGAGATGTATAAACAGAATTCTTCGTCAACGATGAATATTGTAGATTTGTTTTTCGGATAGGAGATGTGCATTGATATGAGTCTTGGTGGCTTTCAAAGCGGCTTTTCCGCTCGCAAGGTACCACGGGCGGAAGTGCGGTGGGGACAGTTTTTAATATGCAATCACGGTTGTGAGGAAGTCATTCAATTGATTTCGCATGTATCTGGTGAAGTTGAATTTGAGCTATGCAAAATCGAGGCAGAGCGTATGGCACATGTTCTTTTAGAAGCATCGAAAGCAGAGCGTTCATGACATGTATTTTTCATAAATTTCTTGAAACTTATAGCCCACTCCCTCGTATAAATGAATGAGCATGTATAGATAGAGGGAGGACGAGTATGAGCGACAAAAATGTTGTAAAAATGAGTCCCTTTCAAGCAGGAGGAAAGCTGATCGCAACGATTGTGGTACTGGTTGTGTTGGTCTTGCTTGGCACGCAATCTTTTACGATTATTTCCGCAGGGCACAGTGGAGTTGTGCTGCAACTGGGAGCGGTACAGCCAAAAGTGCTGCAAGAGGGCATGCATTTTAAAATTCCGTTCATCCAAACCGTGGTGCCGATGGAAGTGCGGGTACAAAAATCAGAAATGAGTCAGACTTCTGCTTCACGTGACTTGCAAACCGTATCTACGACGATTGCCGTTAACCATCATTTGGATGCAGAAAGTGTCAACAAACTGTATCAGCAAGTGGGATTAGAGTACAATAGCCGAATTGTTGATCCTGCCATTGCCGAATCATTTAAAGCCGTTACCGCTCAATACACAGCAGAAGAACTGGTATCCAAGCGTTCAGAGGTCAGCCAAAAGGTAAAAGAAGTTCTGCATAAAAAGCTGGCAAACTATAACATCATCCTCGACGAAATCAATATTCGCGAGTTTACTTTCAGTGATGAATTCAACCGCGCCATTGAATCCAAGCAGGTAGCCGAGCAGCAAGCGCTCAAATCGAAGCTGGATCTGGAGCGGATCAAGATCGAGAAAGAGCAAGAAATTACGAGAGCAGAAGCACAGGCACAAGCACTGCGCCTGCAAAAGCAAGAGGTTACGCCAGAGCTGATTCAGCTCAGACAGATTGAGGCGCAACTCGAAGCGATCCGCAAATGGGATGGAAAGCTGCCGAACGTGACGGGTGGAGCTACTCCGTTTATCAATGTGGGTACCCAATAACCGAATAAATGAACAAAGCCACTCCCTTGAGAAGGAGTGGCTTTGTTTTTAGTTGCGGATGAGATAATCGAAAGCTCCCAAAGCCGCAGTAGCACCAGATCCCATCGAAATGATGATCTGTTTATAAGCACTATTTGTGCAATCACCGGCTGCAAAAACACCAGGGATGTTTGTCGAACCATGGCTGTCTACCACGATCTCACCAAAGCGAGTGCGCTCAATCGTGTCTCCCAACCAATCTGTATTCGGTACCAGACCGATCTGTACAAACACACCTTGCAATTCAATGTGCTTGGTTTCACCTGTCTCACGTTCGATGTAAGAAATGCCGTTTACTTTATCAGTACCCGTAATTTCTTTGGTTTGAACGTTTTTAAGTACAGTGACATTTGGCAGACTGTAGAGACGATCTTGCAATACCGCGTCAGCTTTCAGTTCTGGCGAGAATTCCAGAACCGTTACATGTTTCACAATACCTGCGAGATCAATCGCTGCTTCCACACCTGAATTACCGCCACCAACAACTGCAACATCTTTGCCTATGAACAAAGGACCATCGCAGTGAGGGCAATAAGCTACACCCTTGTTCTTGAACTCTGCTTCACCTGGTACACCCAGATTCCGCCAACGAGCACCTGTCGACAAGATGACTGTCTTACTCTTCAGAACAGCGCCGTTTTCAAGTTCAATTTCGATTAAATCCTTCTTCTCTAAACGCTTGGCACGTTGCAGCTTCATGACATCAATGCCATACTCTTTTACTTGCTTCTCCAAGTTGGCTGCGAGCTGAGGACCTTCAATGTATTTCACACTGATGAAGTTCTCAATGCCCAAAGTGTCATTGACTTGACCGCCAAGGCGTTCAGCAACGAGACCAGTACGAATCCCTTTGCGTGCTGCATAGATCGCCGCACTTGCACCTGCTGGGCCACCGCCGACAACAAGCACATCATAAGGATCTTTATTGTCAAACTCAGATGCGTCTGGAGCAGAACCCAGCTTGGCAAGAATTTCTTCCACTGTCATACGACCGCTTTCGAAAAATTCACCATTGAGGAAAACGCTTGGCACAGCCATCACGTTTTTGCTCTCTACCTCGTCCTTGAATACGGCACCGTCAATCATTGTATGAGTAATACCAGGATTGAAGATACTCATCAAGTTCAGAGCTTGGACAACATCTGGACAATTGTGGCAACTCAAGCTGATGTAAGTTTCGAACTTATATTCACCACGAAGGTCTTTGATTTGATCAATGACACTTTGCTCGACCTTTGGAGCTCTTCCGCTAACTTGCAAGAGAGCCAATACCAAGGAAGTAAATTCGTGACCCAGTGGAGTACCAGCAAAAACGACGCCAGTATCTTCACCGACACGGTTTACGCTAAAGCTAGGTGTGCGAGTTAGTTCTGCTTTCTCCACACTGATCCTCAAAGACATGCTGGCTAACTCATCAATCAGTGCAAGCATCTCAGAAGATGCCTCATCGGTGCCTGCACTGACTTTGAGTACAATATCGCCTTCCAAGAGCTCGAGATATTGTTCTAGTTGCGCTTTGATTTCTTGGTCAAGGGCCATTTTATATCACACCTTAAATTTTGCCTACGAGATCAAGGCTTGGTTTCAGTGTTTTGCCACCTTCTTGCCATTTTGCTGGGCAAACTTCACCTGGATTGTTGCGAACATATTGTGCTGCTTTGATTTTGTTGATCAGAGCACTTGCATCACGGCCAATGCCACCTGCAGTAATCTCAACAGCTTGAACGACACCGTCTGGGTCGATGATGAATGTACCGCGATCTGCCAGACCTTCAGCTTCGATCAATACATCGAAGTTGCGGGAGATAACATGGGAAGGATCGCCGATCATGATGTATTCTACTTTACCAATTGCTTCAGAGCTTGCGTGCCATGCTTTATGAGTGAAGTGCGTATCTGTGGAAACGGAGTATACTTCAACACCGAGTTCTTTCAAAGTTGCATATTGGTTTTGCAGATCTTCAAGTTCAGTAGGGCAAACGAAAGTAAAGTCTGCTGGGTAGAAGCATACTACGCTCCATTGACCTTTGAAGTTTGCTTCTGTTACTTCGAGGAATTTACCTTTTTGGAATGCTTGTGCTTTGAAAGGCAATACTTCAGTTCCGATGAGTGACATAGTGTTAGCTCCTTTATATGTTTTTTTGTATAGTACATATTCAGGACATGCGTTACGAGGCATGCTTGAATATAATTTACAATGATTATTATTTAATAAATGATTCAGTAAGTCAAGTTTTTTATAATGATTATAATGTGATAATTTATACAAGCCGTTTTCTCCATCATTTAGTATGATTCGAACGGCATAAGAGTATTCGTTTGCTGCATGAAAAATTGACGATTCGTCCGTAGAAACCGGGCGGATTGTTTTACGTATGAAATAAAGAGCGAATTGATAGCGTAATTAACATACAGGAGTGATGATATGCCATCTCCAATCAACGCACCGCAAAAATGCTTGTCCAAGGATGCGTTCAAAGTACAGCTTATTACCGAGGGGATCACGGTTGTGATCGGGTTAGTTATTTTGGCCGTCCTCTATTATCTAGATGATCGTTTTGCTTGGAAGGAATGGATCGGATGGAGTTTGCATGGATTGCTCGTTATCGGTGTGATCGCGACGATTTGGTCGTTTGTCGAGCCGTATTTTTTATATAAAAGCTGGCGGTATGATATCGACGAAGATTTCCTGCAAATGAAATTCGGGGTGATCATAGAGAGACATTTCCTTGTCCCCATGACGAAAATCCAAGCAGTCTCATCGAAACAAGGACCGATTTTACGAAAGTACGGGCTGTACACCATCTCGATAAAAACAATGGGCTCCTCGCACGAGATTCCAGGACTGCCGGGAGATGTCGCTTCTCAATTAAGAGAACAGATTGCTCACTACGCCAAATTAAAGGAAGTGGAGTAGTGATGGAAGCAAAACGATACCATCCACTAAATATCCTTTTTGATCTCATCACTCAAGTAAAGCATCTGTTTTTTCCTGCGTTGATTTTGTTTGTGTTCAATTATGACTCGACGAACGCATTCATTACGTACGGGAGAATTGTTTTTTACATCTATGTAGTAGGGATGCTGGTCTATCTGGTTTTGAAATGGATTTCGTACAAGTATAGGCTGGATGATACGGCTTTCCATCTATACGAAGGAATTTTTACGAAGACAAAGCAAACGATCCCCTTTACCAAAATCCAAAACGTCAATCGACATACGACCTTGCTGCACCGGATTTTTAAAGTGACTTCTATCCGGTTTGAGACAGGGATGGTTGGGGATGATTCTAGCGTCGAATTCGCGGTGATTTCTGTAATCGAAGCGGATCGACTGGATGCTGGAGCTAAAGGGAAAGAAGGTGACGCGACCTCTTCAGAGGAAATCAGTACGCCGTATACCACTCCTGAGCGAATCATTCATTTTACGCCAACGAAAAAAGAGATTATCAAGGCTTCCTTCACTTCTCTCAGCTTCCTCGGGATGATTACGTTACTGGTATGGGCATATTTCAAGCTCACCGAATATATCGACGTGGAGGAGCAGGTAGTAGGTATTTATTCGCTTATTACGAGCTCGTGGACATGGATCACGCTGACAGCCGTTGGACTTCTCGTCCTATCCATCGTATTCGGCATGGTCACGACCTATATTCGTTACGGAAAATATGAGATTTCGTCGGATCACGAGCGGATTTACATTGCCAAAGGAGTCATCGAAGAAACAGCTTTTTCGATCGCAAAAGAGAGAGTGCAAGCGATTAAAATCAAACAATCCTTGTTAAAGCGCATGTTGGGCCTCGCCGAAGTCAAGCTGACTGTTGTCGGCGGGGATAGTGATTCGGATAAAGATAAACAGGATGTCAGCTCACTCTATCCATTTTTACCGGTAAAACGTGCGTATGAGATGATCTCAGAAATATTGCCTGCGTATGAAGTGACGGAAGAAATGACGAGTCTCCCTCAAAAATCATTATGGATTCGCTTGGTCAGATCGAGCTGGATTTGGATCATAGGCACAGGTGTGCTTTCCTATTTCAAGCCGAATATTTGGGGGTGGGAGCAAGCGTGGTGGGTTATATCCATTGCGTTGACACTGCTCATTCTGGCCTTCGAAGTCATTGAATTTACCAACACGCGATACACCTTGAATGATCACTTTATTCAGTTCCAAACAGGGAGCCTTACCACGACTTTATTTGTGTCAAAACGAGAGAAGATCATAGAGGTCAACGTCAAAAGAGGTCTCCTGCAAAAGCAGCTAGGACTTGCTTCGATCAAAACGGTCAATCGCGCCAAACCCGTGAGTCATAAAGGGGTAACAGATGTGCCGATAGAGTTGGCAGAAGGGTTTTATCAGTGGTATATGGGACGTAGAAAAGAGATCAAAGTAGAATAGAAGAAGAGGGGGCGTAGAAGGAAAAGGCGAATCTTTTCCCTCTACGTTCTTGTGCTTTCAAACAGCTCCAGCCATTCCCCATCGGGACCTTTGAAGAACATATAACGCGAACCGTTTGGCAATGTGGTTATTTCCTGATCGATAAAAGATACATGTAGTTGCTTCAAACGGTCGATTTCAGCTTCGAGGTTGTCCACAGCAAACGCAAGGTGGTGGACCTTGCCCTCTATCGGCAGCGAATCGCTATATCCGTGAATGAGCTCCAGCTCTGTCTCTGTGCTTCCCGGAAATCCAAGAAAAGCAAGGGTAATGACTCCGTTGGAATGAGCGAGCTTTCCTTTTAGCTCCATCCCAATCACTTCGGTGTAAAAGGTAATCGAGGTCTCCAAATCTTTTACCATCAAACCCACATGCTCCAGTTTTTTGATCGCCATATCACTTCATTCCTTTCTACAGGTATGATTTTTATCTATTGTAGAAGAATTTGGAGGAAAAGTCTGTATGCCCAAGCAGTCATGATAGGTTTTCCAATGATAAACATGGCTATAATTGGGGTGTGGTGCAAATTTCGTCATCCTTGGGGTGGAGCATGGAGTCTATTGTGGAAATGGTTGCGAGAGCAGTGCTGGCTTTTGCTATCATGATGATCATTACAAGGATGTTGGGCAAGCAGACGATCGCGCAAATGACGTATCACGACTTTGTTGCGGCGATTACTTTGGGGGCGCTGACAGCAAATCTTGCCTTTAACAACATGGTCAAAATATCGCACTTGATCGTGACGTTACTCACTTTTAGTGGTATCGCCTATTTGTTGATGATCGTCTCTCTGAAAAACCGGAAGATGCGAAAATGGTTTTCGGGCCAGCCGACGGTAATCATCCAGGATGGAAGAATTCTCGAAGATAACATGCGCAAGCTGAAGCTGACGTTGGATACGCTGAATCAAGAACTGCGGGAAAGAAACATTTTTAATATCGAAGAAGTTCAATATGCTGTGCTGGAGTTGAACGGAGAGGTATCAATTCTGCGAAAACCGCAGTTTTTGCCTGTTACTCGCGGAGATTTGAAACTGAAAATGGGGAACAGGCAGACATTCCCGATTGAATTGATCATGGATGGCCAAATCATCCAGAGCAACCTACGCCAACATAGCCTAACCATCGAGTGGCTACTCTCACAGGTGGGCAAAAAAGGCTTGAGCATCGCGGAAGTGAATTACGCCGTGATTAGCTCCAATGGACATATTTATTTCGATCCGTATGATGATCGTATCAGCAATCCGATCGACAAAGAATAGGGATTCGCAAAAAAACCTCCGGGATGGAGGTTTTTCATTTGCTCGAGTATTGGCTGAGTGTGCCTGTTTGCTTCAAATAGTTATAAAATCTGTGCAAAATAGTGACAGCCTCTGCGCGAGTCAGCATTTCTCGACCCTCGAACTTGCCGTTCCATGCAGTCATGATCCCTGTTTTTTGCAAGAGGGCGAGATTGGTTCCTAGGATTCCACTGTAGTCATCCGTAAACAATATTTCATCGCCATCTTGGCCAAAGAGAAGCGGATAGAGGATGTTCGTTTGGTCTCTCCCATCTTCGTTGTACCGACCATCCTCCTGGAAAAAGTCTTCAGGCGAATTTGGGTCAAGCGAATACTGACTCAAGATGATGGGAATATCCCGCATGGTAGAGAGGATTTGTAAGACCTCTGCCGCTGGAATGTCTTGGTTTTCTAACATAAAGACGGGCAGGACGTTTGCCGCACCAATTCGATTTAGTTTCGTGTCTGGGAAATAAAAGTAGCCATGGGACGAATAGCGGACAGCGTTCCACCAGTCTCGTGTGACAATCGAGCTGATCTCCGTGTACGCCCAGTGATTTTTTGGCACGTCGGCAAATCGCTCGATGTGATAGTCGCCATAATCTGTCTTTTGGTTAGCTTTGTACGGTCTGTAACGATCAAACAGGCGATAGATCATAACAGTCATTTCTGCCTTGTCGACCAATCTTTCAGGCTGGAAGCGACCGTCAGGATAACCGCTCACCACACCCTTATCTACCATGAAGGAGATCGAATTCATGGCCCAGCCGTATTTCTTTGGATCGACATCATTAAATTTCGGTGCAGCATGAGAAACCGCAGGATAAATACTAGATAATCCCAGAATGAGTGCAAGTAACACCGTGATGACTTTCATATGTTCTCCTCTCTTTTTTCTATCAAATGGTAAGGATTATCCTTCTAGTATACTATCCGGTGCTGGAAAAGGAAGGTGTTCTGCAAGAACAGATGTGACGATATGCAACGAGTCAAACTCGCCAGATGAAGCCGCGATGATCGGCGGTTTAGAAGGAAACAGTTGCTTGTTAATTTCATGGGGAGAAAGCCCTTTGCTATGGAAATGCAGGATTTCCCCAGACAGATTCTCCAAATGCTCCAGCTTTTGTTGCAAGCGTGTTTTCCCGTCTGGATGATAGCCGGAATGGGCGCAAAAGATCGACTTGAAGTCACAAGCGAGAACCGTACGAAGGGAATTCATCAAGGTGGGGATCGATTCTTCTCGTAATATGACCTTCGTTTTCACACCCATAAAAAGATCGCCACAGAACAAGCGACCAGTCCTTTCGTCCAATAAGGCTATATGGTCTTGGGCATGGCCGGGGGTATCAAGCACTTTCCATTCGATGGAGCGAGAGTGATGGATGTCACCCAAAGGTTGGGCCACAAACGGATAGCGAATCCCCCAAGTAAGCTTACGATAGAAAGGGTAGTGTGCTTTTTGGGAGCAAATGTCCATTCCTTTTTCGTGAATGAAAAGAGGGACCTGTTTATTCTGGGCAATCCACGAGGCGGTTCCGACATGGTCTTCATGGCTGTGCGTCAGTACGACTGAATCAAACGAGGCTTCCTGAAACCTGTGAACGAGAGCTTGCTCGAGTACTTTCGGGCCAGTATCAACCAGCATGCCATCCGTCACATAAACAGTAATCCCTGATTCCCAATCCCCTACACGAACAATCCCTTCTAGACATGCCACGTCTTCATGATGATGAATGTGAATCATACCGCACACCTCCCATAGTGATGGAATCATTATACTATTGAATGATTATTCAGTCATTTTTGTTTGCGATCCACACTCATTCTACATCCCTGTATCGTGTATGATGAATAGGGATGATTGCTCGTATGAGGTGAAAACATGAATGCATTGCCGATAAATGAAGTATTGCCAGAGCTGGTAGACACGCTGCGCAAAGGGACAAACGCAGTGTTGGTCGCTGCTCCGGGTGCGGGGAAGACGACGCGGGTACCACTGGCCTTGCGTGAAGAAGCTTGGTTACACAATCGACGAATTGTGATGCTGGTGCCACGCAGACTGGCCGCACGTCAAGCTGCTACCTACATGGCTGCCTTGCTGGGGGAAGAAGTTGGACAAACGGTCGGATACCGGGTCAAGCGTGAATCAAGAGTAGGTCCAGGCACTCGGATTGAAGTGATTACAGAAGGAATTTTAACGAGAATGCTACAGGATGATCCGGAGCTATCTGATGTCGGTCTTGTTATTTTCGACGAGTTCCACGAACGGAATTTGCACGCGGATTTAGGTCTGGCCCTTAGTCTTCAGGCACAAAGCTTGTTTCGGGAAGACCTGCGAATTCTCGTGATGTCCGCTACGCTCGATGCTGAGCCCGTGTCAGCCTTGCTGGGGAATGCTCCTGTTATCAGTAGTAAAGGCAGGATGTTCCCGGTGGAGACGCACTTTTTGACTTCCCCGATGGAGGGACGTCTGGAGGAAGCAGTTGTCCAGATGATCTTCCAAGCGTTGAGACAAGAAGAGGGAGATATGCTCGTCTTTTTACCAGGAGCCAAAGAAATTCACCGGGTGCAAGATTTGCTTGAACAAAGCGGTGTGGGCACGAATATACGGACTGCGCCTCTTTACGGAAATTTGTCGCAGGAGGAACAAGATAAGGCGATCCAGCCCGGGAAAACAGGGGAGCGCAAAATTGTCCTCGCCACCTCTATTGCCGAGACGAGCTTGACTGTCGAGGGTGTACGCATCGTGATTGATAGTGGATTAAAACGGGTCCCGCGCTTTTCTCCACGAACAGGGATGACGAGACTGGAAACAGCAAAGGTATCAAGGGCGTCTGCAGACCAACGTCGAGGAAGGGCTGGGCGGCTTGCGCCCGGGGCCTGCTTTCGACTGTGGACAGAGCAAGAAGATCGCATGCTCATGCCACAGCAGGCACCTGAAATCATGGAAGCGGATCTGGCTGTACTCGCTTTGGAGCTGGCTCTGTGGGGAGTCGGGGCACCGGAAGAGCTGGATTGGCTGAATCCCCCGCCAAAGGCAGCGATGGCACAGGCTCAAGAGCTGCTGCTTCAGCTGGGCGCATTAGATGAGCGGAAGCAGATCACACCACATGGACGAATGCTAACTGAGATGGGTGTGCATCCGAGATTAGGCCACATGATTCAGAAAGCGTATGAACTGGGACAAGGTGAACTAGCTTGCGAGCTGGCAGTCCTCTTGGAAGAACGAGATATTGTGAGGGGGCGCCAAGCGTCAGCAGATGCGGATATGCGCACGCGTGTTGAACTGCTTCGTCAGGTAGCAAACAAACAGAGTGTGGCAGTGGAGCTTTCGATTGATGTAGGGGCGTGCAAAAGACTTTGGAAAGAGGCGGCTCACTTCAAGCGGGTATGGGCAAAAAATCAGTCTGGTGACAATTCCATTCGTACAGAAGCGACGGGAAGACTGCTGGCGTTTGCGTACCCGGACCGGATTGCCCAGCGAAGGGCAGATGGACGTTATTTGCTTTGCAATGGGCGTGGGGCGGCTTTTTCCGTGCATCAACCATTGACTGCTTCGCCGTATATTGTGGCAGCAGAACTCGATGACCAAGGCGCAGATAGTCGGATATTACTGGCGGCTAGTGTGGAAGAAAGCGAGCTGTTGAATGATTGTGCGATGCAGATTACCGAACGAATGAACGTATGGTGGGAGCATACAGCAGGGGCAGTTCGCAGCCGTAAGCAAAAACGGTTGGGGGCGATCCTGCTGGCGGATATACCTGCGGAGGCTTCGCCAGATGAGGTGTTAACAGCGTTTTTGGAAGGAATAAAGGAAGAAGGCTTGGAGATTTTGCCGTGGAATCGACAGGCGAGACAGTATCGCGAGCGTTTGCTGTTTATGCATCGTCTGGAGGAAGGCTGGCCGAATGTGGAAGATGAGGCACTGCTTGCTTCCTTGGGGGAATGGCTCGCTCCCCATGTGTATGGTTTCAAAAGAAAGGAAGACCTGCAGTCGCTGTCAGTGACGACGTTGCTGGAGAGTATGCTGTCATGGGAGCAGCGCAGACAACTAGACGAATACGTTCCAACTCATGTGATCGTCCCGAGTGGTTCCAAAATTCCTGTCGATTACAGCGATCCAGTGGCACCGGTGCTCTCGGTCCGGCTACAGGAGTTGTTTGGTTGGCAAGACTCTCCGAGAATAGGCAGAGGCAGAGTACCACTGACATTGCACCTGCTTTCACCAGCTCATCGTCCGGTACAAGTGACACGGGACTTGGCGAGCTTTTGGGCACATGCGTATTTTGAAGTGAAAAAAGATTTAAAGGGCCGTTATCCCAAGCATTATTGGCCAGATGATCCGCTAGCGGCCATTCCGACAAATCGGACGCGTCCACGCATATAAATCGAGTAGCTAGGTATATTCGGGCATAGAGGAGGGGCTCGACGTCAGGTGAAATTTCCCATTTTGCTAGTTCCATGTTCGTGAGTCACGTCAATTGTGAAACCTTCTTCGTGTTCGGGTACGTCAGGAAGATACCGTGAATCACGTACTACCCCCTCTATTTCTCTGGGCTGCCTGTTGATCAGGCGGTCTTTTTTTTGCATAAAAAGGTTCCATTGATTTAAGTCAATGACCGCCGCTATTGTTCCTCCTACAATAAACTCTACATTGTAAAGTAGGAGGGATCTTATGGCGGTCTCAGTCATCCAGCCATCGATTCAGAGAAAATCTGCTCTGATTGCTGGTATTTCACTTTTCATCATGGTGCTTGTTTCCTTTTTTTCGTACGGTTTTGCTCATGAAAGTCTTGTCGTGCAAGGAGATGCCAACGCAACGTTTCAGAACATCAAGTCATCCCCTATGCTGTTCAAAGCCGAGATTTTCGGTTGGGTCATCATCCTAATCACGGATATCGTCGTCGCTTGGGCTTTTTATCTCTTCCTCAAGCCGAATAATCCGTACCTGTCACTACTCGCTGCTTGGTTCCGTTTGATCTATACCGCTATTTTGGGAATAGCCTTGCTTAATCTGATTGTTGTGCTGCTCCTTTCGAAAAGTACGGAGCCATTGGGGCTAATTCCAATCGATCAGCTTCAAGCACAAATGATGCTTAGTTTGCAAGCATTTGAGTCAATTTGGTCCATTGGATTAATGATCTTTGGCGGGCATCTCATGCTTGTCGGTTATGTGGCTGTCCAATCCGAAAACATCCCGAGGGTCATTGGCTTATTACTGTTGGCGGCTTCCGTAGGCTATATGGTGATCAACCTAAGCAAATTGTTTTTTCCACAAAATATCGGACTGATATCGACGCTAACAGCTATATTTCAATTGCCAATGATCGCGGGAGAGTTGGGCTTTGGGATTTGGCTGCTGTTGAAAGGAGGGGTAGCCTCCAAAAGAAGCTGACAACCCGCTACGATTTGTTAGTGGAGGTCCTCTTTTTAATCCGACTTAATGACTCTGGCGTCATGCCCAGGTAGCTCGCCAATTGATGCTGGGGCACACGATCGATTAAGTGAGGGCGTTTCTGCAAAACGGTTTTATACCGCTCTTCGGGTGTGGAAGCGATAAAGGAAGCGAACTCATCTTGTATCTCGCCAAGGTTTTCTTCTAGCATCTTGCGTGACATGCTTTCCAATTGTGCGTATTTGCTGAACATGTCACTTACGGTATCAAGATTACCTACGACCAATGTACAGTCTTCGAGACAAGCTAAAAAATACGCAGATGACTGATCCAGCTTATGCTGACCCAGATTCACAATGGTTTGTTCTTCCGTGTAGAATTGGGATGTAACTTCTTTCCCTGATTCATCTATCGAATACTGTCTAACACATCCCTTTAATACAAAATAACACTTCGTGGGTTTATCTCCTTGTTGAAGGAGTATCGTTCCTTTTTTATACTCCTCCGTAACGATTTCATCAACGATTGCCCGTTGCTCTTTTTCAGAAAGGGTTGTAAATCTAGTAAGGTATTTCAAGAGAATCTCTTTCATTTCATATTCCTTTCCTGAAAGAAAAAGGTCCCCATGCTCGAAACGGGAACCTTTTCTTTTTTTGTCTTTCGTCGCGGCTTACGCCTTGTTCCCCCACTGCTCCCGATAAATCAACTGTTGCAGGTCCTCGCGTTGTCTCCAGTGGTGCAGCTCCAAGAGTGGACGTTCTGGATAATGATCCGTGTAGCCGATCGACAGCAATGCGACAGGATCGATATGCGGCGGTATGTTTAGGATACGACGCACATCTGCCTTCTTGTAAAAGCTGACCCAGCCCATCGCCAAATCTTCTGCGTAGGCAGCTAGCCACATGTTTTGGATCGCACAGCTGACAGACATAATATCTGTTTCCGGGATGGAATTGCGTCCGAGGACATGGTCTCCGCCACGTGTAGGATCACAAGTGACACAGATGGTGACAGGTGCTTCCTTGATCCCTTGAATTTTCAACTCCAAAAAGGTCGACTCCCGTCCCGTGCCTTCGTAGTGGATGGCTAGCGCCCGGCGTTCTTTATCCGCACATTCTGCGAGAGCTTGTTTGGTTGCGTCGTCTTCTACCAGGACAAAATTCCATGGCTGCATGAATCCGACGGAAGGAGCATGGTGGGCAGCAGCCAAGATCATGGCGAGCTTTTCCGGGGCGACAGGGTCTTGACGAAAGCTACGAATATCGCGACGATTGCTGATGGCTTTATACAAACCGTTTTTTTCTTCCGCGGTTAAGCGTTTCATGAGAAAAACCTCCCTATTTACATTCAGGTCTCTTTATTTTACTTACAAAGTATGCTTCCTTCCAGACATCTACTTGACATATTCATGTCCTACGCTAAAGGGGAGACTAGTCCGAGCAGAGGGGAGAGAGTACTGAAGAATGCCAAACATCTTAATCGTGGAAGACGAGTTACCCATCTCTCGGGTATTGAAGGCGTACTTGGAAAAAAACAACTTTCGGGTCGAACAGGCATTTAACGGTGAGGAAGCAGAGCGGAAGTTTGATTCACTCAATCCTACGCTCGTCTTGCTGGATGTGATGCTGCCTGGGCGAAGCGGATGGAGTATTCTCGAATATATTCGAGCGAAAAGCTCGTGTCCTGTCATCATGCTGACAGCGTTGGGACAAATCGATAACAAGCTGGCTGGCTTGAACAAAGGCGCCGATGACTATATTACTAAGCCCTTTATTGCCGACGAAGTGGTCGCTCGGGTACATGCGGTATTACGTCGCCCGAAACAATTGATAGAAGGCAATCATGTGAAGCAGTTCGGCAGTCTGAAAGTCGACTTCAAGGCGTATTCTGTCATGCTGTACGGTATCGAACTGACGTTCACGCCAAAGGACTTGTGCCTGTTTCTTTTTTTGGCACAGTACAAAAACCAGACCTTCACCAGAGAACAGCTCATCGAGCAGGTATGGGGGATGGATTACGAAGGAAGTGATCGCGCAGTAGACCTCGCGATCAAACGCATCCGGCGATCTTTGGAGAATTGGCCGACATCCGAAGGGGAAATCCGTACCTATCGTGGCTTGGGATACAAGCTTTGTGTATATGAGTGAGAAAAAACGTACCTCTTTGTTTCGCTATTGGACGACGCGATACTTGATCATCTTGTGTATCGGCCTTTTCGTGATCGGGATTGCCTCCAGTTATTGGATTTCTTATAGCGAGACACAAAAACGCCTTGATTTTATGAGACTGATGGCAGCGGAAGTAGCGGATCGAGTCGTTGATGTGGAAGGTAAGGTAAAAATGGCTCCGTTCTTGTTTCGTATAGTGGACAGTCGCCAGGAATCACTCGGAGTCAATTACAAGCCCATTATGATGATTTTAGATGAACACAAACAACCAGTATTTGGCGTACCCGGTCCTTTTTCTGGGGAACTGAAGCGCATCGCGCCTGATCTGGTGGAAGCGGATGACAGCCTGTCACAGTTTGAGCTTGCGCGGGGCGACGAAGTGCTTTTCGTGAAGGAAAGCATTAAGGTTGATGAGCGAGTGGTTGGCTGGGTCATGCTGTTTACCCCACAAAAACAGGTGATACGTAGCATGACCGAATTCCAATTGCTCGCGATCATGCTTCTGAGTCTCGGTTTGCTTGGCTGGCTCGTCATTTATTTGCTGACGAAAAAGCTGTCTCAGCCGATTAAGGATGTGGCAGACGCTGCCAAGCAAATCGTGCTGGGAAACTACGAGATTCAATTGGATAAAAACAAGCGAGAACAAGAAGTGTATGAGCTGATCCATTCCTTTGAAGAAATGGCAGAACGACTGAAGCAGCTGGAAATGATGCGTACCGAGCTATTGGCAGGGGTGACCCATGAACTCAAAACACCTGTTACGTCCATCAGTGGGCTGGTACAAGCTGTGAGGGAAGAGGTTGTGAGCGGTGAGGAAGCCAAGGAGTTTTTGGATATTTGTACGAAGGAAACGACACGTCTTCAAAAGATGATAGAGGATTTGCTCGATTTTAACTCTTTTGCTGTGGGTGACATTCGCATTCGCCGGCAACCTCAAAACATGCAGGAGCTGATCCGGGAAATTACGCACCAATGGGAAATTGTGCAAGAAGAAGAGAAGCTAAGCTTGCACATCGAAAATGCCTCTGATCCGATTTGGATAGAGACCGACCCACTGCGTGTGCAACAAATCATGTACAATCTCTTAAACAATGCGGCACAAGCGATGGAATCGGAGGGACGGATCGTCGTGTCACTATCTGCAACAGCAGATGAGATTCGCATTGACGTGAAGGACAATGGACGTGGAGTACCGCTTGAAGAACAGTCTTTGATATTCGAGCGATTCTACCGAGGCGAGGACAAGAAGCACATCATCCGTGGGCTTGGTCTTGGTCTGTCTTTTAGCAGAATGATTGCCCAAGCGTTAGGAGGTATGTTGATCCTGACGGAGAGTACAGCGTCAGGCAGCACCTTCACGTTGATTTTGCGCAAATAAAATAGGCATGATCCTAAAACGACCTGGTTCTCTGGTCGTTTTTTTGTGTCTTCATCTGACTTTTCCCTGACGTATTCGTTCCGTATAGTGGTCGCAACCAAAAAGACAAGTCTTCAATCAAGTAGACGGTAGGAGGACTGAGCGTGACTCACTCGGAGAAAAAGAGAGCGTTGTTTTCGAAGGTAGGAAGCAACAAGAAAAGATGGATGGTTGGTATATTGGCTGTCGGAGCCGTGGTCATTTCAGGTGGAATATTCGGCTACCAGTCGTTTTTTCCCCCACAAACGGCGCAGGCCGCTTTTCAAGTGGAAACGGTAAAAAGGGGAGACATCTCAGAAGTCGTGCAGGCATCAGGCACTGTCCAGGCTTCCAAGCGCTCGTCTCTCTCGTTTTCCGATGCAGAAGAAGCCAAGGATGCGATCTCTACCATTCAGGTCGGCGTTGGTGATGCCGTGAAGGCAGGGCAAGTTCTGGCGACGATGGACGATTCCGTAGCGAGAATCCAGGTGACCAATGCGGAAGCAAATCTTTTATCGGCGCAAGCCAAGCTAGGGGAGGCACAAAAGCGCAAGAGTCCCGCAGAAATCACGTCTTTGCAAGCCGCCGTCAATCAGACCAAGAACGAATGGGAGCTCGCAAAGCAAAACATTGACGGGAAAAAAGCGGCGAATGACGTGGAGAAGGCAAAGGCAAACCTGGAGAGTGCCCAGAAGACGTACACTTCCCAGCAGACCTTGTTTGCGGCAGGTGCGATTGCCAAGAGTGAATTCGACAGTGCCCAGTCCTCGTTGGATCAGGCCCAACGCGATTACAACTCGGCGGTATTGACAGCCGGACAGACGACAGGGCAGGCCAGTGTGAAGGTAGAGCAGGCATTGGCTGCGTATCAAACAGCGCAAGAAGCGTTGCAGGAAGCGAATGAAGGTCCTGATGCTGCCACAGTATTATCGGCAAAAGCAGCGGTGGAACAGGGAAAAGCGGGGCTGCAACAAGCACAAAAGGCATGGAGAGCTGTCACCTTGAAAGCACCGATGGACGGAGTAATCGTTCAGGTGAATGGCAATGTAGGCGAAATACCCGGCAATGATTTCATTATCATGGATAATTCGAATAGCGGAGATTTAGAGGTGTTGGCCCAGATTAGCCAGAGTGACATCGGAAAAGTGCAGGAAGGCTTGCCTGTGACGTTTACGACGAGTTCTTATGCGGACGAGACGTTCCGTGGAAAAGTAAAGCTGATCTATCCGGAAGCGAAAACCGACGCTGGAGTCACCACTTACGATGTGCTTTTGTCTGTGGCAAATCAGGATAACAAATTGAAGATCGGCATGACGATGAACGTCGCGATCGAACGAGGAACCCATAAAAATGTGCTCGTGGTACCTGCGCAAGCGCTGCAAACGCAAAATGGCAAGGATGGCGTGTATGTACTAAAGGATGCTGCAGCACAACAAGCTGGTGAAGGAGCGGAAGGGAATCAGGCTGAGACGAAGCAAGCGAATAACCGCAGTGGAGGCAAAGAGGGCAGAGCGAATATGCCGTATCGATTTGTTCCGATCAAAATGGGATACTTCACTGCCGAGCTGGTAGAGGTGACGGAGGGACTTACCGAGGGAGAGCGTGTCGTCATCCTCGTGAATACACAGACCTCATCTGGAACGAGTCAAAATGGAAATCGAATGGGCGGCGGCGGTATGCCGGGATTCGGCGGAATGGGCGTCCAGATAAGGGGACGGTAGGCAGATGAAAGCGGTCATTCAAATAGAAGAGCTGAGAAAACAGTACGTCATCGGAGATCAGGAGATTTATGCGCTCAGAGGTGTCAGCTTGTCGATTGAGGAAGGGGATTTCGTGGCAATCATGGGACCCTCCGGTTCAGGCAAATCTTCCATGATGAATGTGATTGGCTGTCTGGATAAGCCTACCTCGGGGGAATTTTTTTTAGACGGCTATCCTGTATCACAAGCACATGATGATGAATTGGCGGTCATCCGCAATCAGAAAATCGGCTTTGTTTTTCAAAATTTCAATCTGCTACCACGTACAACCGCAGTTGAAAATGTAGAGCTGCCTCTATTATATGGAGGCACGTCTGCACGGGAACGAAGAGAAAAAGCCATCCGGGCATTAACGAGTGTCGGACTGGCAGAGCGATTGAACAACAAGCCCAATGAGCTGTCAGGTGGGCAGCAGCAACGTGTGTCAATCGCGCGAGCTCTCGTCAATGATCCGGTCATCCTGCTGGCAGATGAGCCGACAGGAGCGCTGGACACGAAGACAAGTGAAGAGATCATGGGTATTTTTCAAAAGCTGAACGATGCGGGCAAAACGGTTATTTTGGTGACACATGAACCTGATATTGCGGAGTATGCCAAGCGGATCGTCCGGTTTCGTGATGGGCAAATCATTGCGGATGAAGTGGTGGAGGATCGCAGGAGGGTGTCGATGGAGGGTAGAGCAGATGAGCTTTATTGAATGTGTACGCATTTCATTTCGCAGCATCAGGGCAAATGGCTTGCGCTCCGTTCTCACGATGCTGGGAATTATCATCGGTGTGGCAGCTGTTATCGCGATGGTGGCAATCGGAGAAGGGACTTCCACATCTGTTGCTTCGCAGATCAATGGTTTAGGGAGCAATCTGCTGATTGTCACCCCTGGCCAGGCGACACAAGGCAGAGTAAGCCTTGGGGCTGGCTCTCTGAATACGCTGACGATGGCAGATGCAGAAACCCTGATGCAAAAAGAGTCCATTTCGGGTGTGGCTCCCAGCGTTAATTCGCGGGGGCAGATTGTCTGGGGAAGCAATAACTATTCCAGTACGCTCGAGGGGACGTCAGCTGATTTCCCTCTGGTGAGGAATGTAGAAGTTGGACAAGGGCGTTTCTTTAGTAACTTTGAAGTGAAGATGCAATACAACGTGGCAGTCGTGGGGACAGAGGTGGTCAGCAACCTGTTTAAAGGAGCAGATCCAGTAGGGCAAACCGTTCAGATCAACCGGATTCCGTTTACGATCATCGGCGTATTGCAGAGCCAGGGAAGTTCAGGCATGACGAACAACGACGATCGGATCATCATTCCGATTACTACTGCGATGAGCAGGTTAACCGGAGATAAAAACGTGGGCTCGATCTACGTCTCGGCAGCATCGTCGGACTTGATGGAGAAGGCGCAACAAGATATTCAGCAAGCCCTTCGTGCTAATCACAAACTACGGCCACAAGCTGCCGATGATTTCCGCATTACGTCCCAGTCAGACATTTTAAGTACGGCACAGTCAGTATCCAGCTCGATGACCGCGCTTTTATCTGGCATTGCTGCCATCTCGCTGATTGTTGGCGGGATAGGCGTCATGAACATTATGCTTGTATCCGTCACGGAGCGGACACGGGAGATCGGGATTCGCAAGGCGATTGGAGCCAAGCGGGGAGATATTCTCCGTCAGTTTTTGATCGAAGCGGTTACGCTTAGCCTGATTGGCGGGGTGATTGGTATTGCCTTAGGGGTAGGTGCTGCGTATTTGGTTAGCAAGCTCGGTCAGATGGCGACCTCCATTAGTCTGTCGCCGATCATGTATGCGTTTTTGACCTCTACATTGGTTGGAGTCATTTTTGGTGTGTATCCGGCGAGAAAAGCAGCGCAGCTCAAACCAATTGATGCACTGCGGTATGAGTGAGTGTGTAATTTTTCCAATCCGGGCATACTAGCCGTGAGAGGTGTTGGAGCTGATGGAAAAAAGCGTTCAATTTTCCGTACCATGGCGAGAAGCAACACGTATTGTGAAAAGGATCAAAACAAGCAAATTGCGTTATTTTGTCAGACAACAAGAGGGCAAGACCAGTGTTGCGTTCGTCTTTCCTCGAGTTAGCGTCAGCCAATATGTCTATTTGTATATCATTTTTGGACCAAGAGCTGCTGATGTGCTCAACAACGATAGCAAATAGAATGATCCCTGATGGCCCGAGCAGGCGTCAGGGATTTGCAATAATTCACAGGAAAACAAAACCTGACACTTTTCGATAGGACTGTTTCATAGTACAATTCCAATATGAACGAACTTGGGGAAGTTCGGGATGGCGGCACCCAATCTGTGCAGAAGGGCCGCCTCTTTTTTTTATGATTGTACAAATGTTCGTTTTCGACAGCATTTTTACTCAGAGGATATACTAGGTACAATTACCTGAATATACAGCTGGAATGAGTGAGTAGTTGGATATAAAATAAGCTTATTCACGTGAATACAACGTACTACTCTCTCCCAAGATTTGATATCTTGGGGCTTTTTTTGTTCAAAATGCATGAAAAAAAGCCGTTTCTCATAACGGCTCTGTTATCGATAGGGTAGGTTGAAAGCTGCCTTTTAGCAAGGCATCAATCACTTGCTCCTGTGTGAGAGAAATCGTGATGCCCATCCCGGGCAGGTCGACAGAAAAAACATTCTCTCGGTACAAATACCAGAGATCGCCTGTCGGCTCTATGGAATAGACGTGTATATTATTCTGAGAATGCTGGCCTGCTTTTCGGATTTCCCGCAACGCTGTAAACATTTCTCCCCAAATAGGCAGATAAGGCTTCGTTTGGTGCTGAACAATCGCTTGGATCAGTTGGTTTTTCACGAGAGAAATAGCATCCATGGTTGGGTGATTCAACGAAGGCATGACCGTTCTTCTCCTTTTGCATGGCTTGGCGCATTAGTCTTGCGTGATGGCGATTTTTGTCGAAGTTATGAATAAGTGTAAGATAGTTATCCGTTCGATGCAAGAGAAGAGAAGGTAGAGATGAGCATTTGGATATTTGACGGTTGCTGCTGATTTGGATAGCATAGGAAAAGCGGTTTTGACAAATGGCAATAGCGAGAAGCGGGAGATGAAATTGTGGCAAAAAAACACCGGTTGATCATCGAGTTTTGCGGTGGATTTGGTCAAGGGCTGGCCTTGCTGTATGCTTTGCGGTCGCCTGATGTTCAAGTGGCAGGAATCATTTGCAGAGACACGCAGTCAAGCTTGGCTAGCAAGCTGATTGATTTTGCACAGCCAGGCTATGAAATTCCAATCATTACAGGTGCCAAGCAACCGCTTTTCTCGGGAACGATAGAGACGACCACCTCTGAAGGTGTACGGCTCCTTGCAGAAAACACGCAAGATGAGGAAAGTGACTTGACGCTCGTGACGTTTGACCGTTTGACGACGCTAGCTATGGCTGTCGCGCGTGATCCATTGTTGGCGCATAAATTTACGAGAATCGTGGTGCAGGGTGGAGCCATACGTGTACCAGGAGATGTTACGGCCATTGCTGAAACAAACATGCATGGTGATCCGGAAGCAGCTGCGCTCGTTTTGGCAGCCCGCTTGCCGCTTGTGCTTGTTCCATTAGATACAACCAGCTCGTTTCGTTTGACGGAAGAGCAAGTACATACGCTGAGCAGTCTCGCACAAGCAGTTGGCCTGATCGATAGAACGACGATGTCAGACATGCAGTTCGCCGCTTCTGCTCGTACGCTCCATGCATGGGTAGCGATGCTCGCGGCTCTCTCGCCTGAAAAGATGCGGACGGAGCAGATGAAGCTCTCAGTCGAATGCAAAAGCGAATGGTCACGCGGTGCCATTCTAGCCGATCTACGGGCGAAACCGAGTGTAGGAACCGATACCGCCGTATGCGTTGAGGTTGAGATGGCAGAGGCAGAGCGTTGGCTGCAAACCGTTTTGGATCAGGGAGGGGTATAAGCGCATGGAAAAAATCATTTTGGATGTAGATACCGGGATTGATGATGCGCTGGCGATTGCATATGCCGTTCACTCGCCTGCTCTTGAAGTGTGTGGGGTTACCACGACTTTTGGCAATATTACGGTGGAGGAAGCAACACGCAATACCTTACAGGTGCTAGAGCTGCTGGATGCCTCTACGATTCCTGTCTATCAGGGGGCATCGAAGCCGATTGTTCGCGACCTCACAGGAAAAGCAAGGCTGTTCCACGGTGAAAACGGGCTAGGCAATGTCGTCCTTCCTAAACCTTCGACAACGGCACAGCCACAGTGTGCCACACAATATCTCATCTCTGCGATAAAGGAACATCCTCACGAATTGACACTCGTGACCGTCGGAAGCATGACCAATCTGGCGCAGGCGATTATGGCTGCTCCAGAGATCGTATCCCTTGTCAAACGAGTGGTCGTGATGGGAGGCGCTGTAACGGTGCCGGGGAATCGCACGCCTGTAGCGGAGGCGAATATTTGCGCCGATCCGGAAGCGGCAGCGTATGTCTTCCAGTCTGGTATTCCAGTGACGCTGGTAGGCCTGGATGTGACGATGCAAACGCTGCTTACCCGCGAACACTTGCAGGAATGGAGAGCGAAGGATACACGCTTGAGTCATGTTTTCGCGGATATGTGCGAGGTGTACATGAATGCCTACGCCACAGTGGGTAATTTGCGCGGCTGCGGTCTGCATGATCCGTTGGCGGTAGGTGTCGTCATTGATCCGACGTTTGTAAAGTCAGTCCCAATGCATGTTGCGGTAGATACGTCCGGGGGAGCCAGTGATGCCCGTACGATTGGGGACAGACGGGAACATCCAGCGCAGCCGCCGAATGTGGACGTGTGCCTGGAGGTTGACCATGAGCGCTTTGTCGGTCATTTTTTACAGAATGTATTAGGAAATTAGGAGGTAGGTATTGTGTTAAAAGAGTTTAAAGAGTTTGCGTTAAAAGGAAATGTGATGGATCTCGCTGTCGGTGTCGTGATCGGTGGGGCTTTCGGGAAGATTGTGACCTCGCTTGTCAATGACATCATTACCCCATTGATTGGGATGCTTTTGGGCAAGGTCGATTTCTCCGGCTTGTTCATCAATTTGAGCGGGGTCCCTTACAATACGATTACAGAAGCAAAAGCCGCAAAAGCTGCGACACTGAATTACGGGTTGTTCCTCAATTCCGTGATTGATTTTGTCATCATTGCCTTTTCCATTTTTATCGTCATCAAGCAGCTCAACCGTTTCAAACGCAAGCAAGAAGTGGAGAAAGCACCTGAAACGACCAAAGAGTGCCCGCATTGCATCTCGGCGATTCCGATCAAGGCTACACGTTGCCCGAACTGCACCTCCATGCTGGAGACAAAAGGAACATTGGCACACGAATAAGACAAATACACGAATCAAACGAACAGAGGAGGGCGATTATGCCTTCCTCTGTTTTCGTTTCGCGCGGTTTTTGTACTGAGAGTGAAGTCTTTTAATCGTATGGTAATAAGTCTTGTCTTTGAGCTTGGCAAACAGCCCGTGGGAAGGAAAGTCGTAATTGACCTCAATAATGGAGAGGTTTCCTGCTTTATCAATGGCAAAATCAACGCCGATTTGCGCACTGTGCCGATATTTATTAAAGTGGGCACATACACGGTGACTGATTTGGATCAACTGAGAGACGACACTTTTTATTTTGTCGGGCGCGACTGCCTCTGATTTCTTCAAGGCATGCGGGACTGTGACGGCATATCCGCCGCCGCGAGCGACATTGGTAATGATACTGTCGGCACCGGCTACCTTGGCTAGCATGCCGGCATATTGCCATTTGCCCAAGCCATTGCGCATCATCATGACGCGAATATCAAAGGGGCGGCCGTCAATTTCAGCTAAATCCAGTCCTTTTTGAATCACGTAATTTTTTTCCGTACACTGCGCGGCGAGCTGCTGCTTCAAGTTAGCCAAAGAATCTGCATGCATAGGTTCTCCGCGCTCCTTGACAAATTGATAGCCCTCGCCATCCGTTTTCCAGACACGGATAATGCCTTTCCCCATATGGGTTCTCGTCGGTTTGATATAGACGGTAGAATACTGCGCTACATACGAGTCCAAACTTGCGGGCTGATATAAAGAAGTAGGCGGTAGGTAAGGGCGAAGGTAAGGACTTTTTGAAAAGAACTGATGAAGGCTCCACTTGGAGGAGGAGATCACATCATGCACCTCACTTTACGAAAAATCCATTCGTCCCAGCATATGCAGAAGCGATCGTGACCGTTTTTATTTTGAAAGGGGACGTTTTTCAAAAATGGCCAAGGACTTAAGAAGGAGTTAAAGGATTATGGGGGAATATATGTTCTAATCATAGGAGAAGGATGGCGAAAATAATGTGGCAATTCCGTCCGGTGCAAACTCCGACTCTGCAACGAGCGAGCGCCCAAAATGCCTATCGCTACCAAGAGTACATGCCCAGCAAATGCCTGGTGAACTATATAGCCTGCTACTGGACCTCAGAGTACGACGGCAAAGGGATAGCACTTACAAGCCGAGTCATACCCGATGGATGCGTCGATATCATTTTCAATCTCGGTGCCACTTCCTATCAGAAGGAGGCATTTCTAACGGGACTGATGAGGACGTACGAGGTTATCCCATTGACCGAACCACAATCCTTGATCGGCATTCGGTTTTACGCTGAGGGAGCAGCTCGCTTTTTACGCTATCCGGTCGCCATGATCAACGGGTATCATCCCAATCTGGAAGACATCTGGGGCAAAGAGGCGGATCAGGTGATAGAAGGCTTGCTCGAGGCTTCCGACACGGCGGAGCGGATCGCTTGGTTGGAGCAGGAGCTTATCAAACGATTGTGGATAGATGATCCGGCAGACCAGTTGCTTTTGACAAGCATGAACTATTTATATGAATACAGAGGAAATCTTTCCATGGCCGCGCTTGCCGAGAAAGTGAATTATAGCGAGAGAACCTTGCGCAGGACGTTTCAACACCAGTTGGGAATGAGCCCGAAGGAACTGGGACGAATCATTCAATTTCAAGGGCTGCTGCAAATGCTGGCTAAGGGAACACGGACTTCGTTTACAGATGCAGCTCTCCAATGTGGCTATTACGATCAGTCGCACTTGATCAAGAGCTTTCACACTTTTTACGGTGAAGCTCCAAGTAAAATTGTCTCGCCAGATCGTGCGAATCGATAGTCTTTAAAAGTTGTCCGTTTTTTACAATCTTCTTTTTACCAGACGCGTTACCCTAAAGAAAGGATGGTGAATTCATGTGAATGAACAAACATTAGATACATACTGCCGGAAGCAGCCAGGTGCCACCCATGACTATCAGATGGATTGGGAATGCGATCGCTACCATGTTGGAGGCAAAATATTTGCCATGATCGGAGGCGATTCCAAAGGTGTTCGCATCCTCACCTTGAAATGCGATCCGATGCGTGCGGAGGAATTGCGCGAGACCTACGGAGGGATCGTACCTGGCTATCACATGAATAAATCCCATTGGAATTCTATCTACTTGGACGCTGACATTCCCGAAGGCTTATGGGAAAAGATGATCGCGCATGCGTACGAAACGGTGCTCCAAAAGCTGCCCAAGCGCGTCCAGCAAGAAATCAAGAGCGAACAGGAGTGAGTGATGTGGGAATCAAGCTTGATATGGTAGGGATAGTCGTACAGGACATGAAAAAAGCATTGGATTTCTATCGAGTACTCGGTTTCGATATTCCCGAGGTAGCAAATGACGAGCCTCATGTGGAGGTAGCGCAGGACGGTGTTCGTTTGGCCTTTGATACACTGGAAGTGGCCAAGAGTGTGTATGGAGGATGGGAAGTGCCTGTCGGGCATCGGATTGAGCTGGCTTTTTTGTGTGAGGATGCTGCGGCGCTTGATGCGTTGTATACAAAAATCGTTTCACATGGCTACGAGAGTCACCGTGAGCCGTGGGATGCTTTTTGGGGCCAGCGGTATGCCATTGTGAAAGACCCGGATGGAAACCTGATCAGTTTGTTTGCGTAATACGATTCTTACATAAGAAGACAAGCCGAGCCTATGTAAAAAGGTTCGGCTTGTTTGTGTTTGTGGACAGAATCATTGGCTGATATATAAAACTTTTTAATAGGAAAACATCCCCATAACATCCCGGTTTTTTCTCAATAGAACGGGCTATTGCTGTGACAGCTTGAACGGGGTGAGACCTGTGCATAGTTGTTGTTTCAAGAAATAAAATTTACTAATAATCGATTGACTTGTGTAATTTTGCTACATATAATGAAAGCGATAACAGGAACGAATTTTTCAACGATTCTCGATTCTCAAATGGGGGCTTTTGACATGGATCAACCTGCAAAATTGCTCGATTATCGTGCGAAAAATGAGCATGTACTCATCGGCCTCATGTCGGGTACTTCGCTAGATGGCATTGATGCCGCACTCGTAGCGATCCGCACGGATGAACAGGGCGAGATCGAAAAGGTGACTCTCCGCGATTTTTTTTATATGCCTTACTCCGATGACTTGCGTGAGTGGGTCATGAATCTGTGTAGTGTAGAGACAGCGAGAGTGGATCAGTTGACTGCGGTTCATTACGGCCTATCTGAATGGTATGCCTATGCGGTACAGCAATTGATGCAGAAAGCTGGTGTCACGACAGCCGAAGTAGATGCAGTCTGTATGCACGGACAAACCATTTGGCATATTGCCGGGCGCGCGCCATTTCCTGGACCACGAGGAATGACAGAGGTCAGAGCGTCCTTGCAAATCGGCGAGCTGTCCACGCTGGCAGAACGTACGGGTATTCCGGTAGTGGGAAACTTCCGCGCTCGAGACTTGGCTGCTGATGGAGAAGGAGCACCGCTTGTTCCGTATGCGGACTATATTTTGTTCCGCCATCCGCAAAAAGGCAGACTGCTGCAAAACATCGGTGGAATCGCCAATGTCACATTACTCCCTGCAAGCGTAGCTATCGATCAAGTCGTCGCTTTTGACACAGGCCCTGGCAATATGATCATGGATCAAATCGTTCAGCTCATGACCAACGGACAGATGAGGTATGACGAGGGTGGCAAGCTGGCCGCAGGTGGCACCGTCTCTTCAGTGCTACTGGAAAAATGGCTGCAGGACCCTTATTACCAGATCAAGCCACCGAAAAGCACAGGTCGCGAAGTATACGGCAAAGCTTTTGCCCAAGAGCTGTTTCATGATGCGAATCAACTCGGGATTAGTCAGACGGATCTGTTAGCAACCGTGACAGCATTGACTGCCACGACAATTGCGAACGCCTATATGCAATTCGTATTACCAACAACCAAAGTGGAGGAAGTGATCGTCTCAGGGGGAGGCGCTCATAACCAGACGCTTCTCGCGATGCTGCAGCGTCATTTGCCGACAGGAATGACCGTGATGACGGCGCAGCAGTTTGGGATGCCTGACGATGCGAAGGAAGCCGTCGCTTTTGCCATTTTGGGTCATGAGACACTAATGGGACGACCATCCAATGTGCCATCCGTAACAGGGGCGAAGAGGGCCGTACCGTTAGGAAATATATGCTTCTAACATGAGATCAACAGAGGGGGTAACATCGTGAAAAAAAGAGTATTGGCAGGCTTTTTCCTATCATTGTCTCTCGTGCTTTCCGCTTGTTCTGGTGGAGGAACAGCACCCACAGAGCAAGGCAAGTCAGCAGAAGGACAAGCAAAAACTGAACTGATCGTGGCAGCCGAGCAAGAGCCAGTGGGCTACGATCCGCACAAAGTTCCAGCCGCATCCAGTTTGCGGGTCTATGCGCTCATTTACGATAGCCTGACCAAGTTGGACGAGAACATGAACATCGTACCGAACCTGGCAGAGAAATGGGAGATTGCGCCAGACGGAAAAACGGTCACGATGTTCCTGCAAAAAGGCGTCAAATTCCACAACGGAAAAGACATGACGGCTGAAGACGTAAAATTCAGCTTTGAGCGAATCATGAATCCAGACACGGGTTCGATCGCGAAATCGTATTTTTCCAGCGTAGAAGCAATTGAAGTGAAAGATCCGACAACGGTTGTCTTCAAGCTGAAAAATGCAGACGCATCGTTCGTAGCGAACACGGCAAGTGCTTATGCTTCCATCGTGCCAGCAGGCTCCACTGACCTGACCAAGGAAGCAATCGGTACGGGTCCATTCAAAATGGAAAAAAGTGAGTCGGGACAATATGTCCTGCTGAAGAAAAATCCGGAATACTTCAATAAAGAATTGCCAAAGGTAGAGTCCATCAAGTTCCAAATCATGAAGGACGAGGCGGAGCGTCTAGCTGCGATTCGCTCTGGTAAAGTCGACATCAGCATGGTGTCTGCTGATTCTGCGAAGCTCTTGGAAGGCAAGCCAGGCGTACAGATCAAGAACTACCAATCCTTGGAGTACAGTTACCTGGGTATTAACGTAAACAAAAAGCCTTTTGATAATCCAAAAGTGCGCGAAGCGATCAGCTATGCCGTTGACCGTAACCAAATTATCCAGACTGTTTGGAAAGGGGAAGCGACTCTGACTGGTCCGATCGCGCCTGCGTTGACTAATTCGGCTTTGGACCCTGCTACTTATCCGACCTACAAAACAGATGTAGAAAAAGCGAAGCAATTGCTGGCGGAAGCGGGCTATCCAAACGGTTTCGAGACCCAAATCGAGACAGCAGCAACTTACCCAGACATGGTAGAAACGGCACAAGTGATTCAACAACAGCTCAAAGCAATAGGTATCAATGCGAAGATCAACCAGCTTGAGTGGGGGAACTACATCGATACGTGGAAATCCAAGGACATGAACTTGATGGTAGGCCGCAACACTTCTGGTGTTGATGCTGATCGTTCCATGCGCTTCTTCTTCTCGACAACTGGTTCTGCCAACGTGTGGAACTACTCCAACCCTGCCTACGATGAACTGGTGCAAAAAGCACTGACGACAGTAGATCAGAGTGAGCGCAAAAAGCTGTATGACGAAGCACAAACCATGCTGGTAGCAGATGCACCAAACCTGTTCCTGGCATCACCGAAAAACTACTACGCGGTGCGTGACAATATCGATTTCACACCGACCGCAGCGGGCGAAGTATACTCGCTGATCAAAACTTCGATCAAGTAATGTAGCATGCGTGTGATGAAGGCTCCGCCAGAGGTTAGGCGGAGCCAAGTTTCTAAATATGGAGGGAAACTCGTGGGATCTTATCTAATCAAACGTGTCGCCAGCTTGATTCCCATCCTGTTTGGCATATCCGTCTTGATCTTCACGATCCTGCATCTGGTGCCGGGCGATCCAGCTTCCATCATGCTAGGAACGAATGCCACACCGGAAGCAATTGCGGCCTTGAATAAAAGCATGGGTCTGGATCAGCCGTTGATTAACCAGTACCTGAATTGGATCACAGGAATCCTGCAAGGGAATTTTGGTGTATCGGTCCACACAGGAGAAGAGATTTTGCCCCAAATTCTCAAGCGTTTTGCCATCACCATGCAACTGACTGTATTTGGCGTTCTGATTGGGTGGGTGCTCGCGATTCCGTTCGGGATTCTCTCGGCGATTCGGGCTCATTCCAAAACAGACATCGTGGTTCGTGTGTTTACGCTGCTAGGTATTTCTGTTCCGAACTTTGCCATCGGGACCCTGCTCTTGCTCGGCTTTTCCCTTTATTTCAACTGGTTCCCACCCATTGATGTGGTGAACTTCTGGGAAGATCCGATCGAGGCGTTCAAGGTATTCATACTGCCTGCGACAACGATGGGGATTGTGGTGGCTGCTGGTGTGATGCGGATGACTCGTTCTGCGTTTTTGGAAACCATGGACAAAGATTTTATTCGGACAGCGCGGGCCAAGGGCAACAGTAAATGGACAATCGTTATGGGCCATGCGTTCCGCAACTCTTCGATTCCGATCGTCACGATCGCAGGTATGCAGATTGGTTACCTGCTGGGCGGGTCTGTGATCGTCGAGCAGCTGTTCTCGATTCCTGGTCTGGGCCAGTACATTCTGGAAGGAATTTATCAGCGGGATTATCCGGTTGTACAGGGAGGCGTTTTGTTCGTCGCTCTGGTGTTTGTCCTGGTCAATCTGCTCATCGACCTGATCTATACCTGGATTGATCCACGTATCAAGTATTGACAAGGGGAATGCGACATGAGCACATTTCGAAAGCGTTTTTTGGCGAATAAGACAGCCGTCTTCTGCTCCATTTTGCTGGCGTTGCTCTGTTTGACGGCAGTGCTGGCTCCGGTGTTGGCTCCGCATGACCCGACACAAATGTTTCAGGATCATCGGATGGAAGGCAGCTCGGGTGAGTTTTTGCTAGGTACGGACCAGTTTGGTCGTGATATTTTGAGCCGCATCATCCACGGTGCGCGCGTATCGCTTGTGGTCGGGCTTTCTGCCGTTCTTGTCAGTGTCGTTTTCGGTACGCTGTTTGGCTTGATCGCTGGCTACTTCGGGCGCTGGATTGACGGTTTTATCATGCGCTGTATGGACGTTCTGTTTGCTTTTCCGGAAATTTTGCTGGCGCTGGCGATTGTCGCTGCATTAGGGCCGGGAACCTTCAACACGATCATGGCTATCGGGATCGTGAACATTCCGATCTTCACCCGGACGGTGAGGGGAGCGGTTCTCTCTATCAAAAATCTGGAGTACGTAGAAAGCGCTCGTGCCATCGGTGCGAGTACACCGCGTATCTTGTTTCAGGAAATTTTTCCGAATGTAACGGCACCACTGCTTGTTCAATCCTCACTGGCGATTTCAGGTGCGATCCTGACAGAATCGGCCCTCAGCTTTTTGGGCTTGGGGATTCAGCCGCCAGACCCGTCATGGGGCGGGATGATTTCAGAAGCGCGCCGCTACATGGAGCTGGCTCCGGGTATGATCATCTGGCCATGCATTGCCATGACGGTGACGATTCTTGCTTGCAACATGTTTGGGGATGCCGTCCGTGATATTCTCGACCCGCGTCATCGTGGGAAATAGGAACGATAGGCTGAGGTGAGAACGAATGAACGTGCAACAGTTCAGAGAACGAATGGAGTCCAGTCTGACGCGAGGGATTCATCAGGGAATTTTTCCAGGAGGCGCTGTCAGCATACTGCGAAAAGATGCGCCTGCTGTGACAGTTTGCATGGGAAAAACAAGCTATGGACATGATGGAAGGCCGGTTCATAGTCAAACGCTGTACGATATGGCCTCTTTGACCAAGGTGATGGTGACCTTGCCACTCATCCTCATCAGTGTGCAGGAAGGCAAGCTCTCGTTGACTGACTCCGTGACGACCTACTTGCCAGAATTGGCGAGCGCCCATGATCAGGAACGCAAACGGCAGATCAAAATCATTCACCTGCTCACACATACATCGGGACTTCCTGCATGGCGTCCGTACTTTTTGCTGGGGAAAAATCGGGAGGATTATTTGCGGCTCATCGCAAACGAGTCGATGCTGGATGACCCAGGACGTAGCGTTGTGTACAGCGATTTGGGATTCATGCTGTTGGGCTTTTTACTGGAGCGTATCTGGGACGAGGAACTGGACGCGCTGGCGAAGCGACTGATTTTTCAACCGAGCCGAATGCTTCATACGAGCTACTTGCCGCTGGAACAAACACGTCTGCACGGAATGGACATCGCTGCTACGGAGAAGGGAAATGCCTTTGAACAAGAGATGGCTGTGACTTTTTTGTCAGAGCTAGCAGAAGCCAGACATCCATTGGCGTTGGAATGGCAGCAAGCTTTGACCGGATACGGTTGGCGAGAAGGAGTTATTAGTGGCACGGTTCACGATTGCAACGCCCACTATGGCTTGGAAGGTGTCAGTGGGCACGCCGGACTTTTTTCCACCTTGGCTGATACAGAGCGCTACATGCACATTTGGACGAGTCGGAAGGCTTCCGTACAGCTTGATCCGACGCTGTGTGCCTTGGCTACTCGCTCACTCACAGACCATTCGATTCATCGCAGAGGACTGGGATGGATCATTTCCTCGACAGGCGGCTCCTTAGAACAGCTTGCCGCAGGTTGCAGTGGGGGAGACCTTGTTTCGGAGCGCGCCTTTGGGCATACCGGCTTTACAGGAACGTCGATCTGGTCGGACCCGGCGAGAGACGTGACGCTGATTACATTGACAAACCGCGTGCATCCTGTTGCGAGCCCGTTAATCGGGGCGTGGCGGACCGCTCACCATAACCGATTATTTTCTGTAATCAAACCTGACCACACATCCTGATGAAAAGGGGGAGTACTCATGGCAGCAATGCTTACGATTGATGATTTGCGAACTTCTTTTATCCAAGCAGGCAAAAAGCTGACCGTGATCGAGGGTGTCAGTCTCTCTGTAGAGCCTGGTGAAACCGTCGGTGTGGTCGGTGAATCCGGATGTGGAAAAAGCGTGACCAGCATGTCCATCATGCAGCTCTTGGGACGGAATGTGGAGATGACCGGGAGCATCCGTTTTCAAGACAAGGAGCTGCTCTCACTTACGGATAAAAAAATGCAGACGATTCGCGGTAATCAGATCGCGATGATTTTTCAGGAGCCGATGACTTCGCTCAACCCATTGCATTCGATCGGTAAACAGATCAGCGAGCCACTTCGTCGGCATCTCGGATTGTCCAAACAGGAAGCCAAGCGACGGACGATCGAGCTTTTGAAAGAAGTCGGAATTCCGCGTGCCGATGAAATCATTTCCGACTATCCGCACCAATTGTCAGGCGGGATGCGTCAACGTGTGATGATCGCGATGGCGATGTCTTGTGCGCCCAAGCTCTTGATTGCCGACGAACCGACGACGGCGTTGGACGTGACGATTCAGGCGCAAATATTGGAACTCATGAAAAAAGTCCGGCAAGAGCAAGGCACTTCCATCCTGCTTATCACACATGACCTGGGAGTCGTGGCGGAGATGTGTCATCGCGTCATCGTCATGTATGCAGGTCAAATCGTAGAGGAAGCCGACGTCAAGCAGCTGTTTGACGAGCCGAAGCATCCGTATACGAGAGGGCTTTTGAAATCGATGCCTTCTGTCAGTGTCAACCAAGAGCGTTTGGATGCGATTCCGGGCTCGGTGCCTCTTTTGAGCGAAATGCCAGTGGGATGTCGTTTTGCACCGCGCTGCTCACAGGTCATGGATATTTGCCGCGAGAAAAATCCAGAGCTTACGCCTGTCGCAGACAACCAAAAGTGCCGCTGCTGGCTGTATCGCGAGGAGGACATGCAATGAGGCAACCACTGCTGGAAGTCAAATCATTGACCAAGCATTTCACGAGCAAGCAAGGATTCTTCAGCAAGGAGAAAATCGTCCGTGCCGTCGATGGAGTCAACTTGACTGTTTATCCGGGCGAGACTGTCAGCATCGTAGGCGAATCAGGTTGTGGGAAGTCCACGACAGGACGCTGCATCCTGCGTCTGATTGAACCGACTGATGGAGAAATCTTTTTTGAAGGACAGGATATCCGCAAGCTCAATGAATCAGAGCTCCGACGGGCTAGACGCAACATGCAGCTCGTGTTTCAGGACCCGTTTGCCTCGCTGAACCCACGAAAAACAATCGGCCAGCTTTTGGAGGACCCACTCATCATCCACGGCATCGGCAATTCAGTAGAACGCCGCAAGCAAGTCGAGGAGATGATCCAGATCGTCGGCCTCTCCAAGCAGCAGCTGGATCGCTTTCCGCATGAGTTTTCCGGTGGTCAGCGCCAGCGGATTGGCATAGCAAGGGCACTGATTTTGCGCCCGAAGCTGATTGTGGCTGATGAGCCTGTATCTGCTCTGGACGTGTCGATTCAGGCACAAATTTTGAACCTGATGCAAGATTTGCAAAAGGAATTCAATCTGACGTATTTGTTTATCTCGCATGATTTGAGTGTCGTCCGCCATATTTCTGATCGGGTAGCGGTCATGTATCTCGGAAAAGTGGTGGAGGTAGCGGATAAACAATCGTTGTACGAGAAACCAACACATCCCTATACACAAGCACTGTTATCAGCGGTGCCTGTACCGAATCCCCATTTGACGACCCAGCGGATCATTTTGGAGGGAGACCTGCCTAGTCCAGCGAATCCGCCGTCTGGCTGCACATTTCATCCGCGTTGCCGCCACTGTATGGACATTTGCAAAACAGTCGCGCCAGTGGCTAGCGAGGTTTCAGCAGGGCACTTTGTCACTTGCCATCAGTCATGAAGTGAGCATGGGGCAGTAAGATTGAAAAGGAGGTTCGATAGAGCATGAATCTGGAGAACTTGCAAGCATTGACGACTGAAGGAAAAAACGAGGGCAGCAGTGATTTGGATCAATTGAGTGCCCGAGGCATCGTACAAATGATGAACGATGAGGACAAGAAGGTTCCTTATGCAGTAGAGCGCGTCCTCGATCAAGTATCCGATGCGGTAGATGTCATCACACACGCATTGGAAAAGGGCGGAAGACTGTTTTACTTTGGTGCTGGAACGAGTGGACGCTTAGGGATCTTGGATGCGTCTGAGTGCCCACCGACCTTTGGTACCCAGCCTGAGCTCGTTCAGGGTGTGATTGCAGGCGGACCATCCGCACTGGTACGCGCGGTAGAAGGTGCAGAGGATTCTTTTGAATTAGGTCAAGAAGATGTGCATAAATACGGCGTGACCAAAAATGATGTGGTCGTAGGGATCGCAGCCAGTGGACGGACTCCGTACGTTCTCGGTGTTTTGGCGGAAGCACAGAAGATCGAGGCCAAGACGGTTGCTGTCTCTTGCAACAAGCCTTCGTACATCAATGAAGGCGTAGATGTAGCGATTAATGTTGTCGTAGGACCGGAAGTATTGACCGGATCGACAAGGCTCAAGGCAGGAACGGCCCAAAAGCTGGTGCTGAACATGCTGACGACAGCTACGATGATTCGTTTGGGAAAAGTGTACGGAAATCTGATGGTAAGCGTGCAGGCGACCAACCTCAAGCTGAAGGAACGAGTAAAGCGGATCATCATGGAAGTGACCGGAGCGAGTTACGAGGAAGCGGAGCAACTGGCTGATCAGGCAGACGGTGATGCGAAGACAGCCATTATCATGAAGCTGACTGGATCGAGCAGGGAAGAGGCCACTCGTCTGTTGAATGTTACCAATGGAAGAATCAGGGAAGCTATTCAGCAGTTTGACTAAGTTTTTGGGAAAGGATGGAGAGATTCCATGTTGCCAGAATCCATTCGCGAAGAGCTGCGTGCCATCGTCGGAGAGAAAAGCTGTCTCGACAAACAGGAAGCATTAGTCGCCTATTCGTATGACGCGACGCCGATGCAGCAAGCATTGCCGGATGTGGTCGTCATGCCGAAGAGCACAGCCGAAGTCCAACAGGTCATGCGAGTTGCAGCGCGACATCACATCCCGATTGTGACGCGTGGAGCAGGCTCCAATCTATGCGGCGGAACGATACCAGTCGGTGGCGGAATTGTCTTGGTATTGAGCCGGATGAATCAGATCGTAGAGATTGACGAGCAAAATTTGACGATAACGGTGCAGCCGGGGGTTCGAACGGTCGACATCCATCAGGCGGTAGAGGCACTCGGTTTGTTTTACCCACCAGATCCAGGCAGCATGGTCATCTCCACGATTGGCGGGAATATTGCGCTCAATTCGGGTGGACTGCGTGGATTGAAGTACGGAACAACCAAGGATTACGTGTTGGGTCTCGAAGCTGTGTTGCCGAACGGTGAGGTCATCCGTACCGGGGGCAAGCTGATGAAGGATGTGGCGGGCTATGATCTGACCAAGCTCTTGGTCGGCAGCGAGGGCACATTGGCGATCATTACCGAGGCTATTCTCAAGCTGATTCCGAAGCCGCAAACACAGCGAGTCATGCTGGCTATGTTTGCAGATATGGCACAGGCGGCGAGGTCTGTTTCCGATATTATTGCCAATCGCATCATTCCTGGCACGCTTGAATTTCTCGATCAGGGTACAATCCGTGTTGTCGAGGATTTCAAACAGATCGGGCTTCCGACAGATGTGGCGGCGATCCTCCTGATCGGTCAGGACGGAGAGCCGCAGACGGTCGATCGGGACATGGAGCAGATCGCTGCTATTTGCCAGAAGAATGATGCCGTCCAAATCAAGGTAGCGACGACAGCCGAGGAAGCGGATGAGGTAATGACTGCTAGACGCAGTGCGCTCGCCGCATTGTCAAGGATGCGTCCTACGACCATTTTGGAGGACGCGACCGTTCCCCGCGCCGCGATAGCACCGATGGTCGCCGCGATCCAAGAGATTACAGGGCGTTACGGACTGCAAATATGCACCTTTGGCCATGCAGGTGACGGCAATTTGCATCCGACCTGCATGACAGACGCTCGCAACACGGAAGAGATCGAGCGTGTCGAGCATGCCTTCGAGGAAATTTTTGCTGCGGCAATCGATTTGGGCGGAACGATTACGGGAGAGCATGGCGTAGGGATCGTCAAGGCACCGTATTTGGAGTGGAAAGTAGGAGCCGCAGGTATGGAGATCATGAAAGGCATCAAGCACGCTTTCGATCCTCACAATCTCCTGAATCCTGACAAGATGTTTGCCAAACAGTCCCGGAACAGAGTGGTGGTCCAGCGTGCTTAAAGAAGCCTTGGTAAATAAACTCGATTACGATGAACTGTCCAACTGTATGCGCTGTGGCTTCTGTCAGCCAGCCTGTCCGACCTTTCGGGAAACAGGCTATGAGGCAGCTTCTCCACGAGGTCGCATCGCCTTGATGAAAGCCGTAGCAGACGGTGTCATGGAGCCGGACAAAGATTTCGTCGATCAAATGAATCTCTGTCTAGGCTGCCGAGCATGTGAGCCTGTATGCCCAGCAGGTGTGCCGTACGGTCAGCTGATCGAGCAGACGAGAGAAGCGATCGAAGAGGTACAGGAGCATCCATGGTGGGTCAAAGCCGTCCGCAAGCTCGCGTTTTTTCACCTGTTTCCTCATCAGAAGCGCATGTACCAGCTCGGCGGGCTCTTACGCTTCTATCAGCGCTCAGGTGTGCAAAAAGCTGCTCGCAAGCTGGGAGTGTTATCCATCCTACCTAAGCAAATGCGGGAAATGGAAGCGATTATGCCTGAAGCATCTGGAAAAGGTATCGTGGACTTTTTCGGTGGCACGGTTATTCCAGCCGTAGGCGAGCGCAAGTATCGCGTAGGAATGTTTCACGGCTGCATCATGGATGTCCTATTCAATGAGACGAATCGCAACACCGTGCGCCTTCTGAGTGAGGCAGGCTGTGAGGTCATCGTCGCTCCAGACCAGGTGTGCTGCGGTGCTCTCCATGCACATAGCGGTGAGCGTGAACAGGCTCGCCATCTGGCGCGAAAAAATGTGGCTGCTTTTCACAAGGCTGATGTGGATATCATTGTATCCAATGCAGGCGGTTGCGGGGCGATGCTGCAAGAATACGACCATTTGCTGGCGGAGGATGCCGAACGGCAGGAGAAGGCACAATGGTTCGCTTCACGCGTGAAGGATATTAGCGAGGTGCTTGCACTCATCGTCGAGCCAAAAGAATGGCAATCATTGCCACAGCGGATCACCTATCAATCCTCCTGTCACCTGCGCAACGGGATGAAGGTGACAAAAGAGCCGGTGAGCCTGTTGCAAGCCATTCCAGGAGCCACATACGTACAGCTTCGCGAGGGAGATCGCTGCTGCGGCTCTGCGGGCATTTACAATCTGGTGCAGCCTGAGATGGCCGGGAGCCTCTTGGATGAAAAAATGGGCCATGTAGCGGCTACCCAAGCGGACATTCTCGTGACCTCGAATCCGGGCTGTCTGTTGCAAATGAAAGCAGGCATTCATCGAGCTGGACTGGAAGGAAAGATGGAGGCCGTGCACATCGTCGATTTATTGGCGCGTGTTCAGCAGGAAGAAAAGCCCTTGTCTACCCCTAAGTGAGTGGGGATGACAAGGGCTTTTTCCGCTGAAGAGGGGTTTAGCTGTGTTGTGCTCTTTCCTGATCGTAGATATCCAGCGCGGCTTGAACGGCGCGCCCTGCATGCACACGTGCTCCATGCCGCATGAGAACCGCTTCCAACGCCCCTAGCACATGCAAAATATTTTTCTTCCGGCAGCTGTAGCCCATTGTGCCAATCCGCCAGATTGTCCCTTTTAGCGGCCCGAAGGAACTGGCAATTTCAATATGAAAATCTTCGAGCAGCATGGCGCGGACTGACTCTCCGTCCAGTCCCTCAGGAATTTTAATGCAGGTCACGACGGGAAGTTTGCAAGCCGGATCGCCGTAGAGCTGTAATCCCATCGCCAATACACCTGCGACCAAGGCTTGTTCATGCAAGCGATGTCTGGCGAATCTCGCCTCCAGACCTTCCGTGAGGGCAATGCGCACTCCCTCGCGCAAGGCGTACAGCATCGTTGTCGCCTCCGTATGGTGGTTCAGCCGTGCGGGTCCCCAGTAATCCATGAGCTGGCTCAAGTCAAAATAGTTGCTGCGGATCGTTCGGGTTTGAATAGATTTCGGAGCAGAGGGATCAGCGAGTCCACGCTCAATTTTTTTTCGTTGGAGCAAGAGTGCTTCTACACGAGAATTAAACGTGATAGGAGCCATCCCAGAGGGGACAGACAAGCATTTTTGTGTGCCGCCAATACATGCGTCGATACACCAATCGTCTACCTTCACTTCTGTCCCGCCGATCGAAGCGACAGCATCGACGACAAATAGGACATCCATCTGGCGGCAAGCTTCTCCGATTTCTTTCAAAGGCTGAACACATCCGGTGGATGTTTCGCCATGTACCATTGCTACGATTTTGGGCTGAACTCGCTCGATTTCGGCAATGACGTCCTGCGGTTCAAAGACACTTCCCCAGCGCGTTTCCATCGTAATCACATCTGCGCCGTACCTTTCCGCAATCTCCGTGAGGAGGTGCCCGAATCGTCCATAAATGGGTACAAGCACCCGATCTCCTGGTTCGATTATGCTACACAAAACGGCCTCAATGCCCGCCCGGGAAGTTCCGTCAATAGGGAATGCCCAATGATTGGATGTCTGAAACAATTTCCGAAGCATTTCCATTGTTTCGTTCATGATGTTCGTGAATTCTGGATCAAATTGCCCCAAAATGGGTGAACCCATCACGCGAAGAACACTAGGCTCGGCCTCGACGGGCCCTGGCGTCATGATTGTTCGTTGTGAGGTGGTCAGTTCTTTGTATGCACACATAAGCTCTCCCCCAGATCTTTCTATATCAACGGCCGCTTTTCCGATTCTATCACCGGAAAAAACGGCCGCAGCACTACCAATCTTTTGTGCCCATCAAAAATCTATTTTGAAATTCAAGAAACCAGCTTTCCGCAGCGCCTCGTAAATGATGACGAGCGCTGGACCGAGTATGAGCCCGAAAAATCCCATTACCTGAAATCCGAGGAACAAGCTGACAAGAGCGGCAAGGGCACTAATTCCCAGATTAGATGCGAGTACCTTGGGCTCAATAATGCGGCGGACGACCGTAATCACGAGGAAAATGACGATCAGGCCGATTGCCAAATAAGAGTTGCCCATCAAGAAGTTGTAAATAGCCCATGGGACGAGGAACGAACCTGCGCCCAAGATGGGGAGAATATCGACGAAAACGATCATGAGCGAAATGACGGCTGCATACTTGACCTGCAAAATGAGCAATCCCAAAAAGGACAGCGTGAACGTCATCAGGCTCAAGATGATTTGAGCACGTAAAAAACCAAGGGTGGCACGGTTCAATTGAGAGATAACCACCTCGACCTTTTCACGAGCAGATACGGTAAACATTCTCATGAAGCCCGCACGCAATTTCGGCAAATCGAGACTGATCAAAAACAAGGCAACCAAGTAAATAATTGTCGAGATCAAAAAGCCCGGAACGATGGCTGCCACACCGAGAATGCCTTTGGCAACCGTGGAGGCTGAAGTAAGCGCCCAGCTTTTAAGCCCAGCGAAGACACTCTGGATTTCCGAGACGGTTTCGGCAGGTAACGATTCATAGTAAGTTTCCCAGCTCATCAAATAGGACTCGACCAACTCAAAAATATGCTGCGAAAAAGCGGGTAATCGCTGAGCCAAATCAATTCCCTGAATCACGATCTGCGTACCGATCCAGTACAGTACGATCCCAAAAGAAATGAGGAATAGGAAAAAGGAGGCGATTACCGCACTCATCCGATTCATTCGTAGCCTTTTGATAAGAAACAGGACGAGCGGCTCAACCAGAATTGCTGTTAACAGTGCTAGCAAAAAGGGGACGGAGTAAGGTAAAAGAAACAACCCGACTGCAAGAACTAGTAGCAGGATGATCATTTTCCGAATCGTCATGACTGCGCTCCATTCTGAATGAAAAATCGCTGAAAACTGATTCCCTTATTTTATCATTTTTCCAGAAACGAATACAACGAGCCCCATAATATCGCGATTTGTTAGAAAATATCAGAAAAAATAAAGAAATGAAAAGAATACAAAAAAGGGGAAAACACAAAAAGTCATGATATGATGCTCACCTATATACCACTTAAGCTTGATGCGTATAAGCATATCGGCTTGAGAGTCACATCTTAATCTTTCATAGCGAGGTGTCAGAATGAAGCGGTTTGGATTAGCGATGCAGATTGTCATCGGTCTCATTCTGGGTATCCTGGTGGGTGCTATTTTTTACGGCAACCCGGCAGTGGCGACCTATTTACAGCCTATCGGTGATATTTTTCTCCGATTGATTAAAATGATTGTCGTTCCGATCGTTGTTGCCACGCTTATTGTGGGCGTAGCAGGCGTAGGTGACATGAAGAAGCTGGGCAAAATCGGTGGTAAGACAATTCTGTATTTTGAAATCGTTACCACGATAGCCATTATCATTGGTCTTTTGGCGGCGAACATCTTTCAACCGGGTCTCGGTGTGGATCGAACAGTTCTTACTAAGACCGATATCCACAAGTATGTAGACACGGCAGAAACGACACAAAGCCACGGCATGGTGGAAACATTCGTCAATATTGTGCCAACCAATGTGTTTGATGCACTGGCTCGTGGCGACATGTTAGCCATTATTTTCTTCTCCGTTCTGTTTGGACTTGGTGTAGCAGCAGCAGGAGAAAAAGGAAGGCCCGTTCTCAACTTCTTCAATGGGGTTGCAGACGCGATGTTCTGGGTTGTAAACACAATCATGCGTTTTGCTCCGTTTGGTGTTTTTGCGCTGATTGGTGTTACCGTTTCCAAGTTTGGTTTGTCATCGCTCATTCCATTGGGCAAACTGGTTATTTTGGTTCACTTTGCCATGTTGTTCTTCATCTTGGTGGTATTGGGCATCATCGCACGTATCAGCGGAGTCAAAATCACTTCCATTCTGCGTGTACTGAAGGACGAGCTGTTGTTGGCTTACTCCACTTCCAGCTCCGAGACTGTACTGCCTAAAATTATGGAAAAAATGGAGAAGATGGGCTGTCCGAAGGCGATCACGTCCTTTGTTATTCCGACGGGCTACTCCTTCAACCTGGATGGTTCCACGCTGTACCAGGCACTGGCTGCTCTGTTCATTGCGCAAATGTATGGTATTCACATGCCAATCAGCACACAGATCACGCTGATGCTCGTACTGATGGTTACGTCCAAAGGGATCGCTGGTGTACCGGGAGTATCGTTCGTAGTATTGTTGGCTACGCTCGGCTCTGTAGGTCTCCCAGTAGAAGGTCTTGCTTTCATCGCCGGTGTAGACCGTTTGATGGATATGGCTCGTACAGTTGTGAACGTAGTAGGTAATGCGTTGGCAGCAATCGTGATCTCTCGTTGGGAAGGTCAGTTCGACAAAAAGAAAGCAGACGATTATGTTCAGGCAGTAAAAGCCGATCCAAGTGCTGCTTAATAGAAGCTATAAATAGTGTGAAGAAGCCTCCTGTCAGTGTAAGAACTGGCAGGGGGCTTTTTTGCTTTGGTTTGAAAAAGTGGCGGTAGTTGTGGGAAGAAGCGCATTTCCAGTCTACGCTTCGGCCTCCGCCCCGCAAGGGGTGACAACTGTCCGCTCCGGAATAAATGGCGGGAGCGCTTCAAACCCGAAAACGCTAAAGCGTTTTTGTATGTGATAAAAGCTGAAATTCCCCGCCATTTATTCCGGAGCTGGGAGGGGCTCCAGAGGCGCTTTGATTGGAACTGCGCTTCTTCTACGCGGCTGTTTTCTACAAATAAAGCCCTTTGCTTTAAAGTGGGGAATTTTTATTGACACCAAAAACAGGAAAGAGTAATATGATACCAACAACTTGATAATAACATTTTGTTAATAACAAAAAGACAACAACAATTCAGCAGCTAAAAGAGGCGATTGAATGAAAGAAAAATCACATGTAAATAAACAAGGTCAAACCGAACTGGAGTACTTGGAGGCTTATGATGTCAGCCAATTCGAGCGGCCGTCTGTGACAGTCGATATGCTGGTATTCACTGTGATGGATGAGCTGGAGGAGAATTACCGCAAGCTCTCGCCCAAGTCGTTGAAAATATTGCTCGTGAAGCGTGGTGAGCATCCGTATATCGGCCAATGGGCGTTGCCAGGCGGGTTTGTTACACCTGGGGAGAGTCTCGAGGAGGCAGCCAGACGCGAGCTGCGTACGGAAACAAACGTAGACGACATTTATTTGGAGCAGCTCTACACCTGGGGCGATGCGGGCAGAGATCCGCGGACATGGGTCATCAGCACGTCGTACATGGCCTTGGTAGACAGCTCGTCTTTACAGCTGCAGGCAGGGGATGATGCAGATGAAGCCGAGTGGTACCGCATCGAGGACAAATGGCTGAAAGAAACAAAGACGGCGACTATTGACGGCTCCATTACTGAAAAATGGTTGGAGCTGCGACTTGTGCATGAGAGAGAAGAATTGTCTGCCACCATTAAGATCACCAAAACAGTAACGGGTCGTACCGTACGTGAGACCCGCGAAATTGTAGAGACGAATAACCTTGCATTTGATCACGCCAAAATCATTCAATACGCTCTGGAACGATTGCGTAACAAGATTGAATACACGGACATCGCCTTTGCTTTAATGCCGGAGCTGTTCACGCTAAGCGATCTGCAACAGGTGTACGAAGTGATTTTGGGACGTGAGCTGTTGGCTGCGGCGTTTCGCAGGAAGGTAACCGACAAAGTGCTGGAAACGAATCAATATCGAAAACATGCCGGGCACCGACCATCCAAGTATTTTCGTTTTAATCCGGAATGGATGGATCAGACGTAGCCCTGTACCAGGGAGGAAATCACAATGAATCAGGGACACAATCGAAGCGTTCGCGTACGAATCGCGCAAGAGACACTGCAAATCATAGAGCAGGGTTACTACGTGAATAAAGCAGGAGAAAAGAAGAGCATTACGGAGAATCTAGCTTCTGCCGTCAGCCAGTCGGTTCTGTATCGGCCAAATGATTTGGCAGCAGACACAGTGCCACTACCATCGCATCAAACAACGGCTGCAAAGCTTCGTGCCAAGGTCGAGGTTACCTCGGAATCCAGCCTGGATGCAGCCAAGCGCCTCATCGTTCACGAGAAGCGAGCAGATGCTGTATGCTTGAATTTTGCTTCCGCCAAAAATCCGGGTGGAGGATTCCTCGGGGGAAGCCAGGCGCAGGAAGAGAGCTTGGCGCGTTCCTCCGGGCTGTATCTTTGCATCGTGCAAATGGAGGAAATGTACACATATCACCGCCAGTTGAAAACCTGCTTTTATTCTGACTACATGATTTATTCACCGCGGGTCCCCGTGCTCCGCGATCAAAGCGATCAGCTTTTGAATGACCCCTACCTCTTATCTTTTATTACGGCGCCTGCCGTGAATGCTGGGGTTGTTCGTGAGCGAGAGCCTGAAAATATCGTGAAGATTGGCCCTGTCATGAAGGAGCGCATTCGGAAAATTTTGCGGACAGCAGCCATTCATAACCACCGGACGATCATTTTGGGAGCATACGGCTGCGGAGTATTCCGCAACAAAGCGGAGGACGTAGCAGATTACTTTGCGACTGTTTTGATCGAGGAACAGTATGCACAGCTTTTTGACCATATCATTTTTGCTGTCTACGACAATTCTGCGCGCCAGGAAAACCTGCGAGCGTTCAAGGAGAGATTCGCATGAATGCGAAAAGCACCGGCTTTTTAGCAGACTGGAATTGGTTTGAAAAAGTATGGCTCATCTCGTTTACTCTCGTTACCCTCTATTTGTATTTCGCACTGGATGATACATTAATCGGCTTGATCGCGTCTTTAACAGGGATGCTGAGTGTCGTGCTCGTCGCCAAAGGAAAGACGTGGAGCTACTACCCGGGTATCATCAATGTGATTTTGTACGCGTTCGTCGCCTATGGGCAAAAGTACTATGGCGAGGTAATGCTGAATCTTCTCTATTTTTTGCCGATGCAATTCATTGGACTCTACCTGTGGCGTAAAAACCGCGTGTCCGAAGTCAAGCAAAATGACGTTAAGATTACCATTTTGTCCAGCCAAGCACGCATCTGGTGGACGGTCTTGAGCATCATTGCAACGATTGCTTACGGGTTTGTATTGAAGCAAATGGGCGGGGCCTTGCCTTTTGTCGATTCCTTGACGGCTGTTCTCTCCGTCATCGCCATGCTCTTCATGGTGAAGCGTTTGGTCGAGCAGTGGGTGGTCTGGATCATCATTGATTTGTTCACGATTTACATGTGGCTGGTAGCGTTTTTGAAGGACGGAAGCGATATCTCGATGCTGGTCATGTGGTCTGCTTATTTGGTGAATGCCATCTACGGATTGATGAACTGGGTTCGGCAGTACCGCAAGCAAAGGGAGGAGCAGACATGGGGGGCGTAGGCTTCATTGGCGGCAAATTTTTGCCACTGCATCAAGGACATGTATACGCAATTACACAGGCGGCCTGCCGCTGCGACGAGCTGTACGTCGTTCTCTCGCACAGCCCTACTCGCGACCGAAAGCTGTGTGAGAAGGCAGGAATCAAGCCAATTCGCTATGAAGTGAGATTGAGATGGCTGTCTACGCTGGTGAAGGACATGGAAAATGTTCGCGTGCTTGCAGTCGAAGATCTTGCGGATAGCGACGAGAGCTACGATTGGGAGGCAGGAGCAGCGGACATCAAACGCATGATTGGGAAAAAAATTGATCTAGTTTTCAGCTCCGAGCCCTCCTACGATCTGATTTTTCGCCGTTTATACCCGGAGGCAGCGCACATCATTCTCGATGAATCACGCAGCCAAGTACCGATTTCCGCTACTCAAATTCGCAATGAAGGGGTCTACACCCATTGGCAGCACATCCCGACTGTTGTTCAGCCCTATTTCGTCAAAAAGGTAGTGGTGGTAGGAACAGAGAGCTGCGGGAAATCGACCTTGACCCGTTATCTTGCGAAAATCTACAACACCGTGTTTGTCGAGGAGTATGGACGAACAATCTGCGAAGAGGTTGGGGGCTGCGATACGATTTTGACACCGGAGTATTTCCCGCATATTGCGTATGGTCACAAAATGAAAGAGTACGAAGCGCTCCAGAAAGCCAACAAGCTCTTGTTCATCGATACCGAAGCGATTGTCACCCAGTTTTACTCCGAACTGTACACCGGGCAAACCTTCCCTGTTCTCGACCAGGTTGCCGACGAGCAAGCATATGATTTATGGCTGTTCATGGAGCCAGATGTCGCGTGGGTGGATGATGGACTGCGCGTGCACGGAGAAGAGCAAGTACGCCTGCACAATCATGAAAAACTGCGCCAGATGCTGGATGAGCGGGGAATTACGTACGTGACACTGCGAGGAAATTATGCCGAGAGACTGCAAGGAGCTATGCAGCATGTCGATCAACTGTTGAAGACGACTTCTCAACGAGCTGGAATTGGGCTAGACTAAAGTCATCAAACGATTCTGACAGTAGAAGGGAGCCGTGCTGCATGCAGTCGATCGTACAGCCGCTATCCCCCCTTAGCTTGAAGGAATGGGCAGTCGCCGTCAAAGCACTTGGAGAAGGTGAGCAGATCATCACGATCCGCAAGGGTGGATTATACGAAGAAACACGAGAATTCCGCTTGGAAAATAATCAATTTTATTTGTATCCGACCTATGAGCACCAGAAGCGCGACATGGTAAAGGCAGACTACCAACATCTGTTAGACGCGACCCTCGAAGGCTGGACAATGGACAAGAAGACCGTGATGATCGAATATTTTGCCGAAGTAACCGACGATGTTGAGTTGATGGACGAAGCCAAGCTGCGTGCACTTTCGCCCTTCCACATCTGGACGGATAATTTCGCAGATGTACGTTTGCATTGGAAGAAAAAACAGCCGCTTCACATTTTGTTCGTGCGGATGTATCGAATTGAGCAGCCTGTAGAAATCCCGATTGACGCTGCTTATCAAGGCTGCAAATCTTGGCATGAACTATTGGTGGACATTCCGCGAGCAGCGTTTACCCCTGTGCTTTCCGACGAGGAGTTCGCAGCGAAAAAAGCCGCAATCATGACCATTCTGCAAAACTAACATTCCATTTCAATCTTGTCTGGAGGGTTCCTCATGAAAGCGATTTTGGTAACGGAATTAGGCGGGCCGGAAACGATGAAATATGCGGAAGTCGAGATGCCGACCATGTCACCTACACAGGTCCTGATCCGCGTCGAGATGACCAGTGTCAATTTTGCCGATATCAAATCCAGATATGGAAAAAAGGGAGCATCCAAGCTGCCGTTTATCCCGGGACTCGACGCGACTGGCGTGATCGAACAGGTGGGGGCAGAGGTACAAAGCCTGAAGGTGGGGCAAAGAGTCATCGCATTTCCGGCTAACGGTTCATACGCCGAGTATATCGTGGCGGATGAGAGCTTGACCTTTGCACTGCCAGATCAAATCAGCACGGAAACAGCAGCCGCTTGCCCAGTCGTGTCATTTACTTCGTACCAGCTACTGGCGAAGGTTGCTCGCATTGCCAAAGGGGAAACCGTACTGATTCACGCTGCAGCAGGCGGAATCGGGACAACGGCGATTCAATTAGCCAAGCTGCTCGGAGCAGGACGAGTCATCGGCACTGTCGGTAATGAAGCAAAGGCGGAAATTGCCTTGTCAGCCGGTGCCGACCACGTGATTTGCAATGATCGCGAAGATTTTGTGGAAAAGGTACGAGCGTTGACGGATGGTGCGGGAGCCGATGTCATTTTGGACTCGATTTCCGGAACGGTGAGCGAGCGTAGTCTCGAGTGCCTCGCTTGGTACGGCCGACTCGTCCATTTCGGCAATGCCAGCGGCGAAATCGGTCAGATCAAGACGATCGATCTGCATGCAAGCTGCCGTTCTGTATTAGGTTTCAGCTTTGGTACGACACGCAAGCTGCGTCCACACTTGTTGCAGGATACAGCCAAGCAAGTCTTGGAGTATTTGGCGAATGGCCAGCTCGACATCAAGATCGGCAAGCATTTTGCATTGGAAGACGCAGCGAGCGCCCATGCGTTGGTCGAGAGCAGGGCGAGCACGGGAAAAGTACTGCTGGATGTGCGGTCATAATGATGTGGAGCCCTTGCTGACTCAAAAGCGAGGGCTTTTTTTATCATTTTGGAGAGGTGAATGCTATGCAGATGAATTCAACAAGCGAACTGGACAAAAACGTCATCACTGAATTTTTCATCAAACGCTGGGGAAGTCCACAAATGGTCATCTCCAGTGGGAATGTGAAATCATTTCCTTGGACAGCGTAAGCGAAAACAAAGGAATCGGGACCGCACTTCTCAATCAAGTAGAGCAGACCGCCCGAACGTAGTGAGGAAAAAGGCGTCTGGTGTTCAAAGAAAATAAAGTATTAGACTATGCAATCCACCCATACAAACAAGCCAGTCAAAACACGAAAATAAAGTGTTGAAGTGACTCCATAAAGTTGGACACGTATTATATTTAAGCAATCTGAAGGGTTTGAGTTCGGTATTGTACTGGACTCAAGCCTTTTAATTTTGTCTTGATTCGCTTGCTGTTATAGTAGTCGATATATTTCGCTAACGGCCCCCTAACATTCCTAAACCTAAAGGTTTACCTTCAATATTTCCCGATGCCAAAAAGCCCTCTCAACTGAGAGGGCTTCAGATTCAGTATCGGATTCCTTTTTTCATGCTGTTTTTTCGTTTCCAGCTATCGCAGTAAGTTTGCGTCATCAAAAGAAGGTATTAGAAATTTATAGTCGATAGGCGATGACATCACGATCAGCGTCGTGTAGGTTCCGTATTTATCAGATTGATTTCCGAATTCCTCGAGGGCTTGGGTGGATTCGGTCATGACTTTCAAGAGGTAATTGTGTTCCCCACTGATACGATAACATTCCACAACATCGGGAGTGGAGCGGCAAAAATCAAGGAAAGCGTGACAATCTCTCGTATGAAACAGGATAAAGGCTACCGTATGCTTTCCCACTTTTTCAGGGCAAATGATGGTGCGATACTCGCTTATGACCCCTTTTTCCTCCAAACGTTTCACCCTCTCCGTCACCGCGGGCTGTGATAATCCTACAAATTTTCCGAGGTCAGTCATGGAAATCCTCGCTTGGTTTTGCAGGTGGTAAAGGATTTGCTTATCAACGTGATCCATCAATATCGTCTCCTTTTGATTTATAAGTATTTGCTATCAAACTTCTTGAATTTATTCGTGAAGAAGCACATCTAACTTGATTACGTTATGTAATTACCTTAACTAATTTTATAAAATTAACTTACAATAGTAAAGCGGTGAAGGCTTTAACTATTTCGAAAGGATGAAAAGAGTTGAGTACACTTTATGCAAGAAAAAATGATCTGGAACATTTGGCAGATCGTATTGATGAGGTCATCGAGCGAACGCTGTACGAGAAGCGATTGGTTGGTGCGGTCATTAAAGTAGCGATAGATGGGGAACTGGTTTATAGCCGTGCAGCCGGTTTTGCTGACCGAGAGGAAAATCGGCCCATGAGAGAAGAGACGTTATTCCGGCTGGCATCGGTAACGAAACCCATCGTTTCAACGGCTGCTCTCGTGCTCGTTGCGCAAGGGAGGTTACAACTTGACGACCGCGTTGATCGTTGGCTGCCGGAGTTTCGGCCGCGTTTGCAAAACGGTGAGTACGCAACAATAACAGTTCGACACCTAATGACGCACACCGCGGGTCTGACATACCGCTTCTTTCAAGAGGAAAATGGTTCCTATCAACGAGCCGGGGTATCGGATGGCATGGATCAGTCGGTTATCACGCTGGAAGAAAACTTGCGCCGGATAGCCTCTGTTCCCCTTCTCTCTACGCCGGGAACCGAGTGGAGATATTCCATTGCGACCGATGTGTTAGGGGCAGTCATTGCAAAAGTTACAGAAACACCGCTTGATGAGGCTATTCATTCGCTGGTAACAGGACCGCTTACGATGCATGATACGGGTTTTACTGCAATAGACCCCGAAAGACTTGCAACGGCTTATGCCAATGATCTGCCAGAGCTTCGACCTTTGCTTGATCCCGACCACCTTCCGTTTATAGAGGGCACGGCGGGCTTCCGGCTTTCCCCTGGTCGGGCACTTGATAGCGCAGCTTTTCCTTCTGGCGGAGCAGGCATGGTTGGCAGTGCCGGGGATTTTCTACAATTGCTGGAAGCATTGCGCAAGGGAGGATCTCCGCTTTTGTCAGAGTCTTTGGTTCGCGAATTGACCACCAATCAGATTGGTGATCTGCCAATGGCCTATTGGCCAGGTCGCGGGTTTGGTCTTGGTTTTACGCTACTCAAGGATCCTGTCGCCGCAAACACCCCTGAATCTCCGGGCACATGGCGTATGGGGGGCACATATGGTCACTCATGGTTTGTCGATCCCTTGCAGCGGCTCAGCGTCGTGGCGTTCACCAATACCGCTCTGGAAGGCATGTCCGGCCAGTTTACGGTTGACCTTTGTGAAGCTGTATATAACAGGAATAAGTAATCGAAAACGAACACAAGAGCCTTGGTCTAGAAGGAACAAGCCAAGGCTCTTGTACAGAATTTGAATAAACCGGACTGTACAGCAATCGTTTCATGTCAAACCGTAAAGAGAGGTGCTTACGTCATATACCATCATACTACCCCGACAAAGAGTGTCTCCGGTGCTCTCCAATCCGACAGTCTTCCCTGGTCCGGCTTACTGGCCCTTGCTATGGCGGGATTCGTCTGTATTCTCACCGAAACGATTCCGGCTGGCTTGCTGCTTCAGATAAGCGAGGGGCTTGGAGTATCGGAGGTCCTGGCGGGTCAGCTTGTCACCTTGTACGCCCTTGGCTCACTATCGGCTGCGATTCCATTGACAGCAGCGACGCGCGGATGGCGACGGCGACCGCTTTTACTGATGTGCATCCTTGGATTTTTCATTTTCAACTCGATCACCACTCTGTCTTCCAGCTATACGCTGACGCTGGTTGCTCGATTTTTCGCGGGTGTTTCCGCTGGCGTATTGTGGGGGATGATTGCAGGCTATGCTCGTCGGATGGTGCAAGAATCGCTGAAAGGGCGGGCAATGGCGGTGGCTATGGTAGGGACCCCTCTCGCTCTGGCGCTTGGTGTCCCTGCTGGAACATTTCTCGGTGCTCTTATTGGCTGGCGCTTGGTGTTCGGTATCATGTCACTACTGGCTCTGATGCTGGTTATATGGGTACTTTGGAAGCTGCCAGACTATCCTGGAGAGAATGTGGATAAACGGCTCCCCCTCCACCAGATCTTTGTTATCCCCGGGGTGAGGCCGGTACTGTTTGTCGTAATTACCTGGGTTCTAGCCCATAACATTCTCTATACTTATATTGCACCATATCTTGCTCAGGTTGGATTATCAGAGCGTATTGATTGGGTATTACTCATTTTTGGAATGACTTCGCTGGTTGGGATCTGGGGTATTGGTGTGTTGATTGATCGAAAATTACGACCTCTGGTTCTGATCAGCCTCATCGTATTCGCCACGGCGTCTGTTGTTCTTGGTATAGGCAGCGGCCATCCCATCGTGATTTATCTAATGGTAGCTCTGTGGGGATTGACGTTTGGAGGGGCAGCGACTTTGCTACAGACTGCACTAGCTGATGCTGCGGGCGAGAATGCAAATGTGGCCCAGTCCATGCTCGTGACGGCGTGGAACATGGCCATCGGTGGAGGCGGGATGTTGGGCGGAGTCCTTATCGAAATAATGGATCCCAGCTCCTTACCTTGGGCTTTGTTTATTTTGCTCATCCTTGCGCTTCTAGTAGCTTGGCGTGCAAGCAAGCACGGATTTCCTTCAAAATGAAGACCTAGCTCTAGACAGGACAGGATACCTTCTATCCTATTTGCGTTTACAACTAATAAAAACGGCGATAATCCAGGTGTTCGTAGAAAATAAAGTAGACTATTCAATACTTCCGTACAAAAAGTCAGTCCAGCCACTGAACTGCACCCCATTTGTTAGACACACCTAACAATTGGAGGTGCAGTTTTTTTATGGCTAAATTTTCTGCGGACGATAAGTTATCAGCAGTTCTACGCTATGTAGTCGGCAAAGAAACTCATGCTTCCATCGCTGCTTCTATTGGTGCAACGAAAAGTGAATCATTCAGAAAAGCCTATACAGGGTAGCGGAATCTTGGGCAAGAGCGAGTTAGCCTTAAAAAGTATGGTTCGCATGAAAAAATATCGTTCTTATAAGGGGAAAGTTGGCAATATAACCCCGAATGGTTTTGGACCGTAACTTTCGAGCTGAAAAACCAAATCAGAAGAGGGTAACGGATATTACGGAGTTTAAGCTATTTGATCACTCGCTCTCGGCATAATCTGTATTCAAGATATCATCTTTCAGTAGCAGTTTGAGCTGTCTTCTTTACGTTTCAACAAATATACTTGCCATCATTTGAGATACGGTTCTCCGCGCTTTATCTTAAGCTAATCTACCGGTTAGCGTAGTGACGCATCGTCAGTCTAATACTATATTTTCTGAGTCTACAAACATTATTTTCTTCGAACATCTGGAAAACATGTGCCTTCGCTTCCCCCCGACCACCGCAGATTGAAATCCTCCGGCTTTTTAAAAAGTTTGCCCCCACACAATTGTTGACATTCGTAACTGTACGAATTATTATTACAGTACTCTTCGCAAGGAGGCCGTCTGTGACGTGAATAGTGAATTTACCATAGCTGTTCACAGCTTGGCTTTGTTGGCTCATATCCCAGAGCATATGGCAAGCAGTGAGCTTATCGCAAAAAATGTATGTACGAATCCTGCCAGAATTCGCAAAATCATGAGCATTCTGCGTAAGAACGGGTTTGTGAAGACCAAAGAGGGAATTGGCGGCGGTTATATACTTGCGTGCGACCCGAATGAGGTCACCTTGGCCGAGATATATCGTTCGATCTCGAATGGTACACTGAAGCCGCACTGGTGTTCGGGAGATCCGCAAGAAGCGTGTCAGGTTTCTGCGAATATGCACGGAGTCATGGATCAGATTTTTACCGAAGCAGAGATGTACTTTACAAAGTATTTGGAACAAATCACGATCCAGACTGTATTAGATAAAGTCCGTCAAGGATGTCAGGAGAATTCGCAACAGTAACCATACAAATTTTTAACATGGAAACTGTAATAATTTCCGTTACAATTAGGAGGTGCACGGGAATGAATCGAGATGAGTTATTGGAAGTCGGAGAATGGATATTAGGCAAAACCAAATTCGGCGAGTTAGTTCAAGGCTTCGTCGAAACAGATGATTCATTGCGAGGTACCGCGAAAGTTTATGTGGTTCAATGCGACAACGAAGAGACGATCGGCAAGCAGGTGGTGATTCCAAGACAGTGGATGGAACGCATTCCGGTAGGTTCTTTTGATGATGAAGAGCACATGCATGATCTGATCGACCTCGCCCTCGCAACCAAAGATAGAGAGTGGTTTATGGACCTGGCTGCCAAGGCAAGCACCATGAAACAGACGTCAGGGAAAGAAGCCCGCAAAACAAGAAGCTCTTCCATTCGCAATCGCTTGGGAACTTCTGCTATTTGGGAGCAATAATTTTTCACTATACAGGAGGAGTACGGAGTATGTCTAACGTGAATCATAACAGTTGGTTTGAAAAAGGAATGAGCTTTGCTGCGTACAAAGAAAGCATGGACGTCAACAAAGAAGAGCTGTCCCGCGTATACGATCAGCTCACATTTACTGACGAAGATCTGGCTGTCTGGAAGGATCTCTCCCAGCGCAATTGGAAAGGGGTCGTGCTGACCGCAGACTGGTGTGGGGATGCTTCCTTGTGCGTTCCTGTCATTCAGCGAATTGCCGAGGAAAGCAACATCGAATTGCGCTTTCTCATCCGTGACGAAAATCTGGAGCTGATGGATCAATACCTGACCAATGGCACAGCACGTGCCATCCCGATCTTTATTTTCCTCGACCAGGATGGCTACGAGGCAAGAGTTTGGGGACCGCGTTCTCCAGAAGTGCAGGAAATGATTACGACTGCCCGTGCAGGATTGCCGGCTGCAGACGCTCCTGATTTTGAGGAAAAGCAAAAGGAGCTGTACCGCAACTTCAAGCAACAGATTTCAACAGACCCTGCCATGTGGCGCACGGTGATTGAAAGTGTGAAAGCGAAGCTGCAAGGCTAAAGAGAAAAATCTATAAGGATAGGACTGGATAAATGAATATGAATGCACAAGAGAATAGTCAGCGACCGATTCTCTTCCTGATGATCAACATGTTTATCGCCATGCTGGGAATTGGCTTGATTATTCCGATTTTGCCCGAGTTTCTCAAAGAGTTCGGCGCGGGTGGGGAGACGGCTGGATACTTGGTGGCGGCCTTTGGTGTGACCCAATTTCTGTTTTCTCCGATTGCGGGGGAATGGTCGGATAAGTACGGGCGAAAAATCATGATTGTAATGGGACTCGTCCTGTTTACGATCTCCAATCTGGTATTTGCCTTGGCTGAACAAACTTGGGTGCTCTATCTTTCTCGTCTGATCGGCGGGATCGGGGCAGCAGCGATGATTCCGTCGATGCTGGCGTATGTAGCTGACATTACGACAGAGGATAAACGTGGAAAAGGATTGGGGATGCTTGGAGCTGCCATGTCGCTCGGATTTGTTATCGGGCCTGGTATTGGCGGATTTTTGGCAGAGCTTGGCTTGCGTATGCCGTTCTATATTTCCGCGGCAGTTGGTGCGGTAGCCACACTTGGTTCCATCTTTTTCTTGTCAGAATCACTTCCTAAGGAAAAGCAGCTCGCGGCACGAAACGCCAAAGAGAAGCAGGAAAACATCTTCGCACAACTCGGCAAGTCATTTCAATCGTCGTACTTCATCATGCTGGTGCTGGTCTTTACGATGACGTTTGGCTTGGCGAACTTCGAAGTTATCTTCCCGCTGTTCGTCGATGCGAAGTTCGCTTATACTCCGCGCGATATTTCCATTATTATCACAGTGGGAGCACTTGCCGGTACGATTGTGCAGGCAGCGCTGATCGGCAAGCTCATTACTCGTTTTGGCGAGAAGAAGCTCATTAATGTGACGTTCTTCTTGTCTGCTGTATCGATGGTGATGATGCTATTGTCCGGTAACTTCTGGTATATGCTGATTATGACGGTTATCTTCTTTACCCTGACGTCGATTATGCGTCCAGCGATCAACACGCTGATCTCCAAGCGAGCAGGGGATGAACAAGGCTTCGTAGCAGGGATGAACAATGCCTACATGAGTCTGGGGAATATTTTTGGCCCAGCAGTGGCAGGTACGCTGTACGGGGTTCATTTGAACGCACCGTATTTGTTCGGCGCGATTATCCTGGTTCTCAGCTTGTTCTTGTCGCAGGTGGAAAGCCGTCGCAGCGTGAAGCGCGTCGTGGCCTAACCCTTGACAGTTTTTAGAAACCAGTGTAAAAAGTAAAGTAACAACAATAACACCAACAAATTCATTGACGAGAAAGAGTAAGCTAATCCCCTTGTTCCCCAGAGAGTTGGCCCTTGTGCTGAAAGCCAACGTTCAAGACTTAGCCAAAAATCCTCTCCGAGAAGGAAAGCTGAAGCATCTGGAGTAAGCTGACCCGGAATCCCACCGTTACAAGGGACGCGTATGATGGTACGTAGTAGAGGTGCCGAAATGACATGCTTGCATGAAGATTTCGGAACAAGGGTGGTATCGCGAGATCAAATCTCGTCCCTTAGGGGGCGGGATTTTTTTGCGTTCTATGAACCTACACTTCTACGCAAACTACAGAAGAAGGAGTGTACATGATGAGGAAAGTAGACGTAAAAGAAAAAGCAAGGACACGAGAGTTACGCATTCTGGATCAGTGGAGGGAAGATGACACATTCCGCAAGTCGATGGACAATCGGCTAGGAAAGCCTAATTTCGTCTTTTATGAAGGTCCACCGACCGCCAACGGACAGCCGCATATCGGTCACGTGCTCGGACGGGTCATCAAGGATTTCATCGGACGTTACAAAACGATGTCCGGTTACCGTGTCGTCCGCAAAGCAGGCTGGGATACACATGGTCTCCCGGTAGAGCTTGGGGTGGAGAAACGACTCGGCATTTCCGGCAAGCAGGAGATCGAAAACTACGGAGTGGCCAAGTTCGTCGAGGAGTGCAAAAACAGCGTATTTGAGTACGAAAAGCAATGGCGCGAGTTGACGGAAGGCATCGCTTACTGGACAGATATGGAGCATCCATATGTCACCTTGACCAACGATTACATCGAAAGCGTCTGGCACATCCTTTCTGAAATTCATAAGAAAGAACTGCTGTACAAAGGACATCGTGTCAGTCCGTATTGCCCGGATTGCCAGACGACACTCAGCTCCCATGAAGTGGCGCAAGGCTATGAAGACGTGAAGGACTTAAGTGCGACCGTCAAATTCAAAAGCAAGACAAACGAGGACATCTTTCTCGCGTGGACGACGACACCATGGACACTTCCAGCAAACGTGGCATTGGTTGTTAACAAAGAGCTCGATTACGTGCGGGTGAAGCACAAGGATGAAGTGTACGTCGTAGCAAAAAATCTCGCGGAGAAAGTGTTCAAGGAAGACTACGAGGTTTTGTCCACGCACAAAGGGGCAGAATTCGTCGGTACCCCGTATGAACCGCCTTTTGGCTATATTAAGGTAAACCATGGACATATCGTCGTCGATGCGGACTATGTCAGTGATACGAGCGGAACTGGCATTGTGCATACTGCGCCAGCGCACGGGGAGGATGACTATCGCACGACCCGTCAGCATGGTCTTGATTTCGTGAACGTCGTGAATTTGGCTGGCCGCTATACCGATCAAATCTCAGATTTCGCGGGTCGCTTCGTCAAGGATTGCGACGTCGATATCGTAAAGGATCTGTCTCATCGCGGACTGTTGTTTTCCAAGGAGCGTTACGAGCATAGCTATCCGTTCTGCTGGCGCTGCAAATCGCCACTGCTCTACTACGCGATGGAGAGCTGGTTCATCAAAACGACAGCGATCAAGGATCAGCTGATCGAAAACAACAGCAAGATCGAATGGTATCCAGGCCATTTGCGCGAAGGGCGCTTCGGGAAATTCCTCGAAGAGCTCGTAGACTGGAATATCAGCCGCAATCGGTATTGGGGGACGCCGCTCAATTTATGGCTTTGTCAGGATTGTGGCTGCGAATATGCGCCAGGCAGTGTAAAAGAGCTGCGTGAGAAGTCTGTGGCGCCACTCGACGAGAATCTGGAGCTGCACAAGCCGTTTGTGGATAATGTGAAGCTGCATTGCTCTTGCGGCGGTACGATGGAGCGGACCCCTGAGGTCATTGATGTGTGGTTCGACAGTGGTTCGATGCCGTTTGCTCAGTACCATCATCCATTCGGCGACGAAAAGGTATTTCAGGAGCAGTACCCTGCCGACATCATTTCGGAAGGAATCGATCAGACGCGGGGCTGGTTCTTCAGCTTATTGGCAGTTTCAACTTTGTATAACGGAAAAGCCCCTTACAAGGCGGTCATCTCTACCGGTCACGTTTTGGATGAACACGGTCAAAAGATGTCCAAAAGCAAAGGAAACGGGATCGATCCGTGGGAGGTTATCGAGGAGTTCGGTGCAGATGCGTTCCGGTGGGCACTCTTGTCTGACAGTGCGCCGTGGAGCAGCAAGCGGTTCTCCAAGCGGATCGTCGCCGAGGCGAAGTACAAAGTGATCGATACGATCCATAACACTCATGCTTTTTATTCGTTATACGCCTTGATCGATGCATTCAAGCCAGAAGAGCATCTGCCACAACCGCCTGTGAATGAATTGGATTGTTGGATACTATCCCGCTTGAATACCACCTTGCAGCACGTGGAAAAAGGTCTGGAAACCTACGATTTCATGAATCCGGCTGGGCATATCGAAGCGTTCGTCGACGAGCTGAGCAACTGGTACATCCGTCGTTCGCGGGATCGTTTCTGGAGCAGCGGGATGACTCCTGACAAAGTATCTGCTTACCAGACCCTGCGGGAAGTGTTGCTGACGCTGGCGAAGATGATCGCACCATACGCACCGCTGATCGCAGAAGATATGTATGGTAATCTGGGTGGAGAAGGCAGTGTTCATTTGACTGACTATCCGAAGGTGAACACAGAAGCAATCGACGCAACCCTTGAGCGGGACATGGAAACGGCTCGACACATCGTGGAGCTGGCTAGAAATGTCCGCAACGAAACTGGACTCAAGACCAGACAGCCTCTGTCCGAGCTGATCGTATCGATGGAGCAGCCATTTAACCTTGAGAGATTTGCTGGCATTATCCAAGACGAGATCAATGTGAAAAACATTCGGGTGGAGCAAAGCGACAGCAGCTTCGTGACGTATCATTTCAAGCTCAACCTGAAGGTAGCTGGGAAAAAATACGGCAAGCACGTTGGGCCAATCCAAGGGTATCTAAAAGAATTGAACGCAGCCGATGCACAGAAAGCGGTGGACAATGGCTACCTGGATGTAGAGGTCGCAGGCGAGAGCGTGCGGCTTACACTAGATGAGTTGCTCGTGGAAAAGCAAGGGAAGCAAGGCTTCGCTTCTGCATCTGGCTATCAGCTCCACGTGGCCTTGAATACGACACTCACAGAAGAGCTTGAGCAAGAAGGCTTGGTTCGAGAAATCATCCGTGTCATCCAGGATGCACGCAAAAAGCTGGATTTGCCCATCGATAAACGTGTCCAGCTCACACTGGATGTGGGCGATGAGCTACGAGCAGCATTGGAGCGTTTTGATCATGTTTTGCGTGAGAGTGTACTCGTTTCGGATGTGTCGTTTGCGAAAGCAGCAGATATGGAGACCGTTTCGTTTGGAGACAAAACATTTGGTTTACACATCGTGTAACAAAGCGGTTGGATAAAGAAACAGCTAGGGAACATGGTTGGTATACCGGTTCTCTAGCTGTTTTCTTCAGTCATGTAACATCTCTGGGTCAAACCATACGTCTTCATAATCGTCCGCAACTGACAATCTGAGCTTTTCAGAAGGAATGTTCAGATGAATGGAGAAAGGGGTAGAGGCACGAAGACGAACATTCACCAGGAAGAGAGGAAATGCAGATGGACCAAGTGAAATGGAACGTTGGGGTGATTGGCGCAGGCGTCATGGGCGAACGCATGATGAATGCTATCCGTACCCACGAAAAATTTCGAGTAGCCGCAGTGAGTGATGTATCGGCGGAAAGAGCACAGGAAGCCGCGCAAAAGTCCGGTGATGTGCCTTGGTACACAGATTATAAGGAATTATTGAAAAAGGTAGAGCTGGACGTCATCTATTTGGCAGTTCCTCCCAAATTCCATCACGCCATTGCTCTGGATGTGCTGGCGCACAAAAAGCATTTACTCTGCGAAAAGCCGTTGGCTAATTCGTTGACAGAAGCGCAAGAAATGTTGGAAGCAGCAAATGACGCAGGGGTTGTCCATGCGATGAACTTCCCGCTCTACTATCAAGGTGTTTTTCCTGAGCTCTCACGCAGACTCGAAGAAATCGGAGATATCCGACGCATCGATATCTTGACGCATTTTCACCAGTGGCCGCGTCCATGGCAGCAAACACCTTGGCTGGCTGGTCGTGAGCAAGGCGGCTTCATCCGTGAAGTGCTCCCTCATTTCACTCACCTGACTTACGCGCTCTTCGGAGATTTGCATGTAGTACGCTCAGAGGTAGATTATCCAGCAGATCCTGCGCTATGCGAGACAGGTGTATCGGCTTTCCTACGTCTGACAGATGGTACCCCGGTTACGATCAATGGCTTGGCGGGTATCGCGCACCAAGAGCATTTGGATTATCGCGTGTACGGGTCAAAAGGGACGCTGAGTGTCGTGAACTGGAGCAATCTGTTTGTGGGTGGACACGGCGAAGCGCTCGTTCCGGCTGAAATTCCACAGCAAGACCGTCTCTCCCTGTTGTTGGATGAGCTGTCCATTGCCATTAACGGTGGGGACGCTAGACTGGTTACGTTTGAGACAGGCGTGAAAGTACAGCAAGTGCTGGAAGCATTGCTTGGACATGAAAAAGTACACTACATCAAATAGAATTTAGCAGGAACAGTCCATGAAAATAGAGCAGTTGGGCAGGGGTATCACATCCTGCGCGACTGCTCTTTTCTTTTTGCTATGGCTCGTATGTCTGTAAAAGCTGCTCTATATGCTTGATGGCAAAATGGACATGCTTGTTATCGCGGGTGAGTCTGCTTGCCATTATGGCTCCTTCAATGGAAGAGAAGATAACCGAAGCGACTGCTTCTGCGTCCATTTCAGCACGAAATTCTCCCTGGGAGATTCCTTCTTCCAGCAACCCTTGCATGAACGATATGGTCTCTTGGTAAGCGGCGACGGCATAGTTGCGAAGAACAGGGAACGAATGGTCGCTTTCGACGGCTGTGTTGAGAAGCGGGCAGCCGCCTTGGAGCGGGGGATTGTTTACCGCATCAGAATATACCTTTGCCATGGCTACGAGTTTTGCAGTGGCTGTGTCCTGTTTTTCTAGCGCAGCCGCAAAATGTTCATTCAATACTTCACCAGCATATTTGAAGGCCTCGATTGCTATTTCATCTTTACTGGCAAAACCTCTGTAGAGAGCGCCTTTGGTAAGTCCCGTGGCATCCATGATGTCTTGCATGGAGGTTCCTGTATAACCGTTTTGATTAAACAGCTCGGCTGACTTCTGGATAATATGCAGCTTTGTTTTTTCGCCTTTTCGCATCGCGATAGTCCTTTCATTCGGCCAACACGGTCTATATTCGTCCAAGTTATTGTAACATTTCTCTCATGTACGAAAGAAGGCATTCATGTAAAATCAAAAGAGACCGAACTGTCCGGTCTCAAAAATTGAACAAAGGGTTGTGTGACAGGATGAACCGTATCAAACCGTATTCGATTGTCATTTTCGTCGCTTGTATAGCGATCACGTATGCACTTGTGCAAAACTTTCTCATCGATCCAGAAGCGAAAGGCTTTCTCAGTCACAAGTCTGATTACAACAAAGAGCGAATGAACACATCGATCTGGCTTACGGTGATGTATGTCCATTTGTTTTTCGCTCTGATTGCCCTGGTCTGTGGAGTGGCTAACTTTTCGGACAAGCTGCTCGCAGAGAACCGCAAGCTACATAAAGTAACAGGCTATGTTTATCTTTTTAGTGTGTTGGTTGTGGTAGTCACCTCGGGATTTATGGCCCCTTATGTAACGGGTGGAAAAGTGGCGAGTTGGCCCTTCCACTTGTTGAACGTCATCTGGCCGGCCATCACCATTACGGCACTCGTCAAAATTAAAAAGCGCCAAGTCATGAAGCATAAGGAATGGATGGTCCGGAGTTTCGTCTTCTTGTTCACCAACATGGCGATTCATCTCGTGAAGCTGATCGTAGAGAAGGTAGTAGGATTGCCGTATGAGCTCAGCTACACAATCGGTGTATATGTCGCCATGATTGGACTTGTCGTGACGGCGGAGATGATCATTCGTACGAAATTGCGAGCACGGAAAAAAGCATGAGAGCGACTCAGCTTTTTCAATTGTTACTCCTCTTCGACGCTCTCACTTCCTTGTTTCGGGGGAAATAGTCTCTGTAACTCTCGTTTATTGTAATATTCATTTTGCAGAAGAGTGGGTTCAACTGCGTAGGCTAGCTCGGGGCTTTGTGGTGCCACGGATTCCAATGTGATGTGGATGCTTTTAATGGGGGGCTTGATTTCAGTCTTGGGGGATTTTTTTTGATTCCTCTTTTTGTTTTTACTTTTGTTTACTGGTTGGGGGTTCGCTACAGGTTCGGCGATGTTTTGTACTTCCTCCACCACTTCTATATTTCCTTGGAAGAACAAATGGTGTGCTGTTTCGTTTATCGCATCTGTATCCCCCTCTTGCAAATCTCGTAATGAGAGTTTCGATCTCTCGATGAGAAGGTTGATCTCGGGCTCTAGGAGCTCTTGAGTAATTGTTCCATGTGGATCGTCTTTCCAAAATGTATTGATCGCCTGCACATCGCCCGCAAAGTATTCCAACTTATGCCGAGCGTAAATGTGCTTCCAGCATTTTTCGGAAATGACTACTTTCACTTTGATTTTTTCATCAAATTTGGTTAGCTGGTAATCCCAAGTAAAGGTCGCTTCCTTGAAAGCATCTTGTACGTCTTGTACGTCTTGTGTGTCTTGCGTGTTTGGTTTCGCTGTTTTGTCTTTTCCATACCCTAATAAATGCTGCTCTGAGCCCAAATCCTCTAACTTGCTTGCTCCCGTTTTTAGCCATTCTGCAGGTACACGCTTCACATTTTTCGTTTCAGATTTGTACCAGATGGTTTCATCATAGCCTGGTTCCTTCGTGAACTCCTGACGCACTTTCTCCAAGCAGGTCTTTATATCATTCATTATTTTGGAAAGCTCTTCATCCATCTCTTCGGCCAGATCATCATCTTGCTTCGTTTTTGGAAACAGCATGGTCAAATGGTAGAGCTTACGTATAAACGAATCGATTTTTCTTAGTTGTTCAGAGATTGCCTTTTCTCTGGCGATGATTGTCGACTCCTTAGCCGTGCTTACCATCTCAATTTGAGGATCGAATTTTGAACCGGGATTCCCAGTCGTTTCTTTAAATCCAGGCACCAAGTTCTTATAGAAATTCACCAATTGAATCCTCGTGCATTTTTCATCGTTATCGGAGACATCTTTTACTTCGCTTATAAGTTGAGCGTAGGATTCCTTGGCTGCCTTAAATGTTTCGTTCGGCAATTGCCGGATACCCTCTAATAATTCGCTCAACGTGATAAGCGAATGCTGGGAGATGGTATGATCCATTTGCATCTCATCATTTTGAAAAGCTTCGCTTCTAGCTTCTTCTGCGGTTGCTCGACGAGCCGTATTATGGCCATCTTCGTCTTTAAAGCGTTGAATTGGCTGTTTATTAGGCACGATTCCCTGCCTCTGGGATTTCATTAATTGAATCAGTGCACGATTTCCAATCGACTTCTGCAGCTGGATAAGGTGTGACGGGCTATCTCGCTTGATGGATGCAGAAGGTGGGGGCATCGTTTTGTGGAAGGGCTGCTGCAGAGTGGGTGTTTTGGCTACGTGTTCGAATAGATGAGACGACATGGGAAATCACCTCCAGGGGATCTGTATGAATAGAATGTGGTGGCTAACCTACTGCTGCAAGGCTTTGCTCTGCATCAAAAAGTCGATAAACGTACGCATAATCCCGTGAACAGGTGTATCCTTGAGGTAAATCAGCTCGAAGTTCCGGTTGATTTGCGGCAGGTTCAGGACGTCTACTTCCTGCAGCTCGCCTTCGCTCAAGTCCTTGGAGATGGCAAAGCGAGGCAAAAAGGCGATGCCCAGCCGTTGTTTAACCATCCGCTTCACGACCTCGATGTTGTCAGCCTCCATGACGACATTGTTTTGTAGCTGAAAATGGCTGAATGCATTGTTGATCAGCTTCCAGTCGAGCGAGCCCCGATTGAACAAGATCAGTCGTTCACGTGCGACTTCTTCAATGGAGACCTGATGGCGGAAAGAAAATGGATGGTCGGGATAAATCGCTAAGACCATGTCATCCGGCATCAGTTGAATCCGGTTAATCTGTGGATGGGTAACAGCACGAGCAATTCCGAATGACACCTCGTGGTTCAGAACCATATCGAGCACCTGATGGGAATGTCCGGTGAGGATCGTCAGCTTGATTTTGGGGTACAGCTGTTGGAATTGCTGGACGAGGTCAGGCAAAATGTAAAAGGCGGAGACAAAAACGGTGGAGATGGTCAATTCTCCCTCTACATCGCCTTGTGATCGCTGAATCGCTTGCTGTCCCTCTTGTAGCATGTGCATGATGTTTTTCGCATAGGGAAGGAACAGATCGCCTTCCTTTGTAAGAGAAATCGTATGACCCGTACGTTGAAACAGCTTACAGCCCATAGTCGTTTCGAGTGCCTTGATCCGCATGCTGACCGTGGGCTGTGACAGATAGAGCAAATCAGCCGTTTTGCTGAAGCTCCCGGTCAGGGCGACAAAGATGAATGCTTCAATTTGCTCCATATTCATGAGTAGTGGCTCCATTATGTGAATTTTTAAATCGTGTAGAAAAGTTTACGTGCTTTACAGTGTAAAAGCGACCGTGTTTAAACTTTCCGCAAAAACGCGGCTGCTCCTCCTCGGACATACCTCGATAATGTTTTCTTAAGTGACTTATTGCAATAATTTATTGGATTCGCTCTCCAAAATACATTACCTTAAAATTAACAGAATAGGTAGTGTTCTCAAAGGAAATTAGCACAAGGGATGGTTAAAGATGACCAAGATGCCGATTATCGATTTGCACTGTGATGCACTTCTGAAAATTTGGGAGAAAAATGGGGCTCTGTCCTTTGCGGATGCGGACGAGCTAGACGTCAACAGAAAACGGCTGCACGATGGCGGGGTAAAGCTGCAGTGCTATGCGATCTGGACATCGCCTGAATTGTCCACGGAGCAACGTTTTCAAAAAGCTTTGGATCAAATTCATTACTTTTATACAGAGGTGCTCGGAAAACATCCAGAAATGAAACAAATTCGTGATTGGAGCGATCTCGACCATTTACAAGAGGGTGAGATCGGAGCATTGCTGACGTTGGAAGGTGTAGAGCCAATCGGCAACGATTTGAAGAAGCTGCACATTTTGTATCAGTTAGGGGTTCGCTCTGTGGGCCTCACCTGGAACTTCGCGAATCTCGCTGCGGATGGTGCGCTGGAACCGAGGAATGCCGGACTGACAACTTTTGGCAAGGAAATCGTTCAGTTTCACAATGAGCATAAAATGTTGACGGACGTCTCACATCTAGGGGAGGGCAGCTTCTGGGATACGATTGAGCTCGCTACATACCCGATCGCGAGTCATTCAAATGCACGAGCGATCTGCGACCATCCACGCAATCTGACGGATGAACAGGCAAAAGCGTTATTTGCCAAAGGCGCGAATGTACACGTCGTCTACTGCACTCAGTTTATCAATGAAACGACACCAACCACGATAGATGATCTGATCAAGCATATCGATCATTTTTGTTCACTCGGTGGCGTGCGTCATATCGGGCTTGGCTCTGACTTCGACGGCATTACCGCAAAGGTCGTGGGCTTGGAGCATGCGGGTCAGAGCCAAAACCTGATCAACGAGCTGCTCAAGCATTTTAAGGAAGAAGAAGTGCGCGGGTTTGCCTATGAGAACTTTCTGCGCAATCGTCCCGTGTAAACGATCGGCACAGCCTTACGAAAGGAATGGAGTGCATGACGAAACAAATTCGGCAGCTCGGTGCGACAATCGGGAAGCTGCCGGTCGGTAAGAAAAATGACATTACGGATGTAGCCGGAGTCCGAGTGGGACATGTGACGATCCAGCATGAGCTGGACAACGACGACTATGCATGCACAGGAGTGACAGCTATTTTGCCACATGGCGGTAGCTTGTTTCGCGAAAAAGTAACCGCAGCCAGCTATGTGATCAATGGCTTCGGCAAAACGACGGGACTCGTGCAAGTAAATGAGCTGGGGGTATTGGAATCGCCGATCATGCTCACCAATACGTTTTCCGTTCCAGCGGTTACACAAGGGACTCTGCAATACATGCTGGATACGAACGAAGAGATCGGGGACACGACCGGGACGATCAACATTGTCGTGGGCGAATGCAACGATGGTCATCTCAATTCCATTCGCCGCTGTGTCGTGCGCCCGGAAGATGCTCGAGAAGCGATTCTGAACGCAACGGACCAGGCCGTAGAAGAAGGAGCTGTCGGGGCAGGGACGGGGATGATTGCCTTTGGCTATAAAGGTGGTATCGGCTCGTCTTCTCGTATCGTTGTGGCTGAGGAGCAGGTCTATACATTGGGGGCTTTGGTACTCAGCAACTTTGGCAACAAAAATGATTTCTTGGGAGCAAATCTGTTCACAAGCTCTAAAAGCAATGAAAACGCCGTAGAGAAGTCCGAGGATGGCTCCATCATCATCGTACTGGCGACAGATGCGCCGCTCAGTGATCGACAACTGCTTCGGGTAGCAAAGCGCGCAGGAATCGGCTTGGGACGAACGGGGAGCCATTTTGGGCACGGGAGCGGCGACATCGTTATCGCTTTTTCCACAGCTCAAAAAATCCCGCATCAGACAACAGCCGTTACGGAAACCCGCGTGCAATTACGCGAGGATCACCCGATCATGAACGAGCTGTTTGCTGCTGCGGCAGAAGCGACAGAGGAAGCCATCTACCACTCTCTTTCGCAAGCAGTCACGACTAGGGGAAGAAAAGGACGCATCGTTCATGCGTATCCAAGTCAGGACTTAGGAGAGTAGTAACATAACCTTACAACTGGTGACATACCTTGAGTGTAAAGAGGTGCATGGTGTGAAACAGGAGGTAGGGTTATGTACATTGAAGTCGAAAAGGGTGTCACGGTTTTCGTTGAAGACCTCAATCCTGGCCCGAATAGCAAAACGATTTTTTTCGTTCACGGCTGGCCGCTCAACCATAACATGTATTCCTACCAATTCAACGTACTTCCTCAGCATGGGTTCCGCTGTGTTGCTATGGACATACGCGGCAACGGCCAATCGGACAAACCGTGGAGCGGCTATACGTATGATCGCTTAGCAGATGACATCTATGTCGTTTTGGAAGCATTAAAGATAAGGGATGCCGTCTTGCTAGGTTTTTCAGTGGGTGGAGCCATTTCGATTCGGTATATGTCTCGTTATGAGGGGCGCCATATTTCCAAGCTAGCGTTAGTGGATGCGGTTTCTCCTTCCTTTGTGAAAATGCCGGGTTCTCCATACGGCGTCCCGAAGGAGCAAGCAGATGGGCTGATCAGTCAGATGTACGCCAATTTACCTGAGTTATTAAACACGGTTTCTTTGCAGTTTTTCAATCGAAATTTAGGGACTGCTACGCTCCAGTGGTTTGTCAAAATGGGGCTGGACTCCGCGTCCTATGCGCTCATCAAAATCATGCAAGCAGCATCGAGGGAGAATGTAATCAATGACTTGAGTCAAATCCGTGTGCCAACCGGAATCTTTCATGGGATTCACGATCAATTGATCCCATTCAAAAGCGCCGAGCTCACCCAGCAGCAAATCAAAGGGTCGAAGCTGTTTCCGTTTGATAACAGTGGACACGGTTTGCCAATTTGTCAGGCGGATGATTTTAATAAGAAGCTGATGGAGTTTATTAACGCTTGATATGGAGAGGTTTAGAAAGCCGATATTTCTGCCTTGGTGCAGCATATCGGCTATTTTTTTAGAAATTACCAAAATATCGTTTTCAATCGCACTGAAAGCTGGCACGTCTCCTTCTGTTTATTTTTAAAAAATAGATGAGGGTAGTGCTCTGAAAAACGATGAAATTTATGGACTTAGTGTTCTGGGGATTACATTTGATGAAATGGTGTTCTTTGAAGCGGAGGTGAATCGATGAGCCAAATGAAAGTTGTACCCGTCGAAGTTCCCTGGATGATCAGTCCCTCCCATGATTTTGCCGGTTTTACTGGTTATGAGGATCGGGAAGTAAGCGTGGAAGTGATGTGTGGATTTAATCAAAAGCGATACGACGAGGTCATGTCTAAGCTACAAGAGCAATACGGGGATGACATTCCAGACGACGAATACAATAAAGCCGGCAGTGCTATGATCAAAATTACATTCAAGGCGATCGGTCTTTTTACGAAATACGGTAAAATAGACGGTTATGAACGATATGATTTCAGCATGCTTGATCCGTACTATGACGGAAGCTTGTCTATCAGTGATGAATGGAACGAAACGAATGTTTGCCCGAACCCTGGATTCTATGAGGTTGTGGAATCGAACGTGAAAGAAGCTTTTGGATTCACATCCCCGCGAGTAAAGCATTGGGTATTATGCGCGCATGATTCATGTATCGATGTGTTGGCCTATTCATTTGAATGGGAGGAGGTAGAATGGGGGAAAGCAAAATAACGGTCGCTCCCAGCTAGAAATACCGAGAGAAATCAAAAGGCATTGCCCATTCTTGCAAACAAGAGGGCGATGCCTTTGTTTTTTGTCTTACTTTGAACAATTTGTTCAATATGAGCTAGACAATTTGTTCAATTCGTTCAAAGGCAATCGACAAATGTACGCGTAGAAAAAATGCGGATAGAGTGGGATTTCGTTCATTTTCAGTTGAAAAATATATTTGGAATGAAAATTGCTAATGGAATAATCCTCGGAGAAGAGAAACTAATACTTTACTCTCGACGCACAACACTCGATTGGATTTTTCTTCATTTCCTACAGCAAGGTGTTATATTCAGGTGTCTTTACGAAATCATAAATGAATCTGGTAGGTTAATCCTCGAAAAATGATCGAGTGGTGCGAAGAAATCACCGGAGGGATATTTTATGCAAATGAAAGCTGCTGTTACTCACTCAAAAGGTGAAGAATTTCGTATTGAAACAATTCAACTCGATGAACCTAAGAGCGGAGAAGTTCTGATTCGCGTCGTAGCTTCTGGAATTTGCCACACAGATATGATTGCGCGAGATCAAGAATATCCTGTTCCGCTTCCTGCCGTTCTGGGCCATGAAGGTGCGGGAGTAGTTGAAAAGGTAGGCGAGGGTGTTACTTATGTACAGCCTGGCGATCATGTGGTGCTCGGTTTTGCCCATTGCGGAAAATGCCACTATTGCTTGAGCGGACGCCCGTATGTATGTGAAAGATTTTTCGAGCTGAACTTCCTTGGCAATATGGAAGATGGGACAAAAAGACATCACTGCGAAGAGAAAGGATTGTCCAACTTCTTCGGTCAGTCCTCTTTTGGAACGTACACGATTGTAAATGAGCGCAATCTGGTGAAAGTAGACAAAGATGTGGATTTGGCTCTTTTGGGACCGCTTGGTTGCGGTATTCAAACAGGTAGTGGCACGGTCATAAACAGGCTGAAGCCAGAGGCAGGATCAAGCATTGCCGTGTTTGGTGCAGGAGCGGTTGGGCTTAGCGCGATCATGGCTGCGAATGCAATCGGCTGCGGCACGATCATTGCGGTCGATGTGCATGATAATCGTCTTGAGCTGGCAAAAGAACTGGGTGCGACCCATGTCATTAATGCGCGAAACGTTGATCCGGTAGAAAAGATCAAGAAGATTGCCAATGGCGGCGTAAACTATGCAGCAGAAACTGCTGGTCGACCAGGCGTGTTGCGTCAAGCTGTCGATGCACTCACATTCTGCGGAGTCGTAGCGCAAATCGGGGCACCTCCACTCGGAACCGATGAGAAAATCGATACGAACGACTTGCTCTTGCTCAACAAAACTATTACGGGCGTGGTAGAAGGGGCTTGCGTACCGCGCATTTTCATTCCGCAGCTGATCAATTTGTACAAGCAAGGGAAATTCCCGATGGACAAGCTGGTAAAATTCTATCGTTTCGATGAAATCAACCAAGCGGTAGCCGATTCTCATAGCGGTAAAACAATCAAAGCAATCATCAAGATGGACTAAGCTAGGAGGACACTTCATATGAGCAACATTTTCAGCGAGTACACAAAACAATTCATTGATGGCGAATGGCGAGAAGGAAAGAGCCAGAATAGCTATACTAACCGCAACCCATACGATCAATCCGAGCTGGTGAGTATCAAGCTGGCTACGGTTGAAGATGTAGAGCAGGCGTACCGATCTGCAAAAGCAGCACAGAAAGAGTGGGCAAAAACGAATGCGTACGTTCGCTCTGGCATCATTCACAATATCGCAGCAGTGGTAGAAAAAAATCGTGAGCTGCTCGTGAATATTTTAGTCTCCGAGACAGGCAGCACATTTGCAAAAGCAAACGCGGAAGTTGATTTTGTGGTCGGCGATATCAAGGAATATGCTTCCTTGCCATTACGGATGAAAGGCGAAATATTGCCTTCCTTCATTCCGGGCAAAGAAAACCGCGTCTACCATCTGCCAGTTGGGGTAGTAGGTGTAATCAGTCCGTTTAACTTCCCACTGTATTTGTCTATCCGTGCCATCATCCCTGCTCTGGCTACTGGTAACGGCGTTGTGGTCAAGCCGGATCTGCAAACATACATCTCCGGTGGATTGGTCATTGCGAAGCTACTTGAAGAAGTTGGACTGCCAAAAGGCTTGTTTAACGTAGTCGTTGCAGATATTGCGGAAATCGGCGATGCCATGATCGAAAATCCGATTCCAAAAGTCATTTCCTTCACAGGCTCTTCCGCTGCTGGTCGTCGAATCGGCGAAATCTGCGGCAGAAACTTGAAGAAAGCTTCTTTGGAATTAGGCGGAAACAACGTGATGATCGTCCTGGAAGATGCAGATGTCGAGCAAGCAGCAAGTGCGGCTGTCTTCGGGAAATTCCTCCACCAAGGACAAGTTTGCATGGCGTTGAACCGCATTATCGTTCATCGCAAAATCTATGATCAATTTATTGACGCTTTCGCGAAAAAAGCTTCCGTCATCCAAGCGGGCAATCCAGCAGACCCGAATACCTTTGTCGGTCCGCTTATTAACGAAAGACAAGTGGATAAAATTCAAGGCTTGGTCGATCAATCAATCGAGGAAGGTGCGCGTGTCATCAAACGCGGTGAAGTAAAAGGCACACTGATGGAGCCAGTGATTCTGGCAGATGTCACGAATGATATGGCGACAGCAAAGAATGAAGTATTCGGTCCTGTTGCCAATATTTTGCCGGTGGATAGCGAAGAGGAAGCAATCCGCATCGCAAACGAAACAGATTTTGGCTTGAGCGGATCTTTGTTTACACGGGATTTGGAGCATGGCGTAGAAGTCGCTCTGCAAATCGAAACAGGTATGATGCATATCAACGATCAAAGTATCAATACCGAGCCGAACGTACCATTTGGCGGAGAAAAATCATCCGGCCTGGGACGCCATGGCAGCGACTGGTCTCTGCATGAGTTTACGTCTCCACGCTGGGTATCCATTCAGAAGGAAACTCGTCCATTTCCGTTTTAATAGATAAAAGCCAAATCCCTTCCGTTCAAAAGACCGAAGGGATTTGTTTTTTTAAGTAGCTGTAGTGGGGGAAGAAGCGCATTTCCAGTCTACGCTTCGGCCTACGCCCCGCTGTAGGTATGGCTGTTCGCTCCGGAAAAAATGGCAGGAGCGCTTCAAACGTAGAAAGTTTCGAGGAAGTAATCCATAAGTGAAGCTGAAATTCCCTGCCATTTTTTCCTACGCTAGGGCGGGCTCCAGAGGCGCTTGGACTGGAAATGCGCTTCTTCTACGCAGCTTCTGTCAGCTTCCTCGTTAGTTCATTCATGAGGGAATGCAATGATCTTACACAAGTTTAATCATCGTAGTATCTACGAAGTGCAACCTGAACAATAATCTTATAAGCGAGTACAACCACTCAAGCTGGTAAGAGAAAAAAGAAGAAATAAGCGAAAGTCTTTGGGATACCAACCGAAGCGTAATGGAAAAAGGGAAACCTGCCTTTAGCGTCCACCTCTGAGACGCTCCTTAGATGCGCGACTTTGGACGCGGGTTTCGTTTTTTCCATGGAGCTGGGCAGAACTGCCTCACGGCAGGTAGACCAAGAACTTGAGCGTTTTCTTCTTTTTTCTCTTCACCACTAAAGTCTGGACCAGGGTCTTGCAGGTCTTTGAAGCTCATTACTGGCAACAGCTGTAGAATGCCATACGGTATAGAGGTATAATAAAAGAAGGAGAGATAACTAGATGGGAGGGTAGGCTATGTACAAAAATCGGATGAATGCCAGAGAGACGTTTCTCTCTGCTGGACAAGTGAAGGCTGATGTTCCCGTCAGTATTTCAGAGTCGTGGAGCAGGAGCCTGTCCTATAAAATAGATCCGAATTTGCGAAAAACGCCTGAAGTACTCAACCAAATGGATGTCCACATACTACAGGAATCCAGCTTGTTATACCATGCATATCAATCGATTATCCCAAAGATCCAATCTTTCATTCATACAAAATACTCCATCATGCTTGCAGATCATAAAGCGAGATTACTCCATGTCAATGCCGACCACCAATTGATGGAGCTGTTAACCAGCTTCAATGCAGTTCCAGGCGGAGTGTGGAGCGAGGAGCTATGCGGAACGACTGCGTTCGGCACCACCCTCGTGGCGGGGCAGCCAGTCGTCATCCATGATGCACAACACTTTTGTGAGAGCTGGCAAAACATTTCCTGCGCGGGTGTGCCGATTTTTCATCCGATCACGAAACAGGTGATTGGCGTATTGGATTTGACGAGCTTTGCAGAAGACTTTCCTGCCCATGCCTTGGTCTTAACACAAACGGTTGCGAAAAGCATGGAGATGGAGATTTTCAATCAGCTTCAAATTCATCGGCTGTATCTCGAAAATACGTTTTTAGAAAAAGAGCTGTCCATTACCAATGATTTACTGGTGGCCATTGATTTGGAGGGGCAGATCGTACGGAGCAATGATCCGACTACGAGCGACCAGCAGGAGTGGTGTAACAGATTCGACTGGCAGCGCTTCTTCCAATCTTGTCAGGAGCAATCCGACCTTTCCTTGTTATCCACAATCGTTCCGGCTGAGCGGCCTTTGCCTTTTTCTCCCGATCCTGCTACAGGCAGACTTCAGCTCGTGTACTACAAAAATCGGATGATCGGTGCGCTTATTCAAATGCGCCGCCAACCTGCGCGTTCTGCGAAAATCGTTGAAATTGCTGACAATCCATCCCAAAACCGTGGACTGGCTATCAAGGGAACTACGAAAGAAATGGTGGGAGAGTCACCACAGTGGCTTGGTTTGCTGCAAAAATTGGACAAGGTCGCTGGGCGTAATATGTCTGTGCTCTTAATCGGGGAAAGCGGAACAGGGAAAGAAGTACTATCCCAGTACATTCACGACCATAGCTTGCGAAGACATAAGCCTTTTGTTGCGGTAAACTGCGCCGCTTTTGCCCATGATCTGGTCGCGAGCGAATTGTTTGGCTATGCGCCGGGGACGTTTACGGGCGGCTTGAAGGAAGGGAAAGTGGGGCTGTTTGAAGTTGCGGACGGGGGCACCTTGTTCCTGGATGAAATCGCGGAGCTCCCACTGCCGATTCAGGCGATGCTGCTGCGCGTATTGCAGGAGAAGCAAGTGACCCGCATCGGAGAATACAAGGCTCGTCCTTTGGACATTCGGATCGTTGCTGCCAGCAATAAGGATCTGAAAAGAATGGCTGACGCCGGACAATTCCGTTTGGATCTCTACTACCGATTGAATTCGATAGAACTAAAAGTCCCACCACTGCGCGAGCGAAAAGAAGACATCGTCCCGATGGCCGAACACTTTTTGGGCGCTCACAGACACGGATCATTTGCATACCGCTTAATGCCCGATACGATGGACGCACTGCGATTGTACGATTGGCCAGGAAATGTCCGTGAGCTGAAAAATGCGATCGAGCATGCTGTCGTCTTTGCAGATGATGACCGGATCTTCCCATGGCATATACCGGATATGATCCAAGAGTCAACAGGGACAACGGAAGACAGCAAACGGCTTTTGCAGCCCACGCCGCTAGATGATGAACGTACGCAAATCGTGGATGCATTGAACGACAGCCGCTATAACTACACAAAGGCAGCGAAGCTGCTGGGGATTTCCCGGGGCACGTTGTACAATAAAATGAAAAAATATGAGATTACGTAGAAAAGGAGTGTTCCTAAGGCATGTTGAATGGCTTTGGGAACACTCTTTTTGCTAACTAGAATCTTATAGCCAAAGGCAGGGGAATGGAATGGACCACGCAAGCGTTTCAGCTCTAGAAGCATTTGTGCAGCAGTTTATGGAGAAGGAAAAGGTGCCGGGCCTCTCCGTTGGTATCTCCCGGGATGGTGAGACCATCTATCAAAAAGGCTTTGGTGTCACCGATCTGGAGACGAACCAGTCAGTAACACCCGAGACCATTTTCGGTATTGCTTCGGTTACCAAATCAGTTACGGCTGCTGCCATCATGCAGCTAGTGGCAGAAGGCAAGCTGACAGTTGACGACTCAATTCGCAGCTATTTGCCTGATTTACAAGTAAAGGGGGACATACATACTGACAAAATCACAATTCACCATTTGCTCTCTCACACTTCAGGTGTTCCACCGCTGCTGCGCCGTGAAGAACTAACGAGACTCCCCGAGCATATTGCCTATTTGAACGAAGTCCAATTTGTCCCCCTTGGTGCGCCGGGGGAGTATATCAGTTACAGTAATGACATGTTTCTCCTGCTAGGAGCTATTATCGAGCGTGTCACTGGGCAGCGCTACCGTACCTCTGTAACAGAACGCCTGCTAGCGCCGCTCGAAATGAATCGCTCGACCTATAACCTGGAAGAAGTCGCTCGCTTTTCCGATGTCTCCGTCCCTTATGTAAAAGGGGAGGAGCAGCAACTAAAAAAGGTGCCGTGGCCCACGCTTGGCAATTATGAAGTGGGGGGAGGCATTCGCTCCAATGTCGTTGATTTGCTGAAATACGGTCAGCTCTATATCAATGCCGGTCGCTATAAAGAGAAGCAGGTAGCAGATGGAGCCTCGCTTAGAGCCATGTGGCAGCCGGTTTATCGACTGACAAAAGACGCCTGGTATGGCTATGCGCTCAAAACAACCCCCAATTATGCAGGAATAACGCTAGTTGAGCATGGGGGCGGTCAGCCAGGGGTGTCGTCGAACTTCGGGTTTGTACCAGAAAAAGGTCTAGTCGTCACCGTTCTTTCCAACCTGGAAAACGTGCCGATCCGGGGCGTATGGCTGGCTGCTGTGAATGCTGCCCTTGGTTTGCCGCTTGCACACAAAGAAGACGAAGCTCCGCTCTATACGCCAACGAGAGAAGAGCTAGAGAAGCTCGTCGGGACGTACGCGTCAGGGGAAGGCGGAAGATTGCGACTCTTCCTTCGAGACGAAGCTCCTGTTGCAGAGGTAGCTGGTATGGAGTACGAGTTACGGGCCAGCAGCCACGATACGCTGATCGATGTACAAAACGGTCAACCGCTCCGCTTCTTTTTCAAAGAACAGCAGCAAGCATGGGCAGTCCTCATGGGGCTGAGAATGCTTTGTAGGAATGAAAACAAGTCCTAGACTGACTCAATAAATGAAACGGCGGCGACCTAAGACATGATAATAATGTCTTGGACTCGCCGCTGTTATGACTGTATCCTTAGTTTGGTTGAGATTCCCCTGCCTAGACTAAAAATGATACGTTGAGATTAAAAAGGACAGAAAGGAAAGAAGAAGCGCCGGTATTGCTTTCGGAAAAGGATCTCTAGCAATCACGAGTAGGATGAAGGCAGCTACCAACATGGTCACGCCTAAAAGTAATCCTGATAGTAACGCAGCGATCGAAAACCATATTCCAATAATCAAGCCAATGGAACTGATGATTTCAATAAAGCCAGTTAAGAAGTTAAAGATGGGAGGGAGTCCAAATCGATCAAACTCATTCGCCATTTTACCGGAAATAATTTTTGTACCTGTAAACATAAAGAAGATCGCAACAATGACTTGCAAAACGATTAAGATCATGACGGCTTCCTCACTTTCGTTATTCCGTATCAAATTGAATATATGCTATAGCATGTATTTGATGGAGAAAGTATCTGCATCTCCATTTATTCATCTTTTACTACTTGGTATAGTTTGTCGAGCAATGCATGCAATTCTGCAATCTCTACATCGGTAAGGTTTTGCGTTACATGGTTATGCGCTTCGGTAACAACGGGTAGAAGCTTTGATTTTAGCTCCATCCCTTTGTCACTCAGCAACAAGTTATGAGAGCGTTTATCCGCGTCATTTAAAGTGCGAATGACGATTCCCTTTTTTTCAAGCGAGTAAATCATTCTGACGACTGTGGTTTGATCGCGGTCAATAGCATCTGAAAGTTCTTTTTGTGTTATCGCTCTTTCTCCTTCCATTACACTAAGAATTCCCCATTGCTCTGGCGTGATCTCAAATTGTTTTAACCTCTTCTTAAAATAGTTCGTCATTTTCATATCTGTACGGTGAAGAAGAAATCCAGTCAGATTGAATAATTCCATAAAGAATCCAAACTCCTTCGTATACATGCTGTAGCATATAAAATGCTAACTTATTTATTCCAGTTAGTCAAATAAAAGAGTGCCGGGAAAGCCTCACTGAAAAAAGAGTAAAGAAAACGAAAAAACTGGTAAAAATATTAAAACTCATAATTCAGAATATTTAATATAATACGAACTGTCTTACAAAAAGATCATGAGGGGGTTCGTGTATGGGATTTCGTTCCTGGATTTCTGTGGCGCTCCAATTAACGATGGCGACAGCATTGCTTGTAGGCTGTAGTCAGCCGACGGCCACTCCTGACTCAGCATCGTCGTCAGGTACGAATGGCGTCACGCTAAAAATGGTCGAGAGCATTACTAGCCCACAACGAACTGCGCTGTTAAAAGAAATGCTAGCCCAGTTTGAAGCGAAGAATCCGGGGATCAAAGTCGATCTGATTTCACCTCCATTTGAAGGAGCGGATCAGAAGATCACACAGATGCTGATGGCAAAAGAAGAGCTGGACGTACTAGAGGTTCGCGAATTTAATGCCAAGCAGTTTTCGATGAACGGCTTTATTGAAAATTTGAAGCCCTACACAGACAAATGGCAGAATTACGATCAGCTGACCGATGTCGCCAAACGTCGAGCCACTTGGGTGGACAAAACTCCTTATTACATTCCGAATGGACTATACCAGCGCGTCTTGTATTATCGGACGGATTGGTTTAAGGAAGCAGGGATCGAGGTGCCGAAGACGTGGGATGAGCTCTTGGTCGCAGCTAAAAAGCTGACGGACCCAGCCAAAAACCGCTACGGGTACAGCTTCCGGGGAGGTGCGACTGGGTGGGATTATGCGTTGATCACCATGTGGGCCTATAACGGGACAGAGGTCGACCCTGACTCAGCCTTTTTCATGAAGGATGGACGCACGCTCTTCTCCACGCCACAATCACTGGAAGCGATGCAGTATTATAAACAGCTTTACAAGGAAGCCTCACCAAAAGATTCGGTGAGCTGGGGCTTTCAGGAGATGGTACAGGGCTTTGTAGCGGGTTCGACTGCCATGCTGATTCAAGACCCTGACGTCATCGATGGAGCCAAGGAGAAGATGCAGGAAGGGACGTGGGCGACCGCTCCGATTCCGATTGGTCCTTCAGGTGTCGCGCAACAAGTAGTCGGTGGACCAGGCTGGGGGATGGCTTCGTACTCGAAGCACAAGGAAGAGGCGTGGAAGCTGATTGAATTCCTCTCTGATCCTGAACAGAGCACTCATTTTGCGAAAAAGACTTCCACGATTCCTGTCGTGAAGAGCGCGGCAGAAGATGAGTTTTACAAGTCAGGTTACTTCCAGCCGTTTATTGAGATGAGCCAGCAGCCAACGAAGTTCCTCGATGTTTCACGTCCTGTGGATTACAAAGGCTGGGGAGCTTGGCAAAGCACGGCGGATAAAGATATTCAAAGCTTTTTGCTCGATCAGCTCACCGCAGAGGACCTGTTGAAAAAATGGGATCAATACTGGACGAAAGAAAAAGACGAGCGAAAGTAGACGTGGGGGGATGGTAGCTTGGACACACAAAAACCCATCGTCATGACGACGAAGCAGGTTGTGCCGGAAGGGAAGAAATCGTTCCAGATCTCCAAAGAAGGTCGCTTTATATTTTTGTGCTTGTTGCCCGCCCTTTTGTTTGTTTCGGTCTTTACGTATTATCCACTCGTGCGTGGAATCATCATGTCTTTTCAGAACTACACGCTCTTTGACTTGATGAATATTCAGTTCATCGGGCTGGACAACTTTGTGAACGTATTGACAAGCCCAGACTTCCCGCGAGTTGCCATGAACAGCTTTTACTGGGTGTTTTTCTCCCTTGTCTTTCAATTGCTGTTTGGCTTCATGCTGGCCCTCTTGATGCGTAAAAAATTTCGCGGGAGAGGGATTTATCAGGCATTTGTCTTTTTCCCGTGGGCGATGTCCGGCTTTCTGATTGGGTTGATTTGGCGGTGGATGTTCAATGCCCAGTTTGGCGTCATTAACGATTTGCTCTTGAAAACGGGCCTGATTGATGCGCCGATCTCCTTTTTGGCGGATGGCGCTTGGGCGATGGCTGCTGTCATTATCGCGAATATATGGTATGGCGTCGCGTTTTTTGCCATCATGATCCTGGCAGCCCTGCAATCGATTCCTGAGGAGCTGTACGAAGCAGCAGCGATGGACGGAGCGGGACGGATTCAGCAGTTTTGGAGAGTGACGCTGCCGTATATCATGCCTACGATGCTGGTGACGATCCTGTTGCGGGTGATCTGGATTCTCAACTTCCCGGACATTATTTACGCGATGACAAATGGAGCTCCTGCAGGCTCCACGCATATATTCGCTACCTACATGATCGATAAAGTCATCTTTGGACAAGACTACGGGCAAGCCTCGGCAGTGGGTGTCATCATCGTGCTGATTTTGATGTTATTCACGATCTTTTACGTGAAAGCGACCAAAGTAGAGAAGGGAGGGGACTTCTGATGCACCGTGAACATCTAGGGTGGAGGACTGGTAGAGCGATTGTATTGACCTTGTTTCTTGCGTTCGCGATTTTCCCGCTGTATTGGATTATCATTACGTCGCTCAAAGGTCAAAAGGAAATCTTTTCGCTCCCGATTCAATATTGGCCGGAACAGGTGACACTGATCAACTACTTGGAGATCTTTCAGATTTCCCACTTTCAGGTATATATCTGGAACAGCTTTCTCGTTTCCTTGGTCGCTTCGGCTATGGTCGTGTTCATCTCGATGCTCGGCGGTTACGTGTTGGCCCGCTTTTCGTTTCAAGGGAAGCGGCAGGTGATGTTCGGATTTCTCGTCACCCAAATGATCCCGATGTTCATTGGCATGGCGCCGTTGTACATGATGATGTCCAAGATGCACATCTTAAACAGCCTGTTTTCGTTGATGCTCATCTACACGGTCATGCTGATTCCATTTTGTACGATCATCATGTCTGGCTTTTTTCAACGGATACCCAACGCCTTGGAGGAAGCAGCGATGATGGACGGCTGTTCCCGGTTGAGCGCCCTGTTTCGCGTCATCGTGCCGATCATGCTCCCCGGAATTGCGGCCACGTTTATTTTCGCCTTTGTGCAATGCTGGAACGAGCTGATTATGGCAGTTCTGTTCATTGATGAAGAGTCGGTCAAAACGATTCCCGTCGCGATGAATGCCTTCATCAAAAAGTACGATATCGAGTGGGGAGCGATGTCGGCAGCTACGGTGCTGTCAGTCATCCCGACGATGCTGCTGTTTGCCTTTTGCCAAAAGTACTTGGTGGAAGGGCTCACGCAGGGTGCCGTAAAAGGCTAGATGTAGTCCCGCATGCCGGCTTGGTACGCTGTCTCATCATCTTTTTCCAAACCGAACAGCGCTTCCTCCAAGGCAAATGTACTGCGGTAAAATCTCATCCTTGTCATCACCTGCTCAAGCTGGGGGTACACCGGAGTGAAATGCTGCAAAAACGGTTCCCCGTAGCTTGCGCAGAGTCCTGCGAGGTCGTATGCCGGATCGCCCACACCCGAGCCGCCAAAGTCGATGATGCCTGTGATGCGTTGTTTTGCCGGGGAGTACAAGATATTCCCTGTGCCGAAATCTCCGTGAGTCAAGCAAGGCTGAAAATCAAAGTGGGCAGGGTCAGCCAGATACGATTCGAACCGCTCTGCTACATCCTTTTTCGCTTGCTCACGCATGGCTGGGAACAATTGCGATACAATCTGTTCATACAGCTCAGTCAACTGCTTGGCCATGTCAAAATCGCCAGGGATAAGCTCCGGGAGCAAGGAGGAGACGGGAAGCTGGTGTAGTTCATGAAGAAATTGTGCCAGCTGGGCAGCGACAGTCGGTACCGAGTTTTGACGAGAGGCTGCTTGAAAAGCTTCTCGGGTAAAAGGCTCACCTTCGAGTAGCGGATATCCGGCAAACACCTTCCCAGGTAGTTCCTCAGCAAAGGACAAATAGATCGGAGCTGGAATCGGCAGGGAGAGATATGATTTTACCGTACGTAAAATGTTCGTTTCGACCTTCAGTTGCTCGATTCCGGCGGTATATTTCGGGAAGCGAAACACGTACGCGTCATTGACAATGAGCACATCATTGTTTTGACCCATTTCGTTAAAGTAGGCGGAAGTGATGGTCAATTCTGGATACGTTGCTTGAATGTGTTGGATATACGCTTGCGTTGTCATCATGATTCTCCTTCCAATACCCCGCATTTCGAAAAAAGAGCACTCTCCCCTAAGGAAAGTGCTTTTTTGTATTTACGATGCTGCCAGTTGAAATCTGACAAGCGTTTCTTTGGTGTCTGCGAGCTTTTCTAGTTCAACAATTCGCCAGTTAGGGGAGATTGTCCTGCGCATCCACGCCAGTGCATCGTCTGGTAAGCGAACGTGGTGCAGCGCTGTTTCCTCGACTTGATAGTCACGCTCCGCTTGGATGTTGTAGCGTTTGTTCAGCAAAAATTTGATCCCGTTAAAAGTGGTGAACTTGATCTGGTAGCCTTCTCGAATCGCAGCTTCCAGCGTAGAGGGATCATTTTTGGACAGCTCAAAGAGATGGGTGTAATCGTATTTACCGCCCTCCACGTCCGAAAAAGGCGCAGGGTCACCTGTTCTCAGCTTGTGGATGATTTCTTCCTCGACGAATCCATGGGCACGGGCTGCCTCTAACAGCATCGTTTCCCACTGGGATAGTTTTACGGTAGACATGGACTGTCCCCTCCTCTTATCACGATGTAACGGTACAGACTCGCCCGCTTTCTTCTAGTATAAAGCAACGAAATTGTACTTCTCAACTACAATTCCGACTGTTTTAGTATGAAAAGTGCGGCGAACTGCTTTGCTCAGGATGAAAACGAGGAGAGCTTCTTCTTTTCACGCGGCTCCTTGGAAGTTGTGGTCAAGGACACCCCAGCGATGATGAGAATCGCACCGAAAAATTGTACAGCTGTTACAGGCTTTGCCAGCAATAATAAGCCAAAAAGCATGGCAATAAAAGGTTCCAGATTGGCAAACATCGCGGCTTTGGCAGCGCCCACCTTCTGTAGTTGACTGTTCCAGATTAGGGTCACAATGCCGTGCATGACGACAGCGGTGACAAACAAGAGAAGCCAGGATGAGAGGCTGGTGCTTACCGTGGCCGCAGGAATGCTGATCAGAACAAAAGGCAGCATCGATCCGAAGCCGATCAAATTGGATACGAGTGTCGTCACGAGTGGAGGGAGTCGATGTCCCAACAACCTGACGAGTATGATCGAGGTAGCGAACGTCAGCATCGTCAATACAATCCAGAGGATACCGACATCAAAATGCAGCTCTGCCCCTGTATAAATGACGAATAAAACGCCTGATGTTCCGATCACCGAACCGATTGCCATGCGGCCAGTCAGCGATTCTTTCAAGAACAAGGCAGCCAAGAGAGCCGTTGTAATCGGCGTCAGCGCCAGGATCAGGGCAGAGGTGGTCGGATCAGCTGTAACGAGACCTTTATAGAAGGACCACTGGTTGATGAATACGCCGACAACTCCCAGTACCGCGAGCAAGAGCCAGTCCGTACGAGAGAGCTTTGGCATTTTTAGACGCCTTCTGGACCAAATGAGCAGAAACAACACGATAAACAAGAGACGCATAGCCGACAAAAAGAGCGGAGAAAACTCGGCGACGAGCATTTTCCCGAAGACGAAATTGCTGCCCCAAGCGGTTACGCAAAAAATGAGTAGCAAGTAGGAGCGTAGCATAGGATTCGTTCCTTCCTGTGGGTCAGCGAGTGTGATCCGGCGTTCGGATGTACCGTTTCCATAGCCAGGTCATGGACAAGTAGGCCGTTAAGACCAGAGCTGTACATAAGGAGGCAATCCAGATTGCCATCATCGGATCGACGTACATCCGGCTGCTATAGCCTGCGACGAATCCCATTACTGCGCTGATCAAAATGAAAGTAGGTGCCTTCCCCTTCGTCAACACGATGACGACGACAGGCAAAAACAGCGAGGCATAAATAATGCCAAAGAAGAACAGCAAATCCAGCAAGGTCGGCTGAAAGTAGATCGTCAAACCATACGAAAGCGCGCCGATGGCAATGGCAAGGATGTAGCCCAAACGGATTTTTTGCCGTTCAGAAGAGTCTGGGCGGAACAGTTGATAGACGTTGTTGACCATCAGACTGATCATAGAATGAAGACCTGCACCAAAAGCGGACATGATCGCACCAAAGGCACAGAGGACAAATAATACAAGCAATATCATCGTGTCAATCTTGCGTACGAGATCAAACAACAGCGAGTAAATATCATCAAAGCCGCCCGTAAAAAGAACGATGATGATCAGCGAGGAAAACGCCAGTGGTACGGTGGCAAAAATGAGTCCGGACACCAGAAAGGTAGGGACGATCTTTTTCTCTTCCATCATATAGAGCCGCTGCCACGATGCCTGATCGACAAACACTTGACCAAACCCAATTAACAGCCCGGTAATGATAAAAAAAAGACCCTCGTTGTTGTTGAGCACCAGAAGGTAAGGATGGTAAAGGCGCAGTCCGTTATAGACGTGCTCGACCCCTTTTCCAACGAAAAAGTAGACGGGAATCAGGATGATGGCCGCAAACGTAATGACAATTTGCACGATGGCAAAACGATGGATCGAGCGGATACCTCCGATGCCTGCAAACAGCACACAAAATCCAAAAAAACAGAGCAAGCCGAGCGGGATCGGTAAGCCAAACAAGATGTTCAGCAATACGCCCCCAGCCATTCCCTGGACGAACATCGCTTCAATCGTGGTAATCAAAAGGATGATGATCATCAACCAGTAACCAAAAGGATGCAGCTTGTCCCGCATGTAATCCCCGATGGTCATCCCTTCTGATAACTCACGGCGGACCTTACGCCCAAGCAGTCCAAACATACTGAGGGCAAATGCTCCCATCAAAGCGAAGCCGATCCCGCCAAATATCCCGTATTTGACGAGTGCTTCCGGTGAACCGAAGATCGTGTTTCCGGTCACCCAGCGGGCGAGGATCGAGACGACCCCAAGCCCAATGCCGATCTTTGCTGCACCTACCATGTATTCGCGAAACGATAAGTAGGTCAAGATACATTCCCCTTGTCCCGGTATTCTTTCGGGGTTTTCCCCACTACCTTGCGAAAAATGGTGCTGAAATAGTGTTGGCTGTTGAAGCCAGTTCGCTCGGCAACCGTCGATATGCTCCAATCAGGATGAGCGATCAGGAACTTCTTCGACATTTGAATGCGGTACTGCATTAAATACTCAGAGAATGAGACGCCTACTTCTTCATGAAAACGGCGGCTCAAATAGGTAGGATTGATATGGACTTCTGCGGCAAGATCAGCCAAATTCAGCTTCTCCGCGAATTTTTGATGAATGATGTTCATCGCATCGGAAATAATTCGGGTGTAAGCGGAGAGGGCAGGGCTCTTCTGATATTTTTTCAGAATGTCGACCAGCTCGCTCTCAATGACGGGCTTCGTGATGTAATCCACGACACCGAGACGGATCGATTGCTTGGCATAATGGAAATCTTGATAAGCCGTGACAATGATGAGCTCGATGTCTTTGTGCTGGGCTCTCAGCTCTTCGCCAAGCACCAGCCCGGATTTCCCCGGAAGATTAATGTCCAGAAAGGCGAGATGAAGAGGAACCTTCTGGCTGATCGCCATGGCTTGACTGCCATCTGCGGCCTTGTAGAATTTCCACAAGGGGAACATGGGCTGAATCAAATACTCGAGTTGGTCCAGCTCCAACGGTTCGTCATCCACGAGTAGTACGTTCATCTTCTCACCTCAGATCGATTTGTTCATACGTACAGGGCCACCTGACAGACACAAGAGTTCCTCCCTCAGATATCGGAGCAAGCTCCAGATGTGCATGATCACCAAAACAAAGGTGGAGCCGCCTGCGGATGTTGTCTAACCCGTGACCGCTCTCCTCATGTGGCTGTTCAGTTTCGATCTCACTTTCATTCTGGAATGTTGTGAGTCCGGAAGAACCGTTGTCGATGACCGTAAGCAGGACATCGTCATCTTTTCGGCTTATGTGGATGTCTAAGGTAGCTTCGCCCATTTTTCGTTCCAATCCATGCTTAAATGCGTTTTCCACGAGCGTTTGCAAGACGAATGGCGGAATCGATGCTTGTAAGAGATCCTCTGCACAATCTAGCTGAATCCGGAGCCGATTGCCGAAACGCAGCTTTTGAATCTCCAAATATTGTTCCGTGTACGTAATCTCCCGCGCCAATGAAATCAACGGCTCAGTGGATTTGTATTTAAATTTGAGAAACTGGGAGAGGACTTCGAGCGCTCTCACCAGTTCCTTCGTTCGGTTCAATCGCGCCAGACTCAGAATGACATTTAACGTATTAAACAAGAAGTGAGGCTGGATTTGTTGATTCAACTGATTGTAGAGCGCTTGCTGTAGCTCTTTTTCCAGCTCGATCTTCAGATTCTTGTTTTCTAACAGATCAATCCGCTTCTCGAAAATGAACAGAAACAATAAAGCAATAGCTCCTATAATAGGAGCCAAAATAAACAGTAGAATGAGCAATGTGAAACCTTCGAAGCTTATCATGAGATCCCTTCTGTATGGATAGATTTTGCAGTTACCATCATATCATGCTGCTTCGTTATCGCTTGCGTTTTTAGAAAATTTTAATCTCTCTATTACTAGACTTGGATGATGTGGCAGGCGACTTGATGCGTGTCGTGCAGGCTGGTCAAGCCAGGTACTTCTGTTTTGCAGCGATCAATCGCATACGGGCAACGCGTATGGAAGCGGCAGCCCTGCGGAGGATTGATGGGAGAAGGTACATCTCCGCGCAGAATGATTCGCTCCTGCTTTTTGTTAACGTCTGGCACCGGGATCGCAGACAAGAGTGCCTGTGTGTAAGGATGCTGCGGGTTGTCGAACAGCGACTTTTTATCCGCGATCTCTACCACTTTACCGAGGTACATCACCATGACGCGATCCGAGATGTGACGAACGACGCCGAGGTCATGGGAGATGAACAAATACGTCAGCTTGAACTGTCTTTGCAACGATTTCAGGAGATTCAGCACTTGAGCCTGAATGGATACGTCGAGTGCCGATACGGCTTCGTCACAAATGATCAGCTTTGGTTGCATCGCGAGGGCACGGGCAATCCCGATCCGTTGGCGTTGTCCACCGCTGAACTCGTGCGGGAATCGGTCAATTTGATCCGGACGCAAGCCTACATAGCCGAGCAGCTCGATAATGCGCTCGCGGCGTTGATGCGCAGGTACGATATTTTGGATCGCCAACGCTTCCCCGAGAATAGCGGATACAGATTGGCGCGGGTTGAGCGAAGCAAATGGGTCCTGGAAAATGACTTGCAAATGCTTGCGCATGTCGCGCATTTGCTTCTTGGACATCGCCAGCAGATCTTGTCCTTCGAATAATACCGTTCCGCTCGTCGGTTCATCTAGACGGAGGATGGCACGACCGGTAGTGGATTTGCCACAACCGGATTCGCCTACAATACTCAGTGTTTCTCCTTCATGGATCGTGAAGCTGATGTCATCCACGGCTTTTACATGGTTGACGGTACGGCCTAAAATGCCGCCTTTGATCGGGAAGTGCTGCTTGAGATTTTTAACTTCGAGCAGTGGTTTTTTTGTTGGATTCGTTTGTGTCGTCATCATGGTCATACCCCCACTTCCGTAGCAGTCTTGGTGTCGCCGTCCCACTCTGACGTATACATCCAGCAGCGTACTTTGCTTCCGTCTGCATACTCCAAGAGCTCAGGAAGCTTCGTATTGCACAGCTCTGTTGCATGCGGGCAACGTGGAGCGAATCGGCATCCAACTGGCATGTTGAACGGACTTGGAACGTTCCCTTTAATCGCTTGCAGCTCTTCCACGTCCTCATCCAGACGGGGGAGGGAGTTCATCAGCCCTACTGTATAGGGATGGCGTGGATTCGCGAACAGATTTTGTGCAGTCGTGTACTCCACGACTTTTCCTGCGTACATGACCGCAACGCGATCGCATGTTTCAGCAACGACGCCAAGATCGTGAGTAATCATGATAATGCTCATGCCCATTTCGACTTGTAGCTTTTTCATCAGCTCGAGAATCTGAGCCTGAATGGTAACGTCCAAAGCCGTCGTCGGTTCATCCGCGATCAAAATTTCCGGGCGGCAGGCGAGAGCCATCGCGATCATGACGCGTTGGCGCATACCACCAGACAATTCATGTGGCTCTTGAGTCGCGCGTTTTTCTGGGGAAGGAATACCGACCAAACGCAGCATGTCGACTGCTTTGTCCCACGCTTCCCTACGTCCCATGTTTTGGTGCAGACGCAATACCTCTGCGATTTGTTCCCCAACCGAATAAACCGGATTAAGCGAGGTCATTGGTTCTTGGAAAATCATTGAAATCTCGTTGCCGCGGATCGAGCGCATGGCTGACTCGGATTTCTTTGTGAGGTCTTGCCCTTTGAAAAGGATTTCTCCTCCTACAATTTTTCCCGGAGGGCTGGCAATCAAACGCAGGATCGAGAGGGAAGTGATACTTTTTCCACAGCCCGATTCTCCTACCAGACCTAGTGTCTCTCCTCTATTTAGAGAGAAATCAACGCCGTCCACTGCTTTACTGACGCCATCTTCTGTGAAAAAATGCGTTTGCAGATTGCGAACGTCCAGGATGATATCTTGTTGTTCCGGCATGGTGATCCCTCCTTAGTTCAGATCAATTCGTTTATTGAAGTAGCGATACAATACATCGACGAGCAGGTTCACGAACACGAAGATAATGGAAGCGATTAATACGCCGCCTTGTACGACAGGTAAATCACGCATGCGGATCGCATCGACGATCAGACGACCCAAGCCGTTGATGGCAAATACAGATTCTACGAGAACCGTACCACCCAAAAGGAAACCGAACTGCAAGCCAACGACGGTAATAATCGGGATCAACGCGTTTTTCAAAGCATGCTTGTAAATGATGACTGTTTCACGCAAGCCTTTTGCTTTCGCAGTGCGGATGTAGTCTTGACGTACGACGTCGAGCATACTGGAGCGAGTCATACGAGCAACGATGGCAGCCCCAGCGGTACCGAGTGTGATCGCTGGCAAAATCATGTGCTTCCAAGTGCCCCAGCCTGCGACCGGGAAGAGTTGCAACTTGACGGAGAACGTGTAGATCAAACTCAAGCCGAGCCAAAAGCTTGGCAAGGATACACCGAGCAAGGCAATAACCATGATCGTGATATCAGCAGCAGAGTATTGCTTGGTAGCAGAGATGATCCCTGCGATCATTCCGAGTACAACCGTTACAAAAATACTGGCAACGGCGAGCTCGATGGTAGCAGGCAGGCGAGCCATGATCTCATCCCACACGGGAAGATTGGAGCGAAGTGATGTACCTAGATCGCCTTGGAACACGCTGGCGACATATTGCACGTATTGAACCATGACCGGCTGATCCAAGCCGAGCTGTGTACGCATTTTTGCAATCGTTTCTTCAGAAGCGCCTTCACCAGCAAGCAATACCGCCGGGTCGCCAGGAACCATTTGCATGATCAAAAACACGACCAGAATGACACCGAGCAGGACGGGAATCATCTGCAGCAGGCGACGGATAATGTAAACAAACATGTAGCATTCCCTCCTATTGTTTCATTCGTGGATCGAGAGCGTCCCTGAGGCCGTCCCCAAAGATGTTGAAGCCGAGAACAAGAGTTGCAATAGCGAAACCAGGGAACATGGCCAGATGCGGAGCGGTAAACAAGAAGTCGCGTCCGTTACTGAGCATGGCGCCCCACTCCGGCAGAGGAGGCTGTGCTCCCAGTCCGAGGAACGAGAGGCCAGCGGCGGAAAGAATCGCAGTAGCTAGGCGCATCGTTGCCTGTACAATAATAGGAGACAAAATGTTTGGAAAAATGTGTCTAAAGATAATCGTGAAGTCATTAGCACCGAGTGAGCGGATCGCATCGATGTATTCCAGCTTTTTCACAGTCAGGGTAGAACCGCGAACAATCCGTGCAAATACAGGGATCGAGAAGATACCGACGGCGACCATGACATTAAAGAGACTCGGCCCTAAAGCACTTACGATGGCCAAAGAAAGCAGGATTCCCGGGAAGGCGAGCAGGACATCGATGATACGGGAGATAACTGTATCTACCCAGCCCCCGTAATAACCGGATAATAATCCGAGAATAATTCCGAAAAATGCACCAATAAAGACGGCGACAAATCCGACGGACATCGAGAGCTGTGTTCCGTATAAAAGACGGCTCATTACATCCCGACCTTTGTCATCGGTACCCATCCAGTGTTCAGCAGATGGTGGCTTCAACTTGTTAACCAAGTCAATCTCATATGGATCGTAGGGAGCGATGAATGGTGCCAACAGGGCAATCGCGATATAAAAAATCACGATACAGCCACCTACCATGGCGAGTTTGTTTTTTCGTAATTTCCTGTAAAAAGTCCGCCATCTACTAGGGCGTGCAGCCGCTGCTTTCGGCGGAAGAGCTTGATTGGTTGGTGCGATCTCAACCTTCATGGTGTAACCCCTCCTTTGCTTACGTCAAAGTTATCAGAAAAATGTACGAAGTAAAGGCAATTTGAACAAGTCGTAAAAATAGTGAAAATAGACGTAAAGATTGTGCAAATCAAGTCTTCCAGCTTCCTAGATAATGGGGGAGAAAGGAATGGAGAGAGACAAAGAGAGGGTGGATAATGGATGGGCGTTACCTATTGGTTGACCAATGTTCGTTTGGAGACGGGCTACCGTCGGGAAAACGGTGTCGTCACGGGGACAGAGGCATCCTTGTTTCACATTTTGGTAAAAGACGGAAAATTCGCGCGTATTGTACCAGCGACAGAGAAGCTTACAGATGGTATTTTGCAAAAGGATGCAAAAGGCTTATTGGCACTCCCATCTTTCGTAGAGAAGCATGTTCATTTGGACAAGACGCTTCAGGGAGAACCATGGCGGGCCGTCATTCCTGTGTCTACTATCATTGAACGCTGTGAAATTGAAAAACGTACACTGCCGGGATTGCCTACAACTACACAAGAGCGTGCGGAGAATCTGTTGGAGATCCTCTTGTCCTATGGCTCGACACACGTACGTACACATGTGGACATTTACCCGGAAGTGGGAATCTCCAATTTGGAATCAGTAAAAGCAGCATTAGCAACCTACGCGGATCGAGTAACCCACGAGATCGTGGCATTCCCGCAGCATGGCTTGTTGCGTACAGATGCAAAAGCGCTCTTACGTGAGGCATTGCGTCAAGGCGCGACTCATGTAGGTGGTGTAGACCCAGCTAATGTGGATGGCGATATAGAAGAATCCTTGCACCAAATGATGGAGCTGGCTGTAGAAGCAAACGCAGGTGTGGACTTGCATTTGCATGACCCAGGACATTTGGGAACCTACACAATGAAACGACTAGCTGCAATGACCGTAGACGCTGGCTGGCAAGGTCGCGTAGCAATCAGCCATGCGTTTGCGCTTGGAGACATCCCTGTGCCAGAAGCAGAGGAGATGGCGACGATCCTGCGGGAAGCGGGCATCACGATCATCACCAGCGTACCATTTAGCCGCGTCATTCCACCTGTGCAGCTGTTGCACCAAAATGGCGTAGACGTTGCGGTCGGCTGCGACAACATTTTTGACACGTGGCAACCATATGGAAATGGCGATGTATTGGAGCGCCTCTGGCGACTGGCAGAACGCAATCGTTGGCTGGATGAGTTGTCCCTATCTCAATCGCTGCGTTTTATCACAGGTGGCAAAACGACGTTGGATGCCAACGGAACACAGCTGTGGCCTGCACAAGGCGAAGACGCTAGCCTGATCCTCGTGGATGCGACCTGCTCGGCAGAAGCGATCGCGCGCCGTGCAGATCGACACGCAGTATTCTTCAAAGGCAATCTCGCTTCTGGTCAAGTGGATGAAGTGAACGTTTAAGAGGGGTGAAAAGCCGGTGAAATCTTCTCCTTATTGGATCGTCAACGCTCGATTGGAAATCGGGTATGAGTGGGAAGAAGGCGTGATCAGTGGAACGCGGACAGAGCTGTGCGATTTGCTCATTGAGCATGGAAAAATCACACGCATTGTCCCTTCTAGTGAAATTTTGGAGGATGGGCTGCCTAAAAAGGACGCGAAGGGCTTACTGATCTTGCCGTCTATGGCCGAGAAGCACATTCATCTGGAAAAAACGTATTACGGCGGCCCATGGAAGGCAACGACTCCCGTAAAAAACTTGTTCGAACGCCACACTGAGGACAGAGGGCTGTTGCCGATGTATCTCAAACAGGCTCAGACAGGAGCAGAAAATATTCTCTCGACGCTGGTGGAAACAGGGGTTACGCATGTAAGAACGCATTGTCATGTGGACCCACAGGTTGGTCTTGGGTTTTTGGAAGGAATGAAGAGTGCGTTTGAGACGTATGCAGACCGTGTCTCCCACGAAATCGTTGCTTTCCCGCATTATGGCATGCTGCGTACACAAGCGCGCGACATGGTACGTGAGGCACTGCGTCAAGGAGCCACTCATGTAGGCGGCGTCGATCCAGGTGGAGTAGACGGCGACATCGAGCGTTCTCTGCAAACGATGCTAGAGCTGGCAGTCGAAGCGGATGCCGACATTGACATGCATTTGCATGATCCGGGGCATCTCGGAGTATTTACGATGAAGCGCCTTGCTACTCTGACTGAAGAGGCAGACTGGCAAGGACGTGTCACGATTAGCCACGCGATGGGATTAGGCGATGTTTCACAGGAGGAAGCCAAAGAGATGGCGCAACGACTCGCCTCTCTTGGTATCTCTATCGCATCGACAGTGCCGATCAATCGCCCGACCATTCCGATTCCGTTGCTGCATCAAGAAGGCGTAGCGGTCATGCTCGGCAACGATAGCTTGACAGACAACTGGACACCCTTTGGCAGCGGAGACTTGTTGGAAAAAGCAGGACGACTGGCTGAACGCTTCCGCTTGACGGATGAAAGATCGTTAGGCGTAGCACTCGGCTTTGTGACAGAAGGGCGGATCACTCTCGACGAAACCGGGAATCGCCTGTGGCCATTGGCTGGAGATGAGGCGAGCCTGATGGCGGTCGAAGCGACATGTTCAGCAGAAGCTGTTGCGAGACGTGCGAAGCGCAAGGTCGTTCTTTTTCAAGGCAACCGGGTAGCAGGTGAGTGGTAGTACTACTTTTAAATAGAAAGGATGTCATGGATAGATGTCTACAGCCTATTGGATTACCAACGTCCGCTTGGAGAGCGGATACCGCAAAGAAAATGACAAGGTGGTTGCTACAGATACTGAAGTGGCGCATCTATTAATAGAAGACGGACGAATTGCACAGATCGTGAGTGGAGCTGCTCCACAAACCGAGCTGCCAACGAAGGATGCCAGCGGTTTGTTGGCACTGCCGTCATTTAGGGATATGCACATCCATATCGATAAAACGTACTATGGCGGTCCTTGGAAAGCCGTGACACCAGTAAAAAACATCTTGGGTCGACTGGAAGAAGAGAGCCAGCTCATGCCGAAGCTATTGCCAACAGCACAAGAGCGCGCAGAAAAAATGCTGGAATTGCTGCTGTCCGCAGGCTCCACCCATATTCGCTCTCATTGTAATATCGATCCGTACATCGGACTTAAAAACCTGGAAGCGACTATGGCTGCACTGGAGACCTTTAGCGGCAGATTACAGTGCGAAGTCGTTGCCTTCCCGCAGCAAGGTCTTCTGCGAAGCAACCAAGTGGAGAACATCCGTCAAGCCTTGAAGATGGGCGCGACCTACGTTGGTGGTGTAGACCCGGCGACAGTGGATCAAAACATCGAGAAATCGCTCGCTACCATTTTTGAGCTGGCAGTCGAAGCGAATGCACCAATCGACGTTCATTTGCATGACCCAGATCATCTCGGGGTGTTTACATTCAAGCGTCTGGCTAAAATGACCGAAGAAGCAGGGTGGCAAGGTCGCGTTACCATCAGCCATGCCAACTCCCTTGCTGACATCAGCCTGGAAGAAGCAGGTGACGTTGCTGAAATGCTTGCTGGCTTGGGCATTTCGATCACTTCCACTGTACCAGTGAACAGAGGGACGATTCCCATTCCATTGCTGCATGAAAAAGGTGTCTCCGTCTCTCTCGGAGACGACAGTATTACCGATCACTGGTCGCCATTTGGACAAGGTGACAGCTTGGAAAAAGCAGGTCGCTTGGCAGAGCGCTTCCGCATGCAGGATGAGCGTTCCCTGTCCCAAGCACTGGGGTTCATTACAGGTGGGAAAACGCCGCTGGATAAAGAGGGCAACCGCATGTGGCCGAATGTTGGCGACGAGGCGGATATCGTATTCGTTCATGCAGCCTCGGCAGCAGAAGCAGTTGCACGCCGTGCGAAGCGTCAAGCGGTCATGTACCGTGGGAATGTTGTTTCTGGGGCTTTGTAAAATCGAAAATGAAAGCGTAAAAAGGCAGAACCACAGGGTTTTGCCTTTTTTCTTTTTGTAAGTGGTTATAGTTTCCATAATGAGGAATTTATTTTCGTTTATCTTAGTTTATTCCAATTTTATTAAACAATGGTTTCCATTTGCGTTACTATTAATAAATCTCATATTTTTCAGACATATTTTCGGGGGTGTCATTTTGTCGTTCATTGCAGAGACAAAAAACGTAGAACGCACGTTTGGTAGAGGGGCAACTGCCGTCAGAGCGCTTGCGGGCGTAAAAATGCGTGTAGAATCAGGACGTTTGCTCGTACTAAAAGGCAGATCAGGGTCAGGAAAAACGACTCTATTAAACCTTTTGGGTGGTCTCGATCGTCCGACGGCAGGAAGCGTGTACTTTCAGGGACGAGAAATCGGCCAGCTATCGGATCATGAGAGAACGAAGATCAGGCAAAAAAACATGGCATTTATCTTCCAGTCGTTTGGCTTGCTTCCGCTGATGTCAGCCGCTGAAAACGTCGAGTTTGGACTCCGCCTGTCAGGGGTGCCTGCTGCCGAATGGAGGGAGCGTGTTCGCGAATCGCTGGATATCGTTGGGTTGTCCAAACGGGCACATCATCGGCCGTTTGAGATGTCCGGTGGAGAACAGCAACGCTGTGCGATTGCCAGAGCTGTTGCGAACAGGCCGACACTACTATTGGCGGATGAGCCGACAGCTGAGCTGGATAGTAAAACGGGCCTGCAAATTAGCCGTTTATTTCGCCAACTGGTCGATGAAGGTGCTATGAGTATTGTCATGACGACACATGATCCTGGTGTAATGGAGGTGGCGGACGATGTCTATGAATTGGAGGACGGTCGTATCAAGGAATAGCAAAATAAAATGGGCGTACTTGAGCGTTTTCCTTTTGTTGACGGGCTGTTCCCTATTCCCTAAGGAAGAGGAGGTTCTGGCTCCGCCATTAGTGGAGCCTTCGCCTATCAAATACGAGGTGGCAGAAGTTTTACAAGGGACGATCGTAAAAAGTGTGAAAGGAAACGCCTCCTTCACGACCGTGAAAACGGCGGAGCTCTCTTTCCCAGAGACGAAGGGACTGCGGCTGAAGTCGTTCTCTGTCCAAGGCGGCGATCAGGTGAAAAAAGGACAGGTACTTGCTGAATTGGATGCGGCTGAAATGGAGAGGTCGATCGAGTCGGCCCGGTATGAAGTGGAGAAGGCAAAGCTGGAGCTGCTTGAAGCCCAGCAGGATAATCACTACGAAGTCGAATCCGCCAAGCTGGACGTTTTGAAGGCAGAGATGAACGCCAAGGTAGACGAGACCAAGCTAGCCAAGATCGAATTGGAAAAGGTTAAGCTAGACTTGGCGAAATTGCAGGATCCCAAGAAGCAGCAGTACGTGGTGGAGCGTGCCAGGCTGAACGTGAAGCAAAAAGAGATGGACCTGAAGAACCTGCAACAGCGTTGGGCCGAGACCAAGCTGATCTCGCCTTTTGACGGAATCGTGCTTTTCGTAAGCAATCAACAGGTAGGGGATGAGGTGGAGGCGCATCAAAAGTTGGTAACCATAGGCGATCCGAACAAGCTGTTCGTGGTGTATACCGCTCCCGAGAAAGAGGCGCTGCAAGATGTTAGGGAAGGGATGAAAGTCATTCTCTCGGGCAAAGACGGCGAAAAAGGCGAGGGGACCGTTGTTCAGACACCCCTGCATGTCCCATCCAATTTACCAGAGGATTTGACGAAGCTGTATCAGAGAAGTCTACTCATTACACCGAAAATCCCTCCAAAGGGCTTGGAGATCGGGACAGGAGTTAGTATTGAAGTGATTGTGGACAAGCAGGATCAGACGCTTTTTATACCGAGAAAAGCACTTCATGAATTATCAGGTAGGAAGTACGTTCGGGTGCTCGACGGGAATAGCAAGAAGGAAGTGGACGTGGAGACTGGTATCATCACCCAGAGGGAGGTTGAGATTCGCAAAGGTCTATCGGCAGGCCAACTGGTTATTTTGGAATAGGGGGACAATTTCGTGGCGATGCTGCAAATGATCTTGCGGAAAATGATGAATAACCGCTGGCTGGTCGGCAGTCTGTTGATCGGGCTGGTCGTCGCTGTCGGATTGGTATCGAGTATACCCGCATTCACGTCAGGGGTACTCCAACGCATGTTGACCAAGGATTTGGAGGAATACCAGAAGAATGTGAACCGCTTCCCTGGTGGCTTACTGATTGGGGTCAATCAAAACAAACTGGGAAAGAATGGGGCGGCTCTTGTAGACGAAATGACCGCTCATCTGCAAAACGAAGTAATCGCTCAACTGGATGTCCCGGTGTATGCAGAAGTGACCGTTTTGCGGACCATTCCGTTTAATGCTATTCAAGAAAACATACAGCCGAAGAGCACGGTCAGTTCCGACAGTTCGCGGATCTATTCGCTGAGCGGACTTGCGCAGCATATGACGCTTGTCGACGGTCGCCTGCCTGCTGCAACCCCCGTTGATGGCGTGTACGAAGCGCTGGTAACGGAAAAAGCGTTAAAGGACCGCCGGATGGTGCTAGGCAGCTTGTATGAGCTGACCACGATCCAGGTAGAAGGACTCAAGGTGCGAATCAAGCCAGTCGGTGTTTTCAAGGAAAAAGAGGGGAACGATCCTTATTGGTTTGCTTCGACTAGTGAATACTCCAGTGGCTTCGTATTGGATGAACGGCTTTTTCGGAGTGTGTTTTTGGAAGAGAAAAATCTAGTCATTTCAACCCAGATGTATACGGCCTTTCACTATCAATCATTTCGGATCAGTGATACAGAGAAGCTGAATTCATTGGTGGCCGGAATCGAAGGGAAGCTGCAACAGCATGGATTGAAAAAAGCGGAAATCGACGTTCAGTTTCCGGCGGCTAGTCTTGTGGGCAAGTACAATGAGCAAGAGAAGCAATTCAAAACCATTCTCTGGTCTCTCTACATCCCCATTTTCATTATGCTGGGCCTTTATCTCGTGATGGTTTCGGGATTAATTGTGGAAAGGCAACGAACGGAAATCGCAGTGCTGGGCAGCAGGGGAGCCAGCAGAATGCAGATTTTTTCTATTTATTTTATGGAGATGGCCATTCTTGGGTTATGCGCCTTCTTGATCGGTCCCTTTGTGGGGATTCAGCTTAGTAAGATACTTGGCGTCTCGAATGGATTTCTCGAATTTGTCGATCGCAAAGGTTTGGATGTCACGATCAGTCCGGAAGTGTTCGTGTATGCAGCGTGGATGGTGGTTGCTTGTATCACACTTGTTTTGATTTCTGTGTTTCTGGCAACCAGGCAAAATATCGTCACGCACAAACAAAACATGGCGAGAATGAGTGGATCCGCCATTTGGCACCGGCTGTTTTTCGATGTATTGCTGCTTGCGATATCGTGGTATGGATGGTATTCCTATCAAAACGCCGCTGAAACCGCAGCAAAAACGAGCGAAGGGGCTACGGCCATCTCGATCGATTTCCTTCTCTTTTTTGTGCCCGTTCTGTTTTCGCTCGGTCTTGGCCTACTGCTTCTCCGATTATACCCGTGGCTCCTGCGTCTGATGTCTTGGGCAGGACGTTCCTTCTTCCCGCTTTCTCTGCATACGACGCTGGTTCAGGTAGGGAGAGCTCCACGACAGTATCATTTTCTCATGCTGTTTGTGACGATTACGGTCGCAGTAGGAATGTTCAGTGCAAGCATGGCACGGACGATCAATCAAAATGCAGAGGAGAGAATTCGTTACCATATCGGCGCGGATATTCGTTTGAAGGCAGAGTGGCAGAGCGACAAACCGGAAGTAACGGTCTATCGGGGAGGAAGGAATGCGGAAGAAGGTGAGGAAGCAGAAGTGGAACAAGCGCCTGCAGCTCCTCCCATTCAGTTTGTAGAGCCGGATTTCGAAGTGTACAGTCGATTGCCTGAGGTTGAGCATGCAACAAAAGTCTTTGTGAACGGCCTGGCGGAGGCTTCTTTTCGTGGCGATCCTGTGAAGGACATCACCTTGATGGGGATCGAGCCCAAAGAGTTTGCTAAGACCGCTTGGATGAAGTCTGACTTGCTTCCGCATCACTTCCACGATTATTTGAATTTGATAGCAAAAGAACCGCATGCCCTATTGTTGTCTCGCAGCCTCGCTGACAAGCTGCACGTGGTGGAGGGACAAACCATCCTGCTCGGTTGGGGGGATTCTCGCAGGGTTGAAATGATTGTGTATGCTATCGTGGATTACTGGCCGGGATGGAATCCTGCGCCTGAAAAAAGCACATATGGAAGCAGAATGGAAGAACGGTATTTGGCAGTCGCCAATCTCCCGTTTGTGCAAGACAAGATGCGTCTGGAGCCGTATGAGGTTTGGATCAAAATGAAAGAGGGATCGTCTTCTGAATCGCTTTACAAGGGACTGTCACAAGAGGGAGTCAAGCTCGCCATGCTGAATAATGCCAAACAGCAAGTGATCCAGACGAAAAACAGCGCCTTTTATTTGGGGCTGAACGGATCACTGACGCTTGGGTTCCTGCTTTCCATGCTGGTCACCTTTATCGGCTACGTGTTGTACTGGGTGCTTACACTTGGAGCCAGAAAATTGCAATACGGCGTGTTCCGCGCGATGGGAATGCCATTCAGACAGCTTCTTGCCATACTCGCATGGGAGCAACTCTTGACGTTTGGCGTCGCTTTTGCGATGGGAATGACAGCGGGCAAGCTGGCAAATAGCCTGTTTTTGCCTGCACTTAGTCTCTATTTACATGCCGATAAGCAAGTTCCTCCCTTTACCGTTATTTCGATGCTGCAAGATGAACAAATCATTTATACGTTCATTGCCGTGACACTGGTTATCGGAATCGGGATCGTTGGTATTCTGCTGTCACGGATGCAGATCCATCAAGCCGTAAAGCTGGGGGAGGACTAATCAGATGATCGTATGCGAAAATTTGGTGAAAATCTACAAGGCAAATGATCTAGAAGTGGTCGCGCTGCAAGGGTTGGATTTGCGTGTAGAGACCGGAGAGCTGATGGGGATCATTGGAAATAGTGGCAGTGGCAAATCAACACTTTTGAACATGCTGGGAGGGCTGGACCGTCCTTCAGCAGGAAAACTTTCCGTCGCGGGAGCTGATTTATTTCGATTGACGACTTCCGAGCTGGTTCAGTATCGCTTGCAGACCGTAGGCTTTGTCTGGCAGAACAACGCCCGCAATCTGATCCCGTATCTATCCGCACTGCAAAATGTGGAGATGCCAATGCTTTTGAGGGGCAAGCGAAAAAGGGAGCGCGCCCACGAGTTGTTGGAACTCGTGGGGCTGGGCCACCGAAAAAAGAACAAGCTGAGCGAACTTTCCGGCGGGGAGCAACAACGGGTAGCCATCGCGATCGCGTTGGCGAACGAGCCCAAGCTGCTTTTGGCAGATGAACCGACTGGCAGTGTAGACACTCGAACGGCAGCTATCATTCTCGATTTGTTTCAAGAGCTGAACCGTTCGTTTGGGCTAACCGTCGTCATCGTGACTCATGACTTGGAGCTGGCACGCAAAGTCGATCGTGTCGTAGCCATTAGGGATGGGAAAACGTCCAGCGAGTTGTTGCGGCGAAAAGGAACGGAAGAAAACACTTCCGAGTCTTCGGATGAGTCAGCTAACGAGGACACTCATGAGGAACTAGCTGTGCTTGATCAGGTGGGGAGGCTCCAGATCCCAATGGAGTACCTCCAGGCGATCCAGGCGGACGGCAAGCTCCGAATCGAGCTGGAAGATGATCGAATTATCCTAAAGGCGCCTGTAGCCTCCACAAAAACAGACACGCGAATGTGACGTGTCTGTTTTTTTGTTCAGCTAGTGGGTTATGCCTGCACCTAAAATGCATGGCACCAGCATAAAGGATCATCGCCCCCACAATGAGGGCAACAACCTCCTGTATATCGAAGTCGAATTTGATCTGAATGTAGCACACCATAGTCGGTAATCGGTTCGACGCCCGGGATTGGTTCGTCTGGGATCTCGCGCACTTTCATGTCCGACCACTTGCCGCTCCAGGAACATATCCTGCACGTTAATCTCTCAGCTGTAGGGTGCAACGCATTCTCGATGACGATCATACATTCTTGACTGTTGGTACTACAAGTAGGACAATCGTGAAGTTTCATGATTTATCACCTCTCAAGTTTGCATACATCCCCAAAATAATCGACAACAACCTCACGGAATTCTTGAGCGGCTCGCGAAATGTACCGACTCCTGTGCCATAATAATGCGATTTCCCGTACCAATTCGTGATTTTCTACTTGGAGATACTTGATTTGTTCACGAGAATCTCTTGCTGTGCTTGGTATGAAGGCTATGCCAATTTCTGCTTCCACCAGCTGGATTAGCCTTGCAGGTTCATCTCCCTCATACACATATGTAGGTGCGAATCCAGCTGACTTGCATATAGCGTCTACGAAATCGCGTGTACCGTACCCTTTCTTTACACCGACAAACGATTCATCCTTCAGTTCTGTCAAAGATACGATACTTCGGTCTGCTAGTCGATGTCCCCTTGGAACAGCTACGAGGATAGGGTCAATGAAGACGATTTGACATTCAATGTCATCGTCTTGTATCGGAGGGGAGGACAAGCAAAAATCGACCTCTCCTCTATGAAGAAGCGTAACCATTTCCTGCGTGGTGAGCATTTGTACATGGAATTGGATATCGGGCCGCTTTTTCCGAAACTCGCGAAGGATATTGGGCAGCGTGCTTGCAGTTGTCACCGCCAATTCAAGTGTGCCATGTTCCGGGTTGGACAAATCGCTAAGCTCTAGCTTCCCCTGTTCTAATTCAAATAAAGCTCTTTCCACACGGCAAAGGAATTTGCTTCCGAACTCATTCAGACGTAGCTTTCTCCCTTTTCGATCAAAGAGCGGGACTCCCAGATCCTCCTCTAATCGTTGAATCGTTTTGCTTAGAGACGATTGGGTCACATGCAGACTTCTCGCAGCTTCGGTCATATGCTCCATACGAGCTACCGTAAGAAAGTATTGCAATTGAAGAAGTTCCATGTAGCTCCTCCATTCATTCCTTTCAATCTATGAAATCATAACATGAAATGCGTTGGAGTAAATGTTTGATTTCCAGTACGATATCATCAAAACGCTTTAAGGGGGGATGAAAATGGGGACTCACAACAGGTGGTTGATGATTTCCGTTGGACTGGGGATATTATTGAACCCATTAAATTCTTCGATGATTTCTGTTGCGATTGCAAGGCTGCAAAATGTGTACCGTCTTGACTTCACTGTTGTTTCGTGGATTATTTTCTCGTTTTACATTGCGAGTGCGATCGCTCAGCCTGTCATGGGAAAGGCAAGCGATTTGTTCGGTCGTAAGAAGATATTTCTTACCGGGCTTGTCGTATCTTTCGTTGCTTCATTATTGGCTCCATTATCACCAAGCTTTGGGTGGCTCATTGTGTTCCGAATTGTGCAATCGATCGGAACAAGCATGATGGTTGCGGTTGGAATGGCCATTGTACGAATTCATATTACGGAGAAACAAGCGACTGCGCTTTCCGTACTGTCCATATTCCTATCCGGAGCAGCAGCAATTGGACCTTTTATCGGAGGGGTATTGATTCATTATTGGGATTGGTCTGCTATCTTTCTCATTAATATTCCGTTCGTGGTGGCGAGCTTACTGTTAGCCTGGAAGATGATTCCAAAGGATGAATCGGCAGCATCTGTTGCACATAACATGTCCTTTCGAAAATGGTTGGAGCTGATTGATGCAACAGGGATCATGCTCTTCGCAGTGGGTCTGGTTGCACTGCTCATTGGATTACTGTCAGCAAAATCATCGGGGCATGTCACATGGTGGCATATCGTGGTTGGAGGGATCGGCCTCGTTACACTGGGGGCTTTCGTACGACATGAGTTAAAAACGACGTCTCCGTTTATTCCTCTACGGACATTCGCCAAGTATCCTGCGATGACGTGGGTCAATATTGAATTCATGCTCGTTAACGTCCTTTTTTATTCGCTCTTTTTCGGGCTTCCGTCCTACTTGCAAATGGTTCGTCATGTCAGCGAGTTCCATACAGGAATGCTCATGCTCAGCTTAGGTTTATGCTCACTCGTTGTGTCTCCAATAGCAGGAAGATGGATTGATCAATCAGGACCTCGGCCGGCATTGTTCGCATCCGCCATGCTTATGACATTTGGGTCATTGTGGCTCGTGACGTTCAATCAAGATTCACATGTGATCAGTGTGTGTGTGGCGTTAGCAGCATTCGGTATTAGCAACGGGTTAAACAATGTCGGAATGCAAGCAGCCTTGTTCAAAAGCTCTCCAAAAGAAATCATCGGAGTAGCATCCGGATTATTTCAAACATCCAGATACCTGGGAACCATTCTCTCCTCGTTGTTGATAAGCATTGTAATGGGAGATAAGTTTAGCGCCGAGGGTTTGCAAGCGCTTGGCATTATCCTCACGACAATCTCATTGTCTTTGGTACTTAGAAGTTGGCGACGGGAATCAAGGCAAGCGGGGGAGTCGTAGATTCACTCATCCCTATTCAAAATCGCAGGCATGGTTCATAACAAATTGTTTGAATTTTTCAGTGGCAGGTGATAAATATCTCCCTTCTACCCAAGCAATTCCAATTGTCCGTTGGCACTTCGGGCTTTTGACAGGGATTTGTGTGATCTTACTCTGGTCCGTGCCCTTTAAATTGGGCAAAAGGGAGATTCCTAGCCCAGCAGCGACCAGTCCTGCAACGGTGTCTGCTTCTTCGCCTTCAAATGTAATCGGAGGTGTAATGCCAGCTTCTTGAAACAATTGCTCGACGGTGATACGAAGGGAGTACCCTTCTTTTAAATGAATAAATGCTTCATCTGCAATCTCTTCCAAAGTAATCGAGGGACGATTTGCATATTTGTGGTCTTTGGGGACAATTACAAAAAGTTCTTCATTCCAAAGCGGCTTCCATACAAAGGGAGATTTCATATCCATAGGAGCAAGTAGACAAAGATCAAATTCTCCTCCTTGCAACTGATTCATAAGCGTATGGGAGGGACCTTGTCCGAGGCGAAAATGAATGTTTGGGTAGTGGGAGCGAAAAGAAGCAAGTAAATCAGGGATACGACTGGTACTTAGCGTGTGCAGAAACCCAAGAGACACTTCACCCTTATCTGGATCAAGTAAATCCATGATTTCTTGTTTTCCTTCATGGAATTCCTTCATCATATTTTCGACTCGCTTTAAAAAGAGATGACCATATTTATTGAGCCGTATCGAACGTCCCTGACGGTCAAATAAGGGCACGCCTACTTCATCCTCAAATCGGGCAATCGAACGACTAAGGGCAGACTGGGAAATCGAGAGAGCTTTGGCAGCATGTGTCACGTGTTGGATTCTTGCCAGTGTCTGAAAATATTCAAATTGTTGCCATTCCATTCGAAAGCACCACTTTCCGTTCGGATTTTTCATTACATAAATGCATGAAAAACATGATTATAATGAATTATACATCATAGATAAATGGTGATACCATGAAACCATAATCATCCTGAAATGATATGGTGATCACATGATACAACAAGGCACGCCACTCTTCCGCAAAACCAGCTTTGCTTTTTTTGCTGCTGGTTTCAATACGTTTGCTATTCTTTACTGCGTACAGCCTTTAATGCCGGAATTTTCAAAAGAATTTTCGGTTAGTCCAACGACAGCAAGCTTTTCCCTCTCCATTACAACGATGGTTCTTGCCATCAGTATGCTCATTTTTGGGTCGCTGTCAGAAGTATGGGGACGCAAGCCAATCATGATCGTTTCCATGCTCGCTTCGTCTGTGTTTTGTATTCTCACAGCATTTAGTTCGAATTTTCATGTTCTCCTAGTATTGCGAACGATTGAAGGAATTTCATTGGCCGGTTTACCCTCCATCGCAATGGCCTATCTCGGAGAAGAAATCGAATCCAAAAGTTTGGGAGCGGCTATGGGTCTCTATATATGCGGCAATTCCATTGGGGCTGTGTTTGGCAGGGTTTTCTCTGGAATGATGAGTGACTACTTCGGCTGGCAGATCGCAATAGGGGGGATTGGTCTCATCAGTTTGGCTGCCACACTGATTTTTTGGAACGCCTTACCACCGTCACAAAATTTCAAAGCACGCCCATTCGTAATTAGAAAATTAGGTCTGTCTTTAATAGACCATCTAAAGGCTCCAAGTCTCATTTGTTTATTTGTCATCGGCTTTATACTTTTAGGGAGTAATGTAGCGCTGTTCAATTACATCGCTTATGTATTGCTCGAAAAGCCCTATTCACTCAGCCAAACATTTATAAGTTGGACATTTTTAATTATGATCATCGGAATGTTCAGCTCTGTCTGGATAGGAAAATTAATAGATCGTCATGGTAAGCAAAAGCTATTATTCATAAGCTTGATTCTCGCATTGATCGGCGTCTGCTTGACGTGGGAAGCGAATCTCATTCTAAAAATAGGAGGACTTGGATTTTTTACTTTTGGATTTTTTGGAGCTCATGCCGTTGCAAGCAGCTGGGTAGGACAGCTTGCTTTACAGAACAAAGCACAGGCCTCTTCCTTGTACTTATTTTTCTACTATACGGGCTCAAGTGTAGGAGGAACAATCGGAGGATTGTTTTGGTCCGCATACGGATGGGGAGGCGTCATCAGCATGAATGTCGGCTTTCTCCTGGTTGGCTTCATACTTTGGGCGTGCGTCTCAAAAATGGTACAGAACGCGAAGAAAGTGACGAAAATAGCCTAGACTTGTGTCCCAAAATAAAGAAACGGAAAAACTCAGTATCGTTTTTGTGATACGAAGTCTTTCCGTTTCTTTATATGTCAAACGATTAGCCAATTGCCAGCGCCAATAAGACGGCGAAAGCACCACCTGCAAGTGAGCCAACGACATTGACGGCATCGTTGTTCCAACCAGTGCGGCCGCGGATTCGCACGGCTGGTTTGCCGCAGTGACGAGCCTGCTCGATTTCACGACCGCAAGCGCCGCAACGGTACATTTGCTGCCATGTCGCACCGATCCACGAATCAACCAGTGACCCTATCATGCCCGCCAGTCCTGCTATGCCGATCCAGGCTGCCAGTCTAAGGGCAGGTGTGATCACATCCGGCGCGGGTTGCCCGGGAATTGCAAGCAGCAACCACGCTACAACGCCGATAAATAGTCCACCAGCCAGCGAAGCACCCATGCCCAGGCCAGAAATACCGCCAGAAGTGCCGGGCGGAACACGCTGACCCGTCTTGATCGATCTCGGAGGCTTCCGGCTTAAGCCGCCGATTTCTGTCGCCCATGTATCGGCTGTGACCGCCGCCATCACGCCGAGGAACGCGTACCACCATAGCGGATACGGCCACGCCCAATTTGCTACACATAACAGGAGCCCGAGCCCGCCGTTTGCGAGCACCTGGCCAGCATCGCGTCTCCCTGTTTTCTCATAACCGCGCTCGGCCTCTTGCTTTCTATGCTTTTTCCACTTGGACAATAAGGTGGACGAGACAAAAAAAGCGATGAGGGAGCCGAACCAGATAGGGCTTCCGAGTGCGTACATCATGGTGCCCAGTATCACTGCCGCCAAAAAGCCGGAACCAGACAGCGACCGTTTTGCATAAGCCGCTCCGGCAATTCCGACGCTGCATGCCAGACCGATTAACCACTCCACAGTTTTCCGCCCCCTTTTCTTTGAACTATTATACCTCAACGCAGCAGGCAAGATGAGCGGTTGAATAACGGATGTGGGAAAAAGGTTAATTGGGTACACAGAAGAAATAGTAAATACGAATGGCAAGATTAAAAGCATAGCAAGTGACGAGGAGGACGTACGAGGGGAGTTAAAAAGTGCAAAAAGTTGGGCATAGATAGACGTGTTGTATGAACGGGTATCTTATTAAAGAAAGGATGATTTGGTATGAAGACTTCTCTCAAAGAGAATGCGGTGTCGTTTTTGCAACTGGTAGCGTCGGGGAATGTGCGAGAAGCATACCAAAGACACACTGGTCCGAATTTCCGCCACCATAATCCCTTTTTCCGTGGCGATGCTCATTCGCTTATGCTCGCAATGGAAGAGAACGCCGCAAAGAATCCTCATAAGACTCTCGAAGTGAAACGTGCCATCGAAGAGGGGGAGATCGTTGCGGTTCATTCCCATGTGAAGCAAAACCAAGAGGATCTTGGGGGAGCTGTAGTCCATATCTTCCGTTTTCATAACGACCAAATCATTGAATTGTGGGATGTAGGCCAGCCCATACCGGATGATTCCCCCAATGAGAATGGAATGTTCTAAAGTCAGGATATGGTTGTTGAGCGAACGGGCATCGATCGTTTCATAAACACAAAGAATGGCAGCCAGTGCATTTGGCTGCCGTTTGTTTAACCAAAGATGGTCATTTCCTTAAGATTGATATCTAACACTTCCATCTTCACCATACCGCCAAGATGATGTGGCACTAAATCAGACAATTCTTTTAGCGCCATATGGAATTCATCGATTCTTGTTTCATCTATTAATTCAATACAGAGGAATGCATTTTTCGTATTTTCTGTTAGCATCGTCCGCTGAGCTTCACGCCAATTCCAGCATCTGCAGATGGCACCGTCATCATCTTTATAAACAATTTCCCCTTCATATGGCGAAGCATTTTCATCCTGTCCCAATGGGATAAACGGTTCGTTACCGTTTGCTTGTGTTAGCCGAATATCGCCTACAAAAGTATCGATATCTTCTCCACCACACGGAAGCCCATAACGCAATGAAATGGAATTATAGATGTCAACAAGCGGGTTTATTGTTCCGATCGGATTGCCATTTTTCACTCTTTTTAATAAAGCTTCAATGGAACACCTTGCCCCTTTCTTAGTCTTGAATTTCTGAAAAGCTTCTCGCCAAACGGAAATAACAGGATTACTACTGAATTCCTCTAGACGTAAGAATTTATGCGCTTCTTTCTCTGCCTCCTGCAGCAGCTTCTCGTATTTTTCAACGTCCCTAATTGAATTATCAATTCCTTGGCAAATCACGATGCCTATTTTTGCATGCGGAAATAACGACCAAAAATCATCTTCAATGATAAATCTAGTCATAACTATCTCTCCGTTTCATTTCACTTATTATGTTTTGGAGGGGCCTTTGGAATTTCGGAAGCCGTTCTATAGGCTGATCATTTAAATAACTCTTTCCGTTGCTCACGCATCCACTGAGCAACCTGAATTTCCCCTTGATCACTTGATTTTTCAAGCTCTGCCACAATCGATTGATAATCGGTGTTGTTGCGATTTTGGCTCATTTTGGCTGCCCCTTGAATAGAGGTGATTTCAATCTCAAAACCAACGATTCCTTTCATTTCTCTCTCAAGCAACTCAGGATTGAAGGTCTCCCAGAGCCGACCATTTTCTCGGTGAGATTCATAGTGTGTAAGCATAGAATCCAAAGCCGATTTCAGTTCATCCTTCGTGAGGATACGTGCTGTCCCATACGCATGTACAGCGAGATAGTCCCATGTGGGAACTTGTTCACTCTCATACCAGCTTGACGAAATGTAAGCGTGCGGTCCTTGAAAAATAAGCAAAACTTCTCTATTGTTATCCAACGTTTTCTTCTGCGTGTTTCCGTATGCGATGTGCCCAGTCGCATAGATTTTCCCTTCCTCTTCACGAATTTCCAACGGAATATGCGTAGCCAACGGGCGATGTTCATCAACCGTAATCAATAGGGCAAACGGGTTAGACTTCATCATTTGAACTGCCTCGTCATGATTCATCCGATATTGCTTAGGAATGTACACAGTAACCACCCTTTCAACTTGTTCTTGAACCAAGAGTATGATACAAACTGACATAAAAAAAGATACAATAACAAACAAATATACATGTCAGAAGGGGTGCAAATGAAAAATACCATTTTTACATTCAAAGATAACTCTCCTAAATACAAACAAATATACGAGAAATTTAAATCATTTATTGAACAAGGCGACATTAAGGCGGATGAGCCATTGCCCTCCATTCGTCAACTTGCAGATTCCTTGCATGTAAGCCGTAATACAACACTAATGGCGTATGAACAACTTGTTGCTGAAGGGTATGTTCGTGGAGAAGGCCGCAAGGGTTATTTTGTCAATGAGTTAGAGCCCGTTTTATTTCTAGAGGCCCGCAGCTCTTCTACTCACAAGCATACAGAGCCGGTACCACCTGTTCGCATTGATTTTCGCGCAGACATCGTCGATCAAGCGCATTTCCCTTTAAAAACATGGCGGAGGATTTCGAATCAAGTATTAACGGCAAAGGACAGCTTTCGGTATGGGGAGCCTTTTGGTGAATGGAGCCTACGTGAGCAAATCGCAGCATATTTACTCCAATCTCGTGGAGTGAGAACAGAACCAGATGCCATCATTATCGGAAGTAGTACCCAACAAATGCTTGTGTATCTCGGTCTTGTCCTGAAACATGATTTTCCTAGCATCATTGTCGAGGACCCTGGTTATGATGGCGCTAGAAATGCTTTTCAATTGAACGGTTTTACACTGGAAACGTTACCCGTTTATGAGACAGGTGCTGATTTTTCATACTTGGAACATATGAAATCACGATTGATATATGTGGCGCCGTCCCATCACAGTCCATATGGGGTAAGCATGCCCATTCAACAAAGGCATACACTCATCCATTGGGCAAAAAATAGGCAAGGATATATTATCGAAGACGATTATGATAGTGAATATCGCTATACCCAACAACCATTTCCGGCTCTCGCTTCCATCGATTCAACGAGAGTTATTTATCTCGGAAATTTCTCGAAGTGCTTTCTGCCAGGAATTCGTTTAAGTTATATGGTGTTGCCACAGCCACTTATCAACTGTTATAAAAATCAATTCGCACATTTCGAGAGTACCACTTCACTACTTAGCCAATTCGCAATGGCGAAATTTATGGAAGAAGGGGAGTGGAATCGCCATATTAAACGGATGCGTCTTGTTTATAAACGAAAAATGCAGCACTTCGTTTGTGAATTGAGGAAGCATTTCAAACAACGTATTTCTATCATTGGGGAGCAGTCTGGATTGTACGTATTAGTCAAAGTACACGTGGAGCGTTCAGAAGAATGGCTCATTCAACAAGCGGCCATTCAGGGAGTTAAAGTCTATCCGACTTCACTCTACTTCCTTAAAAACAAAACCGATCAACCAATGATGAAGCTTGGTTTCAGTAATTTATCAAGTGATGAAATCCAACGTGGTGTGAAGCTCTTAAAAAAGGCTTGGTTTTAAAATCCATTAACATAAACATATGTTTATATACTTATAAACAACGAGAATACAGTATACTAAAAAAAGAGAAAGGATGGATTTACCACAAAGAGGGATAGGACTTACATAAGGGGGGACTGGAATGGATTGGGCTATGATAGTGGAGTATGGATGGGTGCTACTTGTCCTGATTGGCCTAGAAGGGATCTTGGCGGCAGACAATGCTTTGGTGATCGCAATTATGGTGAAGCATCTTCCGGAGAAAGAGCGGAAGAAAGCTTTATTTTATGGGCTTGCTGGAGCCTTTCTATTCCGTTTCGGTTCGTTATTTATCATTTCCTACCTTGTGGACGTATGGCAAGTACAGGCAATCGGGGCAGCTTACCTCCTGTTTATAGCCATCCACCATATCGTGAAGAAATTTATATTGCGCAAAGATCAAAATAAGGAGACTGGCGCCGAGAAGCAAGGCTCTGGATTATGGATGACGGTACTGAAAGTGGAATTAGCGGACCTTGCCTTTGCAGTTGATGCTATCCTCGCTGCTGTTGCCTTCGCTGTGACACTCCCGGAGACGTCATTACCAAAAGTAGGCGGATTGGATGGCGGGCAGTTTGGTGTCATTCTTGCCGGTGGAATCATCGGGTTAGTCATAATGCGATTTGCCGCCTCTTACTTTGTAGGGTTGCTACAGCGAAAGCCTGGAATAGAGACAGCCGCATTTTTGATCGTCGGCTGGGTTGGTGTTAAGTTGGCCGTATACACACTGTCGCACCCTGAGCTAGGTTATTTGGCAGCAGATTTCCCAAAGTCGGTCGCGTGGAAGGCAACGTTCTGGACCGTTCTTCTCTTGATCGCTGTACTGGGTTGGTTCTTATCTAAAGAGAAGGAATCTTTCTCCAATCATCCAGCAGCTTAATATCCGATAAAGCATAAAGAGGCTTCGCCCAAATCGGCGAAGCCTTCCCATCTATTATCTGCCCGCTTCCAATCTCTCCAAAGCACCATGCACAATCTTTCCTTTAAACATAACAGCAGCCCGACGAGATTTTCTCGCAATCGCTTCCGCAGAGCAGGAGCTTTCTGCAAACACGATGCTTGCCGCGTCGCCAACCTTTGGCCATGCACGGTTGCCATCTTTATCGAGCGTTGTTTTTCCTCCGGTGATGAAGTACAAGGATTGCACCAATGATTTCTCATCGACCCAACGGTAGCGCTCAACCAGACGGTTTAACTTATCCAGCATATCGCCTGTACCATATGGCGACCACGAATCGTAGAAGCCATCATAACCAAGTGCGACTTGTACGCCTTTGGCATGAAGCATCGGAACAGGTGGCATTGCCCGATTAATCGGAACGGTCGTCATGATCATCGTTCCCAGCTGGGACAATCGGTCTGCCATGTCCGAGCTTTCCTCTATCGACACATCTCCGAGCGCAAAGGCATGACTGATCGCCATACGGTTTTGCCAGCCAGCTTCCTCGGTCAGATCGAGCAGTCTTTTGATCGTATAAAAGCCGAGTGTCCCCGGATCATGCAGGTGAATATCGACATCCGCATCTGCTTCCACTGCAATGTCCATCATTTCACGCAAGGAGCCTTCCAATTCATTATCAATCCCAGCCGGGTCCAAGCCTCCAACCAGTGTAGCGCCTTCCTTCATCGCTTGTCTCATCAAGGAGCTTGCTTGTGTGCGCAGGAGCCCCTGCTGCGGGAAAGCGACGATTTCATACGTCAGGCGATCGCTGTACTCTTCCAGTGCTGCACGCACACCCTCCAGGTTTTTCAGCCCGATGTATGGATCGATGTTGACGTGTGTGCGGACATGTGTGGCACCGCCTTTGATATGCCACTGGAGCATTGCTTGCGCGCGCTCCTTGGTCGTCCCAGTCATCAGCGGCATTTCTTTTGCTTCGAACTCCAAGCGATCAATCAGTTTTTTCGGAGGGAGGCACGATTTCCAGGTTGCGCCCGCATACGTTTTGTCCAGATGATTATGCTTTTCAACAAAAGAGGGGAGGGCCAATAAACCTTTTGCATCTTCTTGCGGTAAAGTGGTGTCGAGTGTTTCGTGCGCCGATACGATCTCTGCGATTTTGCCGTCTTCGATTTTTAGATGACAGATTTCTGAGAGTGTGTGAAAGACGCCGTCTTCTCCTGTTTCAAATCCTTTATCAAGACGAACGTTGGTTAACCAAAAAGCTTGCATCACTAGAAATCAGCCCTTTCTCTGTAGTGCATTTAGTGGATGAGAGTCCAGTCTAGCTGTCTATGTTAATTGTAGTGAATATTTTGAATAAGTTTTTTCATCTTTTTTACTAGTTTTTGCATGATCTTTACGTATTGCGTGGAATCTTGTGTGTTTTCGAAAAGGAGTAAAGATTGTGCAAATACATATAAAAGTTTTGAAACAAATTTTACAGAATATTTCCTATAATAACGAAAGATACAATGGAGTGGAGAGGCCGGAACGAGAAAGAGTAGGGAGGATCATCATGAAAAAGAAAATAACCGCAAAATATGTCATCGGTTTTGACGGCGAAGATCATGTGATTATCAAGGATGGGGAAGTCGTTTACGAGAATGACACCATTGTGTATGTGGGGCACCATTTTGATGGCGAGGTAGATGAAGTGATCGATGCTGGCAATGCAGTAGTCAGCCCGGGCTTCATTGACCTGAATGCGTTGGGTGATATTGATCACGACATCGTACATCTGGAGCAAGCTTCTGCGAGAAGCAAAAACATGCTTTGGTCTGAAGACTACTACCGCAAAGGCTACCATGAGGTAATGCCCCCTGAGGAAGAGGCGTTCAAATCCCTTTACGCCTACAGCCAACTGATTCTAAATGGGGTAACGACAGCGATGCCGATTACATCCGTTTTCTATAAGCGCTGGGCGGAAACGTATGAGGAGCTGGCAGCCGCAGCCGATCATGCAGGACGCTTGGGATTGCGTATGTACATGGGGCCGAGCTATCAATCCGGTATGCGTGTCGTGAAGGCAAATGGAGAGATTGAAGTACTGTGGAACGAAGCGGAAGGACAAGCAGGTCTGGAGCGGGCCGTACAATTTGTCAAAGATTTCGATGGGGCTCACAACGGACTCATCCGTGGAATGCTGGCGCCGGAGCGAATCGAGTCACAGTCTGTAGAGAACCTGATCAACACAAAGCGCTACAGCGAAGAGCTCGGATGTCCTATCCGTCTTCATGCTGCACAAGGTCTCTATGAATATACAGAAATCCATCGTCGACACAACAAATCACCGATTCAGTTCCTGAATGAGATCGGCTTCCTCGGAAAGAAAACGGCAATTCCGCACGCACATTTCATTCCAGGGTTTAGTAAAGCGAAATTCGGAGAGGGAGACGATTTGGCGATCCTCCAAGAGACAGGCACGACCGTGATTCACTGCCCGCTCGTAGTCGGTCGCCATGGCGAGGCACTCGAATCGTTTGCCCGTTACAAACGTCGCGGCGTCAACATCGCGATTGGAACCGATACGTTCCCGCCTGACTTCATCCAAAACATTCGCACAGCCAGCATGCTGTCTCGTTTGGTGGAAGGCGATGTCGCGGATTCCAGCTACGCGGATATTTACCGCGCAGCAACATTGGGCGGCGCACGTTTCCTTGGCAGAGATGATCTGGGACGATTGGCGCCGGGGGCAAAAGCAGATATCATTGCCATCGATCTGGACGGTTTCCACATGGGTGCGGTTGATGATCCAATCCGTACGATCATCACGTGTGGCTCAGGTCGTGATGTGAAGCTCTCCATCATCGCTGGACGCACCGTAATGAAAGACCGCCTCATGCCAGGAGTTGATTTGGAAGAGATCAAAGCAAAGGGACAGCGTTACTTTGACAAAATGCGTCTGGGCTACGTAGAGCGCGACTATCAACAGCTGGGCGAAAAAGAGCTGTTTAAGCCTTCTTTCCCAATCGTGAGCAAACTATAGCCTAAATAAATAGAAGAAGCACAATCTGCTAGAAACGGCGGATTGTGCTTTTTTCACTTACCGGATGAACCCACCTTCGGAATGCATAATCTGTCCGGTAATCCACTCCGCTTCGTCACTTGCCAGAAAAGCGACAAGTCGCGCTGCATCCTCGGGCTGTCCAATCCGTCCCATAGGAAATCGCTGCAAAATGTTTTGCTTGATTTCTTCGTTCATCCAGCCTGAATTGGTGGGCCCAGGATTTACAGCGTTGACCGTAATCCCTCGCGTAGCTACTTCGGCAGCCAGTGTCGTCGTCAGGGCATCCACGGCTCCTTTTGTTGCGGCATACGCGATCTCACCGACCATCGGGCCTTTGGACTGACCAGATGTCATATTGATGATTCGTCCTCCGCGTTGGTGAGAGAAGCGACGTGCAAATTCCACACTGAGCATTGTGGTTGCCCGTACATTGATGGCATAATGTGCGTCCAAACTGGCAATATCCAGTGCCTCGTAGCCGTCATTTGTCGAGTAGCAAGCGTTGTTGACGAGGATGATTGGTTCGCCCAGTTGTGCTGTAGCTGCGTCGAGCACCTCTTTGTAGACATCAGACTGTGACAGGTTGATTTCGATCCCGGCACATCTGACTCCGTAGCGTCTGATCTCGTCCTGCAAGATTGCGGGTTCATCCTTTTGAATCCCATGCGTCATGGATTGGTCATAGGCGGTCCAATACGTATGGAAAATATCGGCCCCGTGTGAGGCAAGCATTTTACAGATAGCAGCCCCAATCCCTTGAAGGCGGCTGGCTCCTGTTACTATGGCAATTTTTCCGTGCAAGTGAAGGTGTGTGGTCATACATATCCCTCCTCATTCTGTCACTATACTTTCTTTTCGGGATACCTATTCCTTTCATCCTACATACGAAGAAAAAAATCGATCGCGAAAATTTTGCGAAGTTTTCGCTAAATAACCATAAATTGTAGGGGTAGGAGAAACTTACGCTGGAAATCATGCAAAATTGTTGCTATTTTGTATATATAGGAAGTTGTTCAAATAGTGGATTTAATACTAAGGGAGATGTAGAAGATGGAGTGTCAGTTAACAATTACCCGGACAGAACAGAAAAAAGAAAAACCAGCTTCTGACAAGCTGGGGTTCGGTGTTCATTTTACCGATCATATGTTCACCATGGATTATACAGAAGGTAAAGGATGGCATGATCCACAAATCGTTCCTTACTCTCCGCTGACATTGGACCCGGCAGCAATGGTGTTCCATTACGGGCAAGCTGTATTTGAGGGCTTGAAAGCTTATCGCAATCAAGAGGGCAAGGTTCGCTTGTTCCGTCCTGATCAAAATTTCAAGCGTATGAACCGTTCATTGGAGCGTATGAGCATGCCGTTGATCGACGAGGAATTCATGGTCGAGGCATTGAAACAGCTGGTTGCAGTAGATAAAGAATGGATTCCAACAGAAAGTGGACAGTCTCTCTACATTCGTCCCTTCGTAATCGCGACAGAGCCATGCTTTGGTGTGCGCGCCTCGTATACGTACAAATTGGTGATTGTGCTCTCTCCAGTTGGAGCGTACTATGCGGGTGGCATGAAGCCCGTGAAAATTTACGTAGAAAACAATTATGTTCGTGCGGTAAGAGGCGGAACAGGAAACGCTAAAGTAGCAGGTAACTACGCGGGCGGTCTGAAAGCACAAGTGGAAGCAAAAGAAAAAGGCTATGAGCAAGTGCTGTGGCTCGATGGCGTAGAGAATAAATATATTGAAGAAGTAGGCAGTATGAACGTGTTCTTCAAGGTAAAAGGGGAAGTGTGGACCCCATCATTGAACGGCAGCATCCTGGAGGGTATCACGAGAGATTCGACCATTCAATTGCTCAAGGACTGGGGAATTCCAGTCGTAGAGAAGCGGATCTCGATGGAAGACCTGCATACCGCTTACGTCAACGGTGAGCTGGAAGAAGCGTTCGGTACCGGAACAGCGGCTGTTATTTCCCCAGTAGGTGATCTGAACTGGAACGGACATCAGATGATCATTAACGGTGAAAAAACAGGGGAATTGACAACAAGACTGTACGACGAGATGACAGGAATCCAGTACGGTGAGCGTGAAGACAAGTTTGGCTGGTCGGTAGAAGTGACAGAATAATCACGCCAGTAATACAAGAGGCATAGCCTTCTCTTTTTCGAAAGAGGGCTATGCCTTTTTTGATCGTGCAGGAAAGTTCAATCGCTTCACCGCGCGAAAGTTGGAGAAGGAACACTCCATTTCGCGCAGGTACTGGAATGTCGCAGTATTTCACTTCTTGACAGGGGATTGTGTAAAATACTACCATTTGTGGTAATACCACAAAAACTTGTTATAGGACCAGCAGTACAAGGAGGCGATCATGACATTGGAGAAAAAAGGGGGAAAGAAAGAACGGGCGTCGGATCAAATTGAGATGAAATTAATCAAGGCAATTTTGACCAAAGAATATCCTACAGGAAGTACGCTGCGGCCGGAACGGGAGTTGGCAGAGTACTACGGGGTAGGTCGGCCAACCGTTAGAGAAGCACTGCAACGCTTGGAAAGAGATGGCTGGATTACTGTGCGGAAAGGACATCCGGCAATTGTCAACGATTATTGGCACCAAGGCAATGTAATGACCCTTGTCCATATCATTCAAAACCACGACGATGTTACGGATGAGTTTATTTCGTACTTGCTGGAACTGCGGATATCGTTGGCGCCTGTTTACATTCGCAACGCAGTTGCTGCTCATCAGCCGAAGGTAGTCGCATTGCTTGCCAATCTCGATCAACTGAAACCTGATGCTGATTCTTATGCAGCGTTTGACTGGGAGCTGCAGAAAAATCTGACGAGGCTTTCCCCAAATCCTATCTATTTACTGATTGTAAACAGTTTTGATTCCTTTTACCTAAAAATGGCGCGAAGGTATTTTTCCATCCCGGAACACCGCGAAGCATCTTGGCAGTATTACCATGAACTGTTGAACGTCGCTTTACAGGGAGATGACATCGAAGCAGAGCGAGTAGCCAAAAAGGCAATGGAAAAAAGTTTGGAGCTGTGGAAAAACCGAACCGTGTTGGAACAAGAAAAGTGAAGGAACACAAGAGGAGGGCGTTCTGTTGAAGGCAAAGTTTCTGAAGGAATTCTTTACGTTTCCGGATATCCTCATCATGAGCATTCTACTTCTGATCAGCTTGTCTTTCACTATTTCTGAATGGTACGTGTTGGAAACATGGGTGGCACTCGTGGCGGGGATGATTGGATATGCGGCAAGCGAATACTTGATTCATCGATTTCTCTTTCACCTTAAACCGCCTCGAAATCCATTTTTTCTTCATTTGTTAAAACGCTTACATTACGATCATCACGCTGATCCGAACAACTTGCACCTGTTGTTCTTGCCCGTGTGGTACAGCTTGCCGCTCATTGCGGGAACCGGAGCCATTTGTTATCTGCTTACTTCCGACGTGATTGTGACCAATGCCTTTGTTACAGGTGTGATAGGATTTCTGCTATTTTATGAATGGACGCATTATATCGCCCATCGTCCGATTCAACCCATATCTCCATGGGGGCGCTGGATGAAAAAGCTCCATCTATGGCATCACTTTAAAAATGAACACTATTGGTACGGTGTCACCAGCCCTGTTTTTGACGTCATGCTGGGAACTTACAAGAATGAACAGGATGTCGAGAAAAGTTCGACGGTGAGGGATCTGGAAAGACGATGGGACAAAGATGTTGAACTGTAAATGGTCTTTCATGCACGGCCATCCCTTTTTAAGGGATGGTTTTTTTCTTCCCAAGATTTACAAGCTATCGATAAACCGCCAAAGCTGGTGAGAAGAAAAAGCACAGGGCTCGTAGACCTTGACAACGCCTACCCAGTCGGAACTTCAAAAAGGGGACCACGCTTGTCGAACACTTCTTCCTTGAGAAACGTCCGCCCGTAGGGTGGCTTTGGCTCGACGGTCCCCTTTTTGAAGTGTAGACGGCCAGTGAATCCCCCCTGCTGGCGTGTCAGAGTCGAAGAGAACTGTGCTTTTTCTTCTCCTCCACTATGTAGGTAGCTTCAATAGAGTTATTTTGAACATTAAAAAACCACATGGTAAAGAAAATGAAAAGAAAGGTAAAGATATTGAAAAGATTAATAGTAAGAAAATTAGTAATATTTAGTCATGTCATATTCTTTTCATTCTATCATCCAGAATAAGGGGGCATTCACAGTGAAGAAGAAGCACATGCTAGGATCCATTCTCGCCCTGTCCGTCTTGCTTTCTACAGTCTTGGCAGGCTGTGGTGGCAGTCAGACATCCAGTGGGACGAATTCCGCGTCCAACTCCAATCAAGCTTCGACTAGCCCCGCGTCTTCATCGGCCGCAGCGGGTGAAGGCGGTACCTTGATTATTGCGCGCTTGTCCGATGCGAATAATCTGGACCCGCATTTCAGTACCCAGATTAATTCCATGGCAGTGACGCAGCACAAGCTCTATGAAGGTCTGGTCATGATGGATCGGAATAGTGAGTACAAACCTCTTTTGGCAAAGGAATGGAAACAAAAAGACGATGTCACCTGGGAGTTCACGCTGCGTGATGGTGTTACCTTCCATGACGGGGAACCCTTCCATGCTGAAGCCGTGAAGAAGACGATCGACCGTATTTTGGACAAAGACAATCCGACTCCCAAAGCAAACATGTTTGGCATGATTAAAGAAGTGAAGGTCATTGACCCACTGAAGGTAGAAATTATTTTACATTATCCGTTCGCAGGGCTACTGTCCGTACTGGCGAGTGCCGAGGGTGGCATTATCAGTCCGAAGGCGATTAAGGAATTTGGCAAAGAGTTGTCCAAGAAACCAGTAGGTACGGGGCCGTTCATCTTTGAATCATGGACGCCTGGACAAGAAATCGTCATGGTGAAAAACGAGAAGTATTGGGGCACCCAACCGAAGCTGGAAAAAGTCGTTTTCAAGACTATTCCTGAGGATGCGACACGCGTAGCCATGGTGGAGACAGGTGAAGCCCATGTCGCAGAACAGCTTCCAGTCACTGAATTGGAAAGGGTACAGAACTCGCAGAGCATGTCTTTGGGACGGTTCGAATCATTTGCAGTTGACCACATCGGGATGAACGTCAAGCAGAAGCCTTTTGACGATGTTCGCGTCCGTCAGGCCATCGCCCATGCGATTGATAAGGAAGCGATTATAAAAGGGGTTTACAACAATGTCGGAAAAGTAGCCATCTCGTCATTAGGGCCAAAAGTCATCGGCTATAGCCCGAATATTAAAACGCCGGAATACGATTTGAACAAAGCAAAGCAATTGCTCACCGAAGCAGGCTACGCCAACGGATTCAAGGCAACCATCTATCTCAATGACAACAAGGCACGGATCAATGTGGCAGAAGTGCTGCAATCCCAGCTGAAGGGAATCGGCATCGACTTGCAGATTCAAGTGATGGAGTTCGGCGCGTATCTGGAATTGGCGGCAAAAGGTGAAGCGCAAATGTTCATTAGTGGATGGGGCAATGCGACCGGGGATGCAGATTACAACCAGTACAACCTTTTCCACAGCACGTCAGCAGGTGTGCCAGGCAACCATTCCTTCTATAATAATCCAAAAGTCGATGCGCTGATTGAAGCGGGTCGTAAGGAAAAAGATCCAGAGAAGCGCAAGGAAATCTACGCAGAGGCGCAGCAAATCGAGATGGAGGAGGTGCCGTTGCTGCCATTCCGCAGCAGTGAAAACCTCGCGGCCATTGCAAAAAATGTACAGGGTGTGTACATCAGTCCATCCGGGTACATTGACGTGAGCCAAGTGACGATTCAATAGCAGGAGCATGAGACCTTCTCCAACAAATGGAGAGGGTCTTTTTTTGAACACGCTCTGTTCGTATAAAAGTAGAAAAAGTGAAAAAAAGAGTAAAGATAGTGAAAATACAAGTAAAGAGAGTGAAAATACAATGCCAGAATAGTGGGTAAAATGAAATATGCGCGAATGGTCAAAATATTCAAGTACATCGGGCGCAAAAAACGGTCACCACCGTTTTTTTGACCGCAAGCGGTCACATCAACATTTATGAAAAACGTCGAGACGTTTTTCACAAAACAGGGGGATAACTACATGAAAAAGACGCGCTTTTTCCAGACGCTGCTTGCCATGACCGTTGTGGTGTCTACAGCGTTGGCAGGCTGCTCACAAGCACCTGAAGCAGGAGGGAGTACCAATTCTTCAGGGCAAACCAATGCTTTTGCACCAGCTGGCAAAGAAGGCGGGACACTCGTCATCGCCCGCTTGTCTGATGCGAACAACCTTGACCCACATTTTCTAACACAAATCAATTCCGCTGCCATCATTCATCACAAGGTATACGAGGGTCTTGTTCGGATGGACAAAGAAAGCAAATATGTAGGCTCACTCGCTTCTGAATGGAAGCAGCTCGATGACGTGACATGGGAATTCAAGCTTCGCTCCGGTGTGACGTTCCACGATGGCACGCCATTCAATGCGGAAGCTGTGAAAAAGACGATTGCTCGTGTCCAAGACCCGGCAGTAGGCTCTAACCGCGCCAATTTGTTTGAAGCAATCAAAGAAGTAAAGGTCGTGGATGATACAACGGTTCAATTCATCCTGCACTATCCATACGCACCACTCCTGTCCGTGCTCGCCAGTGCAGAGGGTGGAATTTTGTCACCAAAAGCGATCGAACAGTATGGAAAAGAATTGACCAAGCATCCAACGGGAACAGGCCCTTACAAATTCGAATCATGGACACCTGGTCAAGAAGTCGTCCTGGTGAAAAACGATAGCTATTGGGGCGACAAACCGAATCTGGACAAAGTCGTCTTCAAGACCGTTCCAGAGGATACGACCAGACTCGCGATGGTCGAGACAGGAGAAGCGAATGTAGCTGAGCAATTGCCAGTGACAGAAGTCGATCGGGTGAAAAATTCTCCGAGTATGACACTTGGTCGTTACCCTGCTTTCGCTAGCGATCATATCGGGATTAACAACTCGAAGAAGCCATTCGATGATGTGCGCGTTCGTCAAGCGATTGCACATGCGATCGATAAGAAGACCATCATTCAAGGGGTCTACAACGATGTCGGTACGGTTGCTCATTCTTCCATTACCCCGTCCATGGTTGGGTACAGCCCGAATGTAAAAGACTTGCCTTACGATCTGGAAAAATCCAAAAAACTGTTGGCAGAAGCTGGATACGCGAACGGCTTCAAAGCAACTATTTACTTAAATGATAACAAGGCACGAGTTAGCTTGGCAGAGGTGTTGCAGCAACAGCTGAAACAAATCAATATCGATTTGGAAGTGAAAGTGCTAGAGTTCGGAGCTTATATTGAAGCAGCCAACAAAGGCGAAACAGAATTGTTCCTCAGTGGTTGGGGCAATGCCACAGGCGATGCAGACTACAACCAATACAACCTGTTCCACACGAAGTCGCAAGGAGCAGCCGGCAACCATGCTTTCTACAGCAATCCGGAAGTGGACAAGCTGATCGATGAGGGCCGCAAAGAGAAAGACGAAGAAAAACGGAAGCAAATCTACGAAAAAGCACAGCAAATCGAAATGGACGAAGCCGCAATGGTACCATACCGCTTCTCAGAAAACCTCGCAGCGATCCAAAAAGGTGTAGAGGGAGTTTGGATCAGCCCAGCAGGACACATTGAGATCGACGATGTAACATTGCCATAATTTTCAGCAAAAAGTGCTTCATGATCAGCATAGCTTCGCCCATTGGGAACGAGCTATGCTGATTGATTATACAAAGAGGAATAAAATGGGGGCGAGTCTATGAAAAAACAGAAGATGCTAGGTTCAATGCTGGCAGGTATCCTGAGCGTTGGCCTCGTGCTTACAGGCTGTTCATCAGGTACAGAGCAAGGTGCGGCAGGGACTCCGGCTGCAAAGGAAGCTCCCGCAACAGATCAGACGCTGGTGATTGCACGTCAGTCTGACGCAAATAATCTAGACCCGCACTTTATTTCAGCGATCAATGCAGCGAGTGTGGTCCATCACAAAGTGTACGAAGGTCTCGTCCAGCGAGATGATAACATGGCGTTCAAACCGATGCTCGCCACGGAATGGAAGCAGTTGGATGATGTCACCTGGGAGTTCAAGCTGCGTCAGGGAGTCAACTTCCACGATGGTACGCCGTTTAACGCCGAGGCGGTGAAAGCAACATTCGCACGCGTCCTCGATGAAAAGGTCGCCTCTCCACGTGCGACTCAGTTCAAGATGGTATCGGAAGTCAAGGTAGTGGATGATTACACCGTTCATTTCAAGCTAGCCTACCCGTATTCCCCATTGCTGTCGATCCTCGCCAACCACGAAGGCAGCATCATTAGTCCAAAAGCAATTGAGCAATACGGCAAGGAGCTGAGCAAACATCCCGTCGGTACAGGGCCGTTCGTATTCGAATCGTGGACACCTGGCCAAGAGATCGTACTCGTGAAAAATGACAACTACTGGGGAGAAAAGGTAAAATTCAAGAAGGCCGTCTTCAAAGTCGTGCCAGAGGACACGACACGCGTAGCCATGGTAGAGACGGGAGAGGCGCACATCGCTGAACCATTGCCGGTGACAGAAATAGACCGCGTCAGTAATTCCCCTCATATGAGCTTGTATCGGACAGAGGGCTTAGGGACAGATTTCATCGGGTTCAATACCAAGAAAAAACCGTTTGACGACGCCCGTGTTCGCCAGGCGATCAACTATGCGATTGAGACCGATGCGATCATCAAAGGTGTGTACAACGATGTCGGAACGAAAGCGAATTCCGCAATGAGTCCGAAGGTTCTTGGATACGATGAGGCGTTAAAAGGATACGAGTTCGATCCGAACAAGGCGAAGGCTCTGTTGAAAGAAGCAGGCTATCCGGACGGCTTCAAGACAACCTTGTGGACAGGCGATCGCAAGGAACGGATTAATGCAGCGGAAGTAATCCAGTCCCAATTAAAGGGAATCGGCATTGAAGTAGAGGTAAAAGTGCTTGAGTATGGAGCCTATTTAGATGCTGAAGACAACGGTGAAACAGAGCTGTTCATCAGCGGCTGGGGCAATGCCACTGGTGACGCTGACTACAACCAGTACAATCTGTTCCACTCCAGCTCTTTGGGCAAAGGTGGAAACACAACGTTCTACGTGAATAAAGAAGTGGACAAGCTGATCGAAGAGGGGCGCCGCGAGCAGGATACGGAAAAGCGCAAGCAAATCTATGCAAAGGCGCTAGAGATTGAAAAGCAAGAAGCACCAATCGTCCCAATCCGCAATCTTGAGCATGTCGCTGCAGTCGCCAAAAACATCAAAGGCTTCTGGATCAGCCCTTCTGGGTACATGATGATCAATGGCATTACGATTGAATAACGCAAACATTTAGAGAGAAAAGGATGGGACGGAGCATGAAAGAAAGCTTGTGGATCAAAAATGCGAGTCTGGAATGTGGTTATACAGAGGCGAATGGCATCGCGACGGGAACAAAGACGGAGCGTTTTCATGTCTTGCTCACGGACGGTCGCGTGGAGAAAATCGTACCTGCTTCTTCTGGTATACCCGATGGGGTATCTGTGTGGGATGCACAAGGCTTACTGATGCTTCCTTCTTTCCGGGAAATGCACATTCATTTGGACAAAACATTTTATGGAGGTCCGTGGCAAGCCGTTCTTCCTGCTCCCAATCGTTTTTTTCGAATCGAACAAGAGCAGGAATTGCTGCCCCGCCAGCTTCCCGTCGCTCGTGAGCGTGCAGAAAAGCTGCTGGAGTTAGTGCAATCACACGGTGCTACTCACGTGCGAACCCATTGCAACATTGACCCGGTCATTGGGTTGAAGAACCTGGAAGCCACATTGGAAGCATTGGCAACTTACCGTGAAAAACTTTCCTGGGAAATTGTCGCGTTTCCCCAACATGGTTTGCTCCGCAGTGATTCCGTTGCCCTCGTCCGTGAGGCGATGAAGCATGGAGCCGGCCTCGTCGGTGGTGTCGATCCTGCCACGTTTGACGATGATATCGAGAAATCTCTTGATACGATGATGGACATAGCGGTGGAAGCGAATGCGGATGTTGACCTGCACTTGCACGAGCCTGGACATTTGGGTGTTTATATTATGAAAAAGCTGGCTGCTATGACGAAGGATGCGGGGTGGCAAGGGCGAGTCACTGTCAGTCATGCTTATGGGCTAGGAGAGGTTCCGACTGCTGTGGTAGAAGAGGTTGCGGAGCTTTTTGCCGAACAGCAAATCGCTGTCATGTCAGCTGTTCCCATTGATATGCCGACCATCCCGATTCCATTGCTTCATGCCAAGGGCGTTCATGTTGGATTGGGCAATGACAACATCACCGATCACTGGGACCCATTTGGAACCGGAGATATGCTGCAAAAAGCAAACCGTCTGGCTGAACGGTTCCGTTGGATTGATGAGCGATCTCTATCGCGAGCACTGGGATTCGTTACAGGTGGCGTGACTCCACTGGACCAAGCTGGGAATCAGGTTTGGCCAAAAGTCGGAGACGAAGCAAATGCGGTTTTCGTCCGTGCCAAATGCTCCGCCGAGGCTGTGGCTAGACTATCTCCGAAGGAAGCGGTGGTTTTCTCGGGCAAGATGGTTTGGCAGAAACAATCATAAAGATAGTAAGATGTGATCCGATCTTCCAAGGCTTCTTGGGGAGGTCGGATTTTTCATTTGTTAATAAAAGTAGCCGTAGTGAAGGAAGAAGCGCCTTTCCAGTCTACGCTTCGGCCTCCGCCCCGCAAGGGGGGATTGACTGCTCGCTTCGGAATAAATGGCGGGAGCGCTTCAAACGTAGAAGTTTCGAGGAGGTAGTTCATAAGTGAAGCTGAAATTCCCCACCATGAATTCCTACGCTGGGGCGGGCTCCAGAGGCGCTTGGACTGGAAATGCACTTCTTCCGGCGTAGCTTTGGTAACATCTTGAAAGTAGATTCAAGGCGACAATTAATTACTTAACTAACTATAAAGTGTTTTTCATAGCAAATCCATACATTAGAATGCTACAGAAGAACAATCATGAAGAACCTTCAAACATTTTCTTGTTGCTTTTCATACATAGATCGAAAAATAGACAAAAGCAACGTCAAAGAAGCGTGTTTCCAGTCATAGCGCCTCTGGAGCCCGACCGAGCGGAGGCCGAAGCGAAGACTGGAAACACGCTTCTCCACCGAAGCTACGGTATCAATGTATTTTCATCTGTACAAAATTAAATAAAAGTAAAAATATTATAAATTGATGTAAAGATGCTGAAAGGTTCGGTTGAAAATCTACCGTATAATGCAAATAAGAAATACATTCAGAATTTTCGACAGTATTCTACAGGGGGTAGACACAAATGAAGAAAACGCGCATGGTCGGTTCCTTGTTGGCTCTGACATTGACGGTTAGTGTTGCGCTGACTGGATGTGGTGGTGCGAGCTCGGAGCAATCCGGTTCAACAAATACAACTGCTACAGAAGCTCCGAAAGAAGGGGGAACCCTGATTGTAGCCCGCAAGGCAGACGCCAACAATTTGGACCCGCATTTCATTTCTAATATTCCTTCGGCAAACTATGTGTATGGAAAAGTGTATGAGAGCTTGGTGTCTCGTGATAAAAACGGCGAGTACAAGCCTACACTCGCTACTGAATGGAAACAGCTCGACGACTTGACATGGGAGTTTAAGCTCCGTGAGGGCGTTACGTTCCACGATGGTACACCCTTTACAGCAGAAGCTGTGAAAAAGACGTTCGAACGTGTACTCGATCCAAAGGTGGCATCACCGCGTGCATCCAACTTCTCCATGATCAAAGAAATCAAGATCGTGGATGACAAGACTGTACATTTCGCGCTGGAGTATCCTTTTGCACCGCTGCTCTCCATCTTGGCTAGCTCAGAAGGAAGCATCATCAGCCCGAAAGCAATCGCCGAGCATTCCGATACATTGGCGAAGCAGCCTGTAGGAACCGGACCTTTCAAATTTACATCGTGGGCACCGGGTCAAGATATGAAACTCTCGAAAAATGATACCTACTGGGGTGAAAAGCCAAAGGTAGATGAAGTATTGTACAAGGTCGTGCCAGAAGATACGACACGCGTAGCGATGATCGAAGCAGGCGAAGCGCACATCGGCGATCAGCTTCCAGTGACGGAAGTAGAGCGTGCACAGGCATCTCCTGGCATGAACATGGTGCGTGCAGAAGGCTTGGGTGTGGATTATATTGGCTTTAACGTGCAGAAGAAGCCATTTGATGATGTACGCGTACGTCAAGCTGTCGCGCATGCTATCGAAAAACAAGCCATTGTACAAGGGGTATACAACAATGTAGGAACACAAGCTGTTTCCTCTATGTCACCAAAAGTAATCGGCTACAACCCGAATCTCCAGGATTACTCGTATGACGTCAATGCAGCAAAAGCACTGCTCGCAGAAGCAGGTTACCCGAACGGTTTCAAGACGTCCATCGTGACAGACGACCGTAAAGAGCGCATGAACGTAGCAGAAGTCATCCAGTCACAGTTGAAAGGCATCGGCATTGATTTGGAGATCAAAGTAATGGAATACGGTGCGTATCTGGAGCACACAGACAATGGTGAGCATGCGATGTTCATCGGGGGCTGGGGCAATGCAACAGGGGATGGCGATTACAACCAGTACAACGTCTTCCACAGCACTTCGAAAGGCAGCGCAGGTAACATGGCGTTCTACAACAACCCAGAGATAGACAAGCTGATTGAAGAAGGACGTCGCGAAAAAGATGTACAAAAACGCAATGAAATTTACGCAAAGCTGCAAGAAATCGAGCTGAAGGAAGTACCGATCCTTCCAATCCGCACGATTGACCATGTGGCGGTTACATCCAAGAATGTAAACGGCTTCTGGCTGAGCCCTGTTGGCTACTTGATGCTGGATGAAGTATCGATCAACTAATGGTGATAGAAGGGATGGCGTTTGTCGCTGTCCCTTCTTTCGTCACGTCAATAGAGAGGAATTTACGCTCTGGACCGGGAATCTAACTTAGGGGAAAGAAATGCGCAAGAGACAAGTCATGGGGTGGAAAACATGCAGGAAGAGCAGCTAGACATTTTTGACGAAGCAGGACAGCACATCGGGGTAGAAGCGCGTAGCGAAGTACACCGTTTGGGGCTGTGGCACCAAACCTTTCACTGCTGGATTTATCGCGTAGTAGATGACCAGATCGAATTGTTGTTCCAAAAAAGACATCCACAAAAGGATACTTGTCCGAACTTGCTTGACATCACCTCTGCCGGTCATCTTCTCGCTTCGGAACAGCCATGTGACGGCGTACGGGAATTGGAGGAGGAGCTGGGCTTGTCCGTGAGCTTTGAGGAATTGGACAAGCTAGGCGTGATCCGTGATGTAATGGTTGCCCCCTCCATCATTGATAAGGAAATGTGCCATACATTTTTGTATGAATGCGATCAACCCTTACGCGAGTACCGGGTACAGGAAGAAGAAGTCACAGGGCTGTTTTGGGTCAGTCTGCATGAGCTAGAGCGGTTGTTTGCTGGCGAGATCGGGCAGATGACGGTGAATGGATTTTTGCTAACGGAAGATGGTGAGCAAAAAGATACAGCGATGATTGCGGCCAACGCTGACTTTGTTCCACATGAAGTGCATTATTACCAGCAGGTGTTTGCAGCTGTGAAACTACGCGCAGCTAATCGATAACCCTGATCAGAAAAACAATGCCTCGTTTGTCATCGACAAGACGAGGTTTTTCGTTGGGTGAGAAAGATTGGCGAAAACATGTTCCCTAATGTGATATACTAGACAATGCTTTTTCACTGCTCGCGATCATGCGTAGATAGAGAGAGGAGATCGAGATGAGACTACAGATTATGATTGCCCTTATGCTCTCGACATTCCTTGCTGCGATGGAAGGAACGATTGTGAGTACAGCCGTACCACGTATTACGAGTGATTTGGCAGGCTTTGAACAGGTGAGCTGGGTATACGCCATCTACATGCTTGCCACTGCCGTATCTGCTCCCATTTACGGCAAGCTGGCTGATTTATTTGGCCGAAAAAACGTATTGCTAATCGGGATCGGTATCTTTTTGTTAGGTTCCACGCTTTGTGGAGTGGCGACGTCGATGTGGCAGCTCATTGTTTTCCGTGCCATTCAAGGCTTGGGTGCAGGTTCAGTCATGCCGATTACGATGACTATCATTGGAGATTTGTACACCGAGCAGACTGCCAGAGCAAAAGCGCAGGGCTGGATTAGCGCTGTATGGGGACTTTCCGGTGTGGCAGGTCCGTTGGTCGGAGGATTTTTAGTCGATACACTGACGTGGCGTTATATCTTTTTTCTTAACTTGCCTTTTGGCCTCGTATCATTTTTCATGCTCGTCTTTTTGTACAAGGAAAAGCTTTCCGTCAAAGAAAAGCGCCATATCGATTATCCAGGCGCGCTTATTTTTTCGCTCGGGACCATCGCCTTGTTGTATGCCTTGTTAACAGGTAGCCAAAATCAATCCTGGACCAGTCCGGTGACGATTTCCTTGATCGTATTTGCTTTGGTGACCTATCTGATGTTTATATCGGTGGAGAAGAAATCGCCTGAGCCGCTGATTCCGCTTTCGCTTTTTACCAATCGAAACGTGGCCATGACCAATCTGCTGACGCTCTTGACCAATGGAATTGTAATCAGCATGGTGGTGTACTTGCCGATCTGGAGCCAGGGAGTCTTGGGAGAAAGTGCGACAATGGCTGGCTTTGTCCTGACACCGATGCCGGTATGCTGGACGATCGGCTCTATCCTTGCCGGGAACTTGTTAGGCAAGCTGCGAGCTGAACAATTGTTTATGGCAGGGACAGCCGTTCTGACCGTAGCGACAACATTGTTGAGCTTCTTGTCCGCTCAGTCAGCGGGATACCTCATTTATGTGGCTGTAGGCTTAATTGGTTTGGGAATGGGGCTCATTTCTCCGATCATCATGGTAAAAATTCAATCGTCCGTTGCAGTCGACAAGAGGGGGACAGCGGTTGCCCTCAATACATTCACGGGTACATTTAGTCAAACCTTTGGGGCAGCGGTATTCGGAATGTTGTTCAACATGGTGACTGTAGCAAGTGGTCATGCGAATTTAGGAGCTTCCTTTGAACACGGATCGATTCCAGTGGCACAGCTGGCACAGATCCGAGACTTATTGGCTAGCGGTGTTCATGTGGTCTTCACAGGCACATTAGTGCTTGCGATAGGCAGCTTTGTTCTGGCGCTTGTGATCGCAAAAGGAAGCCGAGTCAAACAGACACACTAATTCGAAGACGTCCGCCGAGTGCGGACGTTTTTTCAATAATTGGTTACAGTTTTCCAAAAAATACAAACTACATATTGCCAGTTGTTGCATTCATCGATACTATTTTCCTAGATGCCCAAATTTTTGCTGACAGGAGTGCATGAGACGATGGAGGAGATTCGACCGGTTTCAATTGACGATATCGATGAGGTCGTTAGGATTGCAGCGATGAGCTACCCTGGAAGCAATCTACTGGGTGCAGAGAGCAGACAGCGATTTGCCGAACGCGTAAGGGAGACGATCGAAAACGACCCACATGTCAGCTACCACGGATGCTACCGTGATGGAAGACTAGCGGGTATAATGAAATGGTACGATTTTCCTATGAATGTTCACGGTACACCGCTTTTGACTGGCGGTATTGGGATGGTCGCCGTAGACCTTTTGCATAAAAAGGAAAAAGTGGCCATGACGATGCTGCAAGGTTTTCTTTCCAGCTATCGGGAGCGGGGAATCTCGCTGGTCTCTCTCTATCCGTTTCGTGTTGATTTTTACAAGCAAATGGGTTTTGGAATAGGGACCAAGGTTCACCAATACAAGTTCAAGCCGTCCAGCCTGCCGTTTGTAGGCAAGGACAAAATCGTCTATATAGGAAAAGAGGACAAAGAAGAACTGTCTGCTTGCTATCACCGAATCGCCCGTCAAACACATGGCATGATCAAGCGAACAGATCGAGAGTGGGATAGACTCCTCGATGGTCCTGAAATGATTACCGTCGGCTACAAAAAGGAAGGGAGGCTAAGCGGCTATCTCGTTTTCCAGTTCCAGAGCGCCCATGAAAAAAACAAACTCTTCAACAACATAGAAGTAAGAGAGCTTCAGTATGAGAGCCGCGAAGCACTTGCACAACTGCTCTCTTTCCTGCGTAGCCAGGCCGATCAGATTCAACGGATCGAATTTACGACGCATGACGAAGATTTTCACTTGTTGCTATCTGATCCAGGCAATGGAACGGATTCGATATTGTGGAGCATTTATCATGAGAGCCATGTATCTGGAGTCGGTTTGATGTATCGGATCATTGATGTGCCGGGATTTTTCCGTCAGTTGTCCCACCACCGTTTTGGTTCGGAAACGGTAAATGTAAAGCTGACGATCCGCGATTCGTTCCTGCCTGAGAATGAAGGAACATGGGTCATCAAGTTTGTCGATGGACGTCCGGAATTAGGAGAGGCAGTGGAGCCTGACGTTTCGGTACAGCTAGATATTTCGAATTTTTCTTCGCTCGTGATGGGGGTAGTAACTGCCCAAAAACTGTATCAATACGGCCAATTGGAGCTGGATGCTCCAGAAAAGCTTCTGATTTTGGATAGGCTGTTCGCTGTTCCTGAGAAGCCGCGAAGTGTGACTACCTTCTAGAAAAGAAGAATTGTCACGTTTTTGATACATTTGGTTATCTTATGTTGCTTCCTCCCATATGTTGTTAGTAAACGGGAGGAGGTAGGTTTTATGATCTTTCTTACACTGGTTATCTTTTTTGCGTTTCTTTTGATTGTTTGGGTGGTCGTTAGACTCCTCTTCCGACTGGAAAAGCATGATTCCATCACACATGATGAGAGAGAATTATGGAATCGCTTTCAGGTGAAAGAGCAGGAGATCAAATACCGAAAGCCCAAAAAATAAAAAGAAAGGCGCCAAGGTGACAGGCGCTCTTTCTTTTGCGTCTTACCCACTATGAGAAGAGAAAGAAGGAGAAAACAATGCCAGGTAGATCAGAGGGGCATCAACGTGAATTTTTTCGCTTACGTCTAGAATACGCCCTCTGTGCAGACATGACTATTGTGCTGGTCAAAGGGAAAACCATGGAGATTGGGAGCACGCAGGTATTGATCGAGGATATCGGGGCAGGTGGACTTCGTTTTCTCTCTCATCTCAAAATGCCGGCAAATGACCAGCTCGTTCTGCAGTTTGCGACGGAATTGTGCGGACAGGCTCTGAAAATGTACGGACACGTAGTCCGCACGATTCCGTGGGAAACGGACTATTACGAATACGCTGTACGGTTTACTATGGAAGAGGAACAACATCTGGAGATTAATCGCTTGGTAAACCGATTGGCGATCCGCTATCGGCAGAATCGGACAGCAACAGAAGGACGTTTCTTTAAAGGTGATCGTCTGGCATTTTTAAAAGAGTTGGCTCAAGCAAGTCTTGCGATGCGAGCCAGTGAAGCATAGACAAAAACGCTTTCTGTTGTGTGAATACACAACAGAGGGCTTTTTTGTTTGACATAAAACAAACACGGTGATAAGTTATCTATAATAAATCAAACGAATAAAGGTTGTGTTTATATATGAGTCTTCATGAAGCATTCTGGAGCGCTTCCCTTCAAGAGTGGAAGCAAGGTTACATCGAACAAGACGAACATTTTATGTGTTTGCTCTGTGGGGAACAGGTGGAGAAAGGAATTATTTATCCAGTGGAGGGTGTCCTGTATGAAGCGTCCCGCTTTATGCGCCATCATATCGAGGCTACGCACGGTTCTGTCTTTACTCACCTGAGCCAGTTGGATAAACGATTGACGGGCTTGTCTGATCATCAGGTTAATTTGCTTCGCCTCTTTTACCAGGGCAAGACAGATACTGAGGTTCAAAATGAAATGGGGATCGGCAGTGCATCGACGATCCGTAATCACCGCTTTGCACTCAAGGAAAAAGAACGTCAGGCCAAGGTGTTCCTGGTCATGATGGAGTTACTGCATGAAGCGGATAAAAATCAATCGTCCAACGATGCCAAATCAAGCAAGCAAAAGAATACCTCGAAAGATGGCGATGCCGCAGAGTATGCCGCGATCGTAAAGAAATTCTTGCCGAATGGACTATCAGGTCGATTAGAACGATTCCCGCGCAAGCACAAGCATAAACTCATTCTCCTCGAAGAGATTTCTAAAAAATTTGAGCTCGATCGTTTCTACACCGAGCGGGAAGTGAATGAGATTTTGGAAGGTCTCTACGATGATTATGTGACCTTGCGGAGATATTTAGTCGATGTTGGTTTGATGGATAGACAGGCGGACGGGAGTCAATATTGGCGGATCGCTGTGGAAAATGAAGGAGAGGAACGGGGAGCGCAACAGATGAATCGCAAGCAAGAGCTCAAACAGATGTACAAGGAAGTAGAAACCGATGCAGGCGTTTATCAAATTAAGAACAAGCAAAATGACAAAGTGTTCATCGCGAGCACGAATAACCTAAAAACGATCAACGGTAGGAAGTTCATGCTTCAGCATGGCTCGCATCCTAATCGTGAGCTGCAAAAAGACTGGGATAAATACGGTTCGGACGCTTTTGAAATCGAAGTACTAGAAAAGGTTGAGAAGAAAGACCATCCGTATTTTGATGGAAAGGATGCACTGGAAAAACTCGAAGATAAATGGATGAAAAAGCTGGCGCCATATGGTGATCGAGGCTATCACGTGCAAAAAGATCCATCCTAGTCTCGTCTATCATCCAGCATGCGGAAGCGCTCCAAGTGATCCCACAGACCTTCCTTTTGCAAGATCTGGATTTGTTTTTCGCCAAGTAAATCAAAATGTGGGAAGGGTGCACGGTTATGGATGTAGACAGGATCGAGCCCGTTGGCAAGGCACCAGTCTGTCAGTAACGAATAATTGGCACAGCCTACTTTTGTAACGGTTTTGATTCCGGGAAACCGGGGGTCCAGCCAATAGTGAGTGAGAAATGCCAATTCGCCTCGACTAACGGCTTGCTTCCAACGGTTCAGTTCGTCTCGTGTAATCCCAAATGCCACTCTTCCTCATCCTTTGCAAAGCGGTCGTGTTTCTCACTCATTAATAGCATGGAATGGTATAAACGTCAAAAAGACAGTTCTCCCCCGGGGATAGCCGACGGAAACTGTCTTTTTGTGCTTGGTTGCTTACCGAACTCCTGTTGGAAGCTGAGGCGGAATGTAATTTAACTCTTCGTCCGCGGTGATGTAATCGGTGTTGACCATGAGGAGCAAATAGCGTTTGCCGGTTTGCGGATCGCTGATAATGATGTGGTCGCGGCCAGCTGTTTCGAGGACGCCACGGAAAATTTTGGCGTTCCATTGGCTGTTGTTTTCAAACGTTTGGTACACCGTAATGACCTTGCCTCGATTCAGGCGAAGGATGTTTTCGATGTACGATTCTTCCATCACTTGCCCAGGAGTAATGGGCATTCCAGGAATCAAGGATCCGCTTGGCTGCATCGGAACCAGTTGAGGTTGCTGCTGCTGAATCATCTGCTGCTGTTGCTGAGGTATGCCGTATGGAAACTGTGCGGATGGGTACATGTCGTATCCGTATTGTTGTTGAGGGTAACCAGTGTAAGGCATTTGTTGACTCATGATGAACTCGCTCCTTTATCTATCTAATTCTTTTAATAGACGCGTGGGCAATCTGCTGGTGTTGGAACGAAGAAGCAGTGTGCCTTATAGCGACCGGAGTTTTGTTGATCCCACCAAGTAGGAGGACAGTTTCCGGCAGGACGGTAGAACCACAATGCGTTGCTCGCGGGGCGGGTTTTCTCTCCATTGACTGCGCGCTGTGCCAGTCTTCTGTCTTTTTCCCTGGCCCGTTGATAGAAATACGGCTTCTGGATCGCTTCGAATCCTCCCGGAGATTGATAGACCATGTCACGCATGCTGCGAATGTTTTTGAAGTCAAGGCAGTTACCTAAAATCCGATTTACCCCAACGTTGCCAACCATCAACATACCCAACTCACCTTCACCCTCAGCCTCGGCCCGAATCAGTCTGGCAAGCATATCGACATCACTGGAGTTCGCTTTGATGACGGCCATTGCTTCACCTCCTTCCACAAAAATCACAATAACAATATATGGGCGAATAATAGATTGGTGATTGGCCCGATAAATTTTCATCAAGTTGACGTTTACGTAAACGGCAGTTACAATCATTTTATTCGGTAAATTGTGAATTTTATAAATGTAAGTAAGGGGCGCTGGACATGAGCAGAGAAGGAATACAGAAGGAAGAATCGTGGACCATCTCTGATCTTGCTCAACAATTAGATGTCAGCACCAGAACGATTCGGTACTACGAAGAGCTCGGCTTGATTTTTCCCAGTCGGACAGAGAAGGGAAGCAGGCACTATAACCGCAAGGACCGTGCCAGGCTGCGACTCATTCTGCGAGGGAAGCGATTCGGATTTTCGTTGGATCAGATTCGCGAAATGATTGAGCTGTTCGACGAGGACCGTTCAGGTCGTGCGCAGCTTATGCGAACGATTGAGTACGGCAACCAAAAGCTGGCTGAGATCGACGAGAAAATCATGGAACTCCGACAACTGAGAGAAGACATTCTCGTCTACAAGCAAAACTTTGAACAAAAATTGCTTGAAGAAAATGAGGAGGAGAAACGATGAACGTATCAGCTCTGCTCACAGCAAACGGAAGGAAATACCCTGACAAGTCCGCGCTGATTGCAGGAGATGTAGAGATCAGCTTTTCACAGTGGGACACACGCTCTACTCAGTGGGCTTGCCATTTGCAAGAGCTTGGCATCGAGCAAGGGGATCGGGTTGTCATGCTGATGCCCAATTGCCCGGAGTTTGCCATTTTTTACGTCGCCGTCATTCGTAGTGGTGCCCTCGTCGTACCGATCAATGCGCGCTCAACCCAAGAAGAAGTACGACATATATGTGAACATGCCGGTGCAAAGGCACTTCTTGTTCATGATGCCCTCGTACCTATCGTGAATGAGTGGGTCCTTCAAACGCCACAGCTTGTGGCAATCAAAACAGGTGTGAGTCAAGGGAATTGGCATGGAATCGCTGACTGGGATGCCAATGACGTGTCTTTTGATAAAATGAAGGCGCTTTCTTCGCAGCCTTATTTGGCGAACATGAACGAAGATAGCGAGGTCAGCATCCTGTATACTTCTGGTACGACTGGACGCCCTAAAGGGGTGCTTTATACACATAGAAGCTTATTGACTGTCGCGAAAATGATGTCGATTGAACTGACGATGACTCATCATTCGCGAATTTTGCATTTGATGCCACTGAGTCATTCGGCTCCCCTCCATCTCTTTTTCATTGCAGGGCTTATGCTTGGCGCCACCCAGGTAATGGCCTTGACCTTCTCGCCGCAGCTTCTTTTGGATTTGGTGCAGCAGCATCGGATTACGCATTTCTTCGGAGCGCCAGTGGCGTATTTGCTGACGATGAAGCATCCCGAGTTTACGGCGTACGATTTGTCTTCCATCGAACATTGGATGTATGGCGGGGCTCCTCTGTCCAAAGAGATGGCTTCGGTTATGGAAGGGGCTTATGGACGCAATAAACTGGCGTGCGTCTACGGGTTGACGGAGGCAGGGCCGACCGGAATGTGTCTTCTGCATCGAGAGCATCCGGACAAAATCGGCAGTATAGGCAATCGAGGTGTATTGTTCGCCGAAATGGAGGTTGTAAACGAGCGAGGAGAGCGATGCGCCAGTGGCGAAGCGGGCGAAATTCGCTTGCGCGGAGAAGGGACAATGAAAGGATACTACAACGATCCAGTGGCTACAGCAGAAACCATACGCGATGGTTGGGTGTACACTGGTGATATTGCACGCGTGGATGAGGATGGATTTCTGTGGATGATTGATCGCAAAAAAGACGTGATGATTACAGGCGGGGTAAACGTCTACCCTAAGGAAATCGAGCAGTTGTTGGAGCGTCATCCGTCGATTGGCGAGGTAGCTGTTGTAGGTTTGCCACATCCTGAGTGGGGTGAGACGGTTACGGCCTATGTGGTTCTGAAACCAGGAGTTGATACCAATCGAGAGTGGCTAGAGGAAATCCAAGGCTTTTTGCGTGGTCATCTCGCCGATTACAAGCTCCCGCGACAGGTGAATATCGTTCCTGCGCTGCCGCGGAACACGAGCGGAAAAGTCCTGAAGCATGTATTGCGTGATGTCAGTTCCCAAAAGGAAGTGGAACTACGATGAGTGATTTGCAAACGAGCATCGATCAGCGAACATACAGCGACAACATCCCGCACCCGCGTACGCCACAGGCGCAAAACTTTTTCAAAGCAGATCCCAACCTCGATTATTTGCTGGAACGTTATCTCCCTGCTTCCATGCATGAATGGGCCAGACAGCAGTTGAGCTGGTTAGGTACGCAAGTGGCAGGACCCATCGATGAGCGTGCCGCCTATACAGACAGAGAAGGAAAGCCGAGATTGCGCAAGTACAATCGACTGGGCGAGGACATTTCTGAGATCATTACCAATGAAGGCTATAAGGAAACAATAGCAGAAGTTTACGGAGCAGGCATCGTCAGCTACTTGTATCAAGACATTCCTGAGTTGGGCAGAAAAGCGCCGTATAGCTATTCCTTTTTCATGGGCTATCTCGTGAGTCAGTCTGAGCCGGGCTTCTATTGCCCTGTCACCTTGTCGATGTCAGCTGCTTATTTAATTGACCGCTATGGCAGCGAAGAACAAAAGGAGCAGTACCTGACAGGACTGACCTCTCGTGATCGCACTCGCCTGTATGAAGGGGCTACTTGGCTGACGGAGAGACAGGGTGGTTCGGATGTCGGTGCGAATTTGACTGTAGCAGAGCCAGTAACAGGTCGGCCTGGTGTGTACCGATTGACAGGAGAAAAGTTTTTTGCGAGCAATGCTGGAGCATTTGTTGCGACTGTTTTGGCGAGAATCGATGAGGAGAAACCGGGGACAAAAGGGCTCGGACTGTTTTTGGTGCCTTGGATAAAGCCTGACAACGAACGCAATCACATCCAGGTCCGCCGCCTGAAAGATAAGCTGGGCGTCAACGCCGTACCATCTGCGGAGATACTGTTGAACGGAGCAGAGGGCTATTTGATCGGGGAGCCTCAGAACGGCTTCAAGTACATGGCAGAAGCCCTGAATCTGTCTCGCATTTGCAACGCGATTGCTTCGATCGGGATCATGCGTCGAGCTTTTTACGAAGCGAGGTATTACGCCGAGCAACGTCGTGCATTCGGGAATCCAATCGATCAGTACCCGATGGTAAAAGAAATGCTGGTGAGCCTCTTAATGGATACGGAGGTCAGCACGGGTGCGGTGTTTGATATGATTGCTGTTTATGATCGCTTGCAGTCTCATTCAGCGAGCAAAGAGGATAACGCGCTTGCTCGCCTGCTGATTCCTTTGCTGAAATATCGTACAGGGGAAGAGGCTGTCGAATCGACTCATACCGCAATTGAAATTCATGGCGGTAACGGTTATATCGAGGAATACGTAACACCGCGTCTGTTGCGTGATGCGCAAGTTTTGACCGTATGGGAAGGCACCTCGAATATACTCGCACTCGATATTTTGCGTGTGATGCAAAAAGAAAACAGCCACGAAGCGTTTAGCAGATTGCTTCGGGAGCGCATAGCTGGCTGGAAGCATGCCTTTTCACAGACGTACGCCGAGTTGATTCGGACAGAACTGGCCATCCTAGAGGAAAATATCGCCTATCTCATGCAACAGACCCACGATTATGTAACGTACAAATTAAAAACGCTCGCGGACCATATGGTAGATTTGTACACCTTATCATGCATCGTCAGTGAAGCAGAGGATCAGGTGACGCGTGAGGGAAATGCCCGCAAATACATTTTGGCAAAGCTGTATGCCGAAAAGCATTTCCATTCACAAGAAAAGCGGGGGATTCAAGCCGATTCTTTGCTGGATGTACAGTTCTTTACCCAACTGGTGGAATATCAGTTTGTCAGCGTTGAAGATTGGGCCCAACAGTCCGCTATTGTTCAGACCCGATAAATCAAAATGCGCCTTAGACCACTTATTGAGGTGGCGAAGGCGCTTTTGATTTTTACGCATACCGCTTGCGGCGCATACTCCAAATAAACCAGATCGCAGCAACCACTGTTGCGATCGCCAGCAGCGTGATCTCAAAGTATTCATCGATCAGAACCTTTGCGTGTTTTCCGTACAAATAAAACAAGGTGCCAATCAAATAAAACTTCAATCCCCGCCCGATGATCGCATAAAACATCAGCTTGGTCAGCGAGTAATTGAATACGCCAGAGAGCACAGTGAAAACCTTGAAAGGAATGGGGGTAAAAGCTCCGATCAGTACGGCAGCATCCCCGTTTTTTGCGAATTTTTCCGTCGCTACAATCACCCATTTTTCAGGGAGAATCTTGTGCAAAAGTGGTTTTCCCAGCCATCTCCCCAACAAAAATCCGATGGGGGCGCCGAGGACGGAAGCAGTAAAGGCTACTGTTGCAAACTGAATCGCTGAGCCTGGATCGAGCAGACTCATCGCAATTTGCATAAAAAACGGAGGAATCGGACTAATAAATGAGTCCAAAAATGCCATGGCAACAAGTCCCCACATCCCATATTGCATGAATAGCTGTGTGATATGTTCGAGCATGAGCATCTCCTTAGAAGGTTTTTTCTATTGTAGCTATCCTATGCCAGTTTGTCCAAAGAAAGACCACAACTGAAGTTAGATGTCGAGTGGGAATCGCTGGGCCAGTAAAATGGTTATTAGCGTGGTCCAATGAGTGTATCCTAGGTCGAATATTGGTAGTGAAGTCCTTGTTTTTTCATTGACGCTAGGAAAGATTATCCACTAAAATGTAGGGAAACAGGACAAACATCATGGGAGGAACCAATGAAAACATTGGGTTCGGGAAAAGTCGTTTTCTATGCGCCAAACGGGACTAACTTGCAATTGTCTGGGGAAATTGACGTTCGTGGTGATCGGGTAGCCATAACAGAAATCATCTATTTTAATGGCCAACCAAACGGAGCACGCGAAACGAATTTGCCACTCGCGCAAACCGTGATTTACTGGGAGCCAGAAGTATACGAACAGATCGGATATGAAGAACAATAAGAATCATTGCGATTCCAAGCCCTGTCTCTTGCAGGGTTTTTTCGCGTATGGAGCGAATCTGCCAGCACCTCGGGCTATAGCCGATGTCCTGGTATTGTGTTATGATGTGGGATGGAATTTACGTATGGTACAAGGAGTGATCCTTATGATCGATTCTATATTGGAACGTGCTCTCGCAGGTGAACGACTGGGTCTCGAAGACGGTCTGGCTTTGTTTGCGAGCAATGAAATCGAAAAGATCGGACATTACGCCAATCTGGTCATGCAAAAGCATCATCCAGAACCGATTGCGACTTTTGTCATCAGTCGCAACGTCAATTACACGAACGTATGTGACACGTATTGCCGTTTTTGTGCCTTTTACCGTCGCCCGGGCTCTTCTGAAGGATACGTTCTCCCCAAAGAAACGATTTTCCAAAAAATTCAGGAGACCGTGGACGTTGGCGGTACAGAAATCTTGATGCAAGGCGGTACCAATCCGGATCTGAAACTGGATTATTATACTGACCTCTTGCGTGAGATCAAGCAGCGCTTCCCGCATATTACGATGCACTCTCTGTCTGTAGCGGAAGTGATGAAAATCGCGGAAGTTTCCAACATGTCTGTCGAGGAAGTGCTGAAAGAGCTGAAGGCAGCGGGTCTCGATTCCTTGCCGGGAGCGGGTGGCGAAATCCTCGATGATCGTACACGTCAGAAGATTTCCCGCTTGAAGGGTTCTTGGACTGAATGGATTGATACTCAAAAAGCCGCACACCGTGCAGGCTTGCCAGGTACAGCTACCATGGTAATTGGTTTTGGGGAAGAGATGGAAGAGCGTGTACTGTCCCTTCTGCGAATTCGTGATGCACAAGATGAGACAGGCGGCTTCAAAGCGTTTATCGTCTGGACCTTCCAGCCGGACAACACCAACATGAAGGCTGTCAACAATACGCCAGAGGAATACTTGAAAACACTGGCAATCAGCCGCCTTATGCTGGATAATATCAAAAACTTCCAATCCTCCTGGGTGACGATGGGCCCGCATTACGGTCAGCTTTCTCTCTCTTATGGAGCGAACGATTTCGGTCAAACGATGATGGAAGAAAACGTTGTTTCCGCAGCGGCATGTACGTACAAGGTAAACACGAACCAAATTTTGGAGCTCATTCGCGGCGCAGGCAAAATCCCTGCACAGCGCAACACACAGTATGACATTCTGCGCGTTTTCAAAGACGGCGAGATGGCAGAACGTGATTTTGTCATGCAAAACTAATAAACCAAAAAAACGCTTCTCTGCCCCACCTCCTAACAAAGGGAAATCGGCAGGGGAGCGTTTTTTGGTTATTTAATCAGGAACTTTTTACCTGCAACCTTCCCTGAGTTTCCAACCGTTTAAAAGTATATCGCTCCTGACGGGACATATACTGTAACTACAATGGCGGTTGGGGGGATGGTTATGCAGACGTTTCGCGTATTGCTGGAGAATGTCCCTGAGCATTGTGACACGTATCGGGCTATCGTAAATGAGATGACGGAGCGGGTCAACACTGCACCGGTGCGCATTACATACAGGGAGCAAGAAGAGAATGGATACCTCTTGTTCTACTTTCAAAGCTGGTGTGAGACTGAGTATGACGCGCAGACCATCGAGTGGGCGAGAGCCTTCGTTGCTCTTACATTAGCCGAATGGGTCATTCAGGTGAAGGAACCGAAAATTATGGAAGAAATGGCCGCTGACTTACTCGCTGCCGAACAGATGGAGACAGAGTGGGCAGAGATTTTTCCTTATATTCAACGTATGTGCCAAGAAGTCGAGCTTGATGGCAGGGAACTGTTAACGGCTACAACACGCAAGGCAAACGTATATCGCAACGTTTTCACCTATTTGGAGTGGGAGAGAACAATCAACGTCTTGGGCTTCGTCCGGTTTCGACTACAGGAACATTGGAACGAGCTATTCGAACTCGTGGAAACTGGCATTGATGAATATCTGGAAGACAAGCAATACCAAGAGTTTGTCGAGTTGTTGCGCTATTTCATTGCTGTACAGGAAACCAAGCAGGAAGTCGTTCATGTCGTTCCTAGTGTGGACAAACCTTTCCATCTTTATGATAAAAAAGGGGATCGGCTTTGGCTTGAACAGTTGGATACCGTTCTGAACATGGACGAACAAAAATGCAGGGACGAGGATTATTTGGTCAGTGCTTTGGTTACACTGGCTCCTGAGAGTATCGTGCTCCATATGGCTTCCGAAAAGCCTGGGCTTGCACAGACGATCCGCAGTATTTTTGACAGTCGGCTCGTTACTTGCCACTCTTGTTCGCTTTGTCTATCCGAGCGACGTGTACTTGACGGGAATAATCCCTCTAAACTATAATAGCAACAACAACTTTACAGCGCTTATAAATACGATGAGAAGGACACGGACAATAGTTAGGACGCTCTAGAGAGGCGGGTCACAGGCTGGAAGCTCGCTGCGAACTGTTATTGATCTACCACCTTCGAGTAGCTACCGGGAACGAAGCGTAGGCTTTTACTATCGGTATGCCGGTTAAATACCGTTACATGGAATGAGGAGTCTGTTTTTGTGAACAGACTTGAAGTAGGGTGGTACCGCGAGAACACACTCGTCCCTTTTTGGGGATGAGTGTTTTTTTATTTTCTCAACCAAACAAGATACAGGAAGGAAGAATCCACAGTGGCACAAATTCATGTTACTTTCCCAGATGGAGCCGTTCGTCAATACGACGCTGGGATTACTATCGAAGACATCGCAGGCTCCATTAGCTCTAGCCTGAAGAAAAAGGCAGTAGCTGGTAAAAAAGACGGCAAGGTTGTCGATCTGTACACAGAACTCACAGATGACGCAGCGATTGAAATCGTTACCCTCGATTCTGCCGACGGGTTGGAAGTATACCGCCACAGTACAGCTCACTTGCTCGCTCAAGCGGTAAAACGCATTTACGGCGCTGAAGTGAAGTTCGGAATCGGTCCTGTGATCGAAGATGGCTTCTACTACGACATGGATATTCCAGTTTCCCTTTCCCCAGAGGATTTGGGCAAAATCGAAGCAGAAATGGAAAAAATCGTGAAGGAAGACCTGCCGATTCGCCGCAAAGTCGTAAGCCGCGAAGAAGCAACTGCGATTTTCCAAGAACTGAACGATCACCTGAAGCTGGAACTGATTCGCGACCTGCCAGAGGATGCGACTATCACGATGTATGAGCAAGGCGAATTTTTCGACCTCTGTCGTGGTCCGCACTTGCCGTCCACTGGCTTCATCAAAGCATTCAAGCTGATGAGCGTGGCAGGTGCATACTGGCGCGGAAAAGCAGAAAACCAAGTTCTGCAACGCGTATACGGTACAGCTTGGCCGAAAAAAGCAGACATGGATGAATATCTGCACTTCATCGAAGAAGCGAAAAAGCGCGATCACCGCAAATTGGGTAAAGAACTGGGACTGTTCATGTTCTCCGAGGAAGCACCAGGTATGCCGTTCTACCTGCCAAAAGGCTTCACTGTTCGCAACGAGCTGGAGCAATTCTCCCGCCGTCTGCAACAATTGGCACAATACACAGAAGTGCGCTCTCCGTTCCTCATGAACGAGCGTCTCTGGAAAGAATCTGGTCACTGGGATCATTACAAAGAGAACATGTACTTCTCTGAAGTAGACAACGCGACTTATGCCTTGAAACCAATGAACTGCCCAGGTCACATGCTGATCTATAAAAACGAGATGCATTCCTACCGCGACCTGCCGATCCGTTACTCCGAGTTCGGGCAAGTTCACCGCCATGAGTACTCCGGGGCATTGAATGGAATGCTGCGGGTGCGTACCTTCTGCCAGGATGACGCGCACGTATTTGTTCGTCCTGATCAGATCGCGAGCGAAATCAAAGGCATGATCACTTTGATTGATAGCATCTACAAGGTATTTGGCTTCGAATACAGTGTGGCTCTGTCCACTCGTCCGGAAGATTCCATGGGCTCTGATGAGCTATGGGAAGCAGCAGAAAGCTCTCTGAAAACAGTGTTGGATGAGCTCGGTATGGCCTATGAAATCAAAGACGGAGACGGTGCGTTCTACGGACCGAAGATCGACTTCCAAATTACCGACGCTCTGAAACGCCGTCACCAATGTGGAACGATCCAGCTGGACTTCCAAATGCCTGAGAAATTCGACCTGACTTATGTCGGTCAAGACAACGAGAAGCATCGTCCAGTTGTTTTGCACCGTGCGATGTACGGCTCCATGGAGCGCTTCATTGGTATCCTGATCGAGCACTACGCTGGTGCATTCCCGATTTGGCTGACTCCGATCCAAGCACGCATCATGAACATCAGCGAAGTGCATATGCCATATGCAGAACAAGTAAGAGAAAAACTGCAACAAGCTGGCATTCGCGTAGAGCTGGATGGCCGCAATGAGAAGATCGGCTACAAAATCCGTGAAGCACAAGTTGAAAAAATCCCGTACATGCTGGTCATCGGTGAAAAAGAGGTGGCTGACGGTACACTGTCCGTCCGCAAACGCGGAGTGGGCGATGAAGGCGCGATGACAGTGGATGCGTTTGTAGAAAAAATCCGCGCTGAAATCAATGAAATGAAGTAAAAGCGTATAGAAGTAGAGCCGCCCTGAAGTTTTGGGCGGCTTTTTTCATTATACGTTTACTTGGAAAAAAGAACGGGAAAAGGATGTAGGGTAATTGTTCTTATGGACATCAAGAAGAACTGCGGGGGATACGTATGCGGGTAAGCATCAAGCAAAGACTGATAGCAGCATTTCTTGCCATTATTTTAATCCCGATTGGAGTGATTAGCTCATTTGTATATGTCAGTATGGAGGAGCGAATCCAGACTTATTTTATTGAATCCTCGACAAAAGAAGTGGCTCAAGTAGACAACGCGATTAACTTGTATTTCGACTCGATTCGTGAAAACGTAAACCTGATAGCAGGCAGTCCCTTATTAAAAAGTGCAGATAACACTATCACGACGTATATGGACAAACCAACCAAAACCAAGCATACCCCACTGCAAAATGGCGGGGTAGAGGCGGCCATTTTTAAAGATTTCCTACGATTTGTCGATTCTCATCCGAATACTGCATTTATTTATTTAGCGACAAAATACGGAGGATACATACAGTGGCCGACAGATGATGTCATTCCGAATTACGATCCGCGTACAAGGGATTGGTACAAAACCCCAATGGAGAATCCCGGAAAAGTGATCACGACAGATCCGTATCTCTATTTGGGCGACAACAGTATCGTGATCAGTAACGTGACGATGCTAAAGGATGACAAGGGTGAACCACTGGGCGTCGTTGGACTGGATGTGAATTTAAAAGGGCTAACCGACATTTTGAAAGAAATTAAGATTGGGAAAACGGGTTATCTCATGCTGGTTGGCAAAGACGGAACGATTTTGGCTAATCCGAAGAACCCCGAGCTCAATTCGAAAAAACTGAAAGATACGCAAATTCCTGAATTGGCTGCTATCGCAGAGAATACCCCCAGCAGCTTTGCGGTCACGATGAACGATACCGAGTATTTGGCGAACGTCTTTACTTCAGACAAAACTGGCTGGAAATATATTTCGTTTATTGAAAAAGCTGAGCTCTCTGCTGAAGCCCATCAAATCGGTTTCATCATCGGGATGTTAAGTATTTTGTTTGCCTTACTAGCGGTTGTCGCTTCCGTTCTTTTCTCGCACAAATTCACCAAGCCATTGCTTGCCATCGTTGACCAGATTGCCCAGATCGGACGTGGTGACTTTACTGCTGAATTGCCCAAAAACCTTTTGGAAAGAAAAGATGAAATCGGCATGCTTGGTCAGAGCATTCAGGTGATGCAAGTATCCATCCAAGGACTCATTCGGGAAGTCCAAAAAGCGGTTAACACCCTCTCTACTTCGTCAGACAACATATCGGTTCGCTTGGCAGACAATGTAGATACTACGAACAAGATATCTACTACCATACAGGAGGTAGCGAGCGGGGCGCAAAATCAGCTCAGAGGTACGGAAGAATCCGCAAGAGCGATGGAAGAAATGTCAATCGGCATCCAGCGTGTGGCGGAAACAACCTCCATCATCTCGGAAGCATCTACATGTACGGCGGATGAAGCGCAGCTAGGAAACCAGTCCATCCAAAAAGCTATCCAGCAAATGGACTCCGTCCGTGACTCTGTGGAACATTCCGTATCCGTAGTCAAGCAATTGGGTGAGCGATCCAAAGAAATTGTGCAAATCATTGATGTGATTACGGGAATTGCTTCCCAAACGAATCTGCTTGCTCTCAATGCAGCCATCGAAGCTGCCCGTGCGGGAGAGCATGGACGAGGTTTTGCTGTCGTAGCAGATGAAGTGAGAAAACTCGCTGAACAATCTGATGAGTCTGCTCGGCAAATCGCCAACCTCATTCAGGAGATCCAAGCAGATACGACCATGGCGGTCACCGCGATGGATTCAGTCAATCAAGATGTTCAGGATGGATTGTCTACTGTACTGGAGTCAGGAGAAGCCTTCCAACGCATCTTACAAGAAATTCAACAGATAACCGATCAAATTCAGGAGGTATCTGCTGTCTCTGAACAGATGTCCGCTGGATCGGAACAAGTAGCAGCATCTGTGGACGAGACTGCTCAAATTGCAAGGATTTCAGCGCACAATGCTGAAAATCTGGCTGCTTCCTCCAAAGGACAATTGGCCACTATGGAAGAGTTTTCCGCTTCATTTGAATCCTTGAATCATATGGCTCGTGAACTGGAAAGAATGATCAGTAAATTTAAGATATAAGAATGCATAACGGAAAGAGTACGAATGTCGGGAGGTATTCGTACTCTTTTTTTGCAAAGTGGTCCCATTTATGACACAATGTGCGGTTTACGTTTGAAAATTTGGCTATTTCGATTTATGATAATAGACTGGTACTAAGTCGAAATGCGATAAAAGGAGAGTGAACATCTATGCCAGAAAAAGTGCTTGATTTGCGGAACCGTCCTCTCCGGGATTTACGAATATCTGTCACCGATAAATGTAACTTTCGTTGTCGTTATTGCATGCCTGCCGAAATTTTTGGACCGGATTTTGAGTTTTTGCCGCAAAGTAAGTTGCTGACCTTTGAGGAGATTACCCGTTTGACCCAGATCTTTACTTCGCTTGGGGTCGGGAAAATCCGCATTACCGGCGGAGAGCCATTAATGCGCAGAAATTTGCCTGAATTGATTCGAATGATACGTGAAGTGGAAGGCGTTCAAGATATTGCGATGACGACCAACGGTTCTCTCTTGTCCCGCCATGCGCAAGCACTAAAAGAAGCAGGTCTGGATCGGGTCACGGTCAGCTTAGACAGCTTGGATAATGAGCGCTTTGGGATGTTGAACGGTAGAGGCTATCAGGTCGATACCGTGCTGGAAGGGATTCGTGTTGCGGCAGATGCCGGGCTTTCGATCAAGATCAACATGGTGGTACAACGCGGAGTCAACGATCAAGATATTTTGCCGATGGCACGGTACTTCCGTGAGCAAGGGCACACCCTTCGATTTATTGAATTCATGGATGTGGGAAACAGTAACGGCTGGCGGCTGGATCAAGTCGTACCTTCCCGTGAAATTGTGCGCATGATCCATGAAGAGATGCCGTTGGTAGCGACTGAAGCGAACTACTATGGAGAGGTGGCTTCTCGCTATCGCTATGAGGGATCGGACCAGGAGATCGGGTTGATCTCATCGGTGACCCAAGCTTTTTGCTCCACTTGTACGCGAGCTCGCCTGTCGGCAGAAGGGAAATTGTACAACTGTCTCTTCGCTTCATCCGGAGATGATTTGCGCGAGCCAGTCCGCGATGGACGCACGGATGAGGAGATTCGCGAGCTGATACGTGCGATCTGGGAGCGGCGCGACGTGCGCTACTCGGAGGAACGACTAAGTGAAACGCCTGGTCTCGCCAAGCGTGATAAGGTTGAAATGTCCCATATCGGGGGATAATTAGGTATTAGCCTTGACAAAACCCAAGCTACCTTGTAATATAAGTTGCGTGTATAAACACTTCATACTTCGAGAACAAGCAGAGGCGCACAGCTTCTCACCTGGGTCGACGTCGTATACGACTGTTGACAGGTAACTCTTACGCAAGGATCCTCGGATCTGATGAAATTGCTTAGGTGAGATATGTGCGGGCGCAGATTGCGTTCGCATATTTTTGTTCCTTCTCGAAATTGACGGGGGTGGCAAGTATTAGCAAGGATCAAATGTTAATTAACGAAGCGATCCGAGCCCGTGAAGTCCGTTTAATCGGTGCTGACGGGAGCCAATTGGGAGTCGTACCTTTTAGGGAAGCATTGCGCATTGCCCAGGAAGCTGAATTGGATCTGGTAAACGTTGCTCCTACAGCCAAGCCGCCTGTATGCCGTATCATGGACTATGGAAAGTTCAAATACGAGCAGGCGAAAAAGGAAAAAGAAGCGCGTAAAAACCAGAAGATCATCGAGCTGAAAGAAGTGCGTTTTTCTTCTAACATCGAGGAACACGATTTTCAAACAAAGCTTCGCAACGTCCGCAAGTTCTTGGAGGATCAACACAAGGTGAAGTGTACGATCCGTTTCCGTGGACGTGAAATCACCCACTCCGAAATTGGACTAGGCGTTATGGAACGTGTTGCTGCCCAGTGTGAAGATCTCGCTACGCCTGAGCGCAAGCCGAAGATCGAGGGTCGCAGCATGATCATGATTCTGGCTCCGAAAGCGGAAAAGCAGTAAGATAGTAGTTTAGACAGGAGGATTTTTCAGATGCCTAAAATGAAAACCAACAAGGCCGCTGCGAAACGTTTCAAAAAGACTGGAAGCGGCCAATTGAAGCGCGACCGTGCGTTTGGTAGCCACTTGTTCGCTAACAAATCGACGAAAGCTAAGCGCCACCTGCGCAAAGCTGCACTCGTTTCCAAAGGCGATCAAAAACGTATTGAGCAAATGCTCACTTACATGTAAGTTTTTCTTTATTACACACCATTACGCAGCATGAGCTCCCTAAGCGCCTAGCAGTAGGCCGCCATGCTGGAAAGACCAGGAGGAGTTTAGTATGCCAAGAGTAAAAGGTGGCATTGTTACACGCCGTCGTCATAAGAAAATCCTGAAGCTGGCGAAAGGATACTTCGGTTCCAAACATCGCCTGTTTAAATCCGCTAATGCGCAGGTTATGAAATCCCTGCTGTATGCATACCGTGACCGTCGTCAAAAGAAACGTGATTTCCGCAAACTGTGGATCACTCGTATCAACGCGCAAGCTCGCATGAACGGTCTGTCCTACAGCCGTTTGATGCACGGCCTGAAAGTTGCTGGCATCGAAGTTAACCGCAAAATGCTGGCTGACTTGGCTGTTAACGACAAAGCTGCGTTCAACGAACTGGCAACAGTTGCAAAAAGCAAACTGAACGCTTAATTTTTGAATAGAAGAGCCGATCTTCCCGATTGAGGGCAAGGTTGGCTTTTTTGTTGTGGTCTAGATAGCAAAATCAAACGAATAGCATCCTACACCTGTCCACACGCTATCAATCTCCTTGTCATATCTTACAGCAAAGATAGAAGGAGGTAAGTGGCATGGCAGAATTACGAGTAAGCCTATGGGCAGGCAGAAACTTTGAAGCTCGTCGTATTCGTTTTCGCAGACGTGGGGTAGCAGTCCGACAGTGTCAAGCATTTGAATTCATGACCACTTCTCAAATCAGGGAGATTCAACGGACGAGAACAGCACCGAGAAACGTGGTAGAAATCAGAACGTAGAAATGGAAGTTTAAGTCAAAGAAAAAACAACCGAGATCACATTCGGTTGTTTTTTTCTATTTCTATTCAACAAATGATTCGCTGGCGAATAGCGTCTGCCACACCTTGTGCGCGATTTTGCACACCGAGCTTTTTTAAGGAAGACTTGATGTAATCCTGCACGGTAAACTCACTAATTCCCATCCAGTCTGCCATCTCCTTAACGCTTTCGCCCCATGACATCCGCTGCATGACTTCGACTTCTCGGCGTGAAAGCTTGACGGTTTTAGGGCGAAGGGAGTCGGTTGCCAATACTTTGCCCAGCATCAAACAGTATGCGCTTAAGGATTGTACCAATTGATGGTTGATGCCGGAACAGCCATCCTGATGCCAGGAAATACCGGCGTAGCCGAGTACGTTAGGCCCATAGCTGATGGGGAGAATGAGCGCATAAGGGGCGCCATACACTAAATTGGGCGGGAACTGACGAATCGCCTCAGAATCTAGCAGGACGGCTTTCTGTTCACGGATCGCATGCTGGATGAGGGGCATATTGCGCATGTCCACCCGTATATCGCGGATGGAGCATAACTCTTGGTCGAGGATCGACCATAGTCCCTCACCCATTTGACTGAGCGTCGAGTAATTGCACAGAATGGCTCCCATGAAAGGAAAGAGATCCACGAAGCCGCGTACAGCAAGCACCAGTTTCTCCTCATAAAATGTTGTTTCTTCGATTCGGTCGATGTACATGTTCAGCTCTGGACTGACCATGGAGTGATTGCCACCTCCATTTGAGTGATGAACACCCCCTGATTTTTGGGGATATGAACGATCGTTCAGTCTGACCTATAATCTACATACAGCGCCTTCATTTTATCAAACCGCTGATCGGAGCGTAAAGAATGGATTTGGGATAAATTAACAATTACATGACTTCTTTCATTCGTTCGGAATAGAAGGCGCATGAGAAAAGGAAAGGTTGGATGGGGATGAGGAATGGTTTTGTTTCGACCAGCCAAAAAGGATTGAATCAGGAGCTACTGCCGTACCAATTGTATCAAAAAGCGAAGAGATACGGCATTTGGAACCCGCAGGACATTGATTTTACGCAAGACCGCGAAGATTACGCAAATATGAATCTGGAGCAGAAGGAAGAAACCTTGGGACGAATTGCTGGTTTTCTTGGTGGGGAAGAGGCTGTCACCCTCGATCTTTTACCTTTGATCATGGTCATTGCAGAGGAAGGGCGATTGGAGGAAGAAATGTATTTGACAACCTTCCTCTTTGAAGAGGCCAAGCATACCGAGTTTTTCCGGTTGGTTCTCGACAACATCGGCGAGTCAGGAGACTTGCATCATTTTCACGATGATGTGTACAAGCGAATTTTCCATGAGATCTTGCCGAATGCACTCAATCGTCTGTTGACGGATAAATCCCCCGAAGCCATCGCAGAAGCTTCTACTGTCTACAACATGTTTGTGGAAGGCGTGCTCGCAGAGACAGGCTACTATGCATTTTACGAAGCACTCAGCAAAACGGGGCTCATGCCTGGTTTAATGCAAGGAATTGGGTATTTGAAGACAGATGAATCGCGGCATATCAGCTACGGAACTTTCCTGCTGCAGCGATTGATCTGTGAGCATCCCCATATTTACGATGTCATTGCCAAAAAGATGGATGAGCTGGCTCCAATGGCAAGTCATCTGTACGACTGGATGGATGACCCCCAAGGGGTGAGTGCATTCGGGGTGAAGGTCACTGATTTGCAGCAGTTTGCGAAAAAGCAACTGAGTGTGCGCATGGAGGTACTTGCCCGAGCAAAAGGGCAGACGATTGAAGAGCTGTATAAGCATACAAGAACAACGATCGATGTGTAAGAAAAATAGATCCAGTTGCAGAACTAGGCTCTGGTCCTAAAGTAGAATCCGCCCAAGGTCTGAGTAAAAAACAACCTCCCGCCCGTGTTAGACAGCCTGGCTGATCCCTTACAATAAAGCCATAAGAGGAAAACATTGGATAGGGAGAGAGATCAAAATGAGAAAACAAAAGTGGATGATGATGGGAATTACAGCAGTTGTTTGTTCAGCGATGGTTGTACCAGGGGCGTTTGCCAAAGAGAAAGACGACGCACATTCCGTGACGAATACTTTCTTTGCCCCTGCTCCGTACACGACGGCTCCAGTAGTTCAGAAAACAGATGCCGTGACAGGCACGCAAAAAACAGGAAGTGCATTTATTTTCGCTCCAAATGTAAACGAAAAAGAAGAAAACTAATGGGGTTAAAGCATCCGTACAGGATGCTTTTTCTTTTGTAAAAAACGATTCCGTCTCAAGTCTGAGAAAAAAACAATCTTTCGTCCGTGTCGAGCAGACTCTCCAATGCCATACAATAAAAAGCGTTACAGGAAAACATTGGATAGGGAGAGAGACATAGATGAGAAAACAAAAATGGATGATGATGGGTGTAACAGCAGTTGTCTGTTCAGCATTGCTCGTGCCAGGAGCTTTTGCAAAAGAAAAGGATGATTCTTACACCGTGACACCTTCCTTGGTAAACCCTGGTTCGTACGCCGTACCAACGGTTCAAAAAACCGAGGCCAAAAATACGCAACAAACCGGAGCCTCTTTTATTTTCGCCCCGACAGTAAACGAAAAAGAGGAAAAATAAAGCAGCAAAAAGCTGTCAGACCCTGTCTGGCGGCTTTTTTTTGTGAAAAACGTCCCCTCTCATTGGGGGATCGAAACATCTCGACGTTTTTCATAAAAGTGGATGCGACCGCTTGCGGTCAACCAAACGGTACTGACCGTTTGGTTTGGGCGAGTTGGATATAGGTGGACGATGCGCCACTTCCAGTCACTAGGCATATGATGGTGGGTGAATCCTAGCAAGAGAGGAGCTTCGCTGATGAACAATCGCCAGAAAATGGCGGATGAGGAAATACAGGAATGGGCAAGCCGACTGGAAGCTCAAGCGCCGCAGGACGTGCTTGTGAACGCCGTGGAAAACTATGCAGCCAGTCTGATCCTAGCTGCCAGCTTTGGCGCTGAAGATGTCGTTTTAATCGACATGCTGCACAAATTGGCTCCCACCATTCCTGTATTTTACCTCGATACCAACATTCATTTTGCTGAAACGTATGATACGCGTGACAAGCTGCAAGCCAGATATGGTACGACATTTATTCAAGTGCAGCCACAGCTGACGCTAGCTGAGCAGACAGAAAAACACGGAGACAAACTGTGGGAGAGAGAACCGAATCTTTGCTGCGAGATTCGGAAGGTAGAGCCGTTAAAGCGCGTCCTGTCCAACTATCAGGCGTGGATGACAGGCATTCGCCGCGAACAATCACTTACCCGAGCGAATACAAAAAAAGTGGAGTGGGACGAAAAATTCAACCTGGTTAAATTCAATCCGCTAGCAGATTGGACAGAGGCCCAGGTGTGGGAATATATCCATGCAAATGATGTCCCTTACAATCCATTGCACGACCGGAACTATCCAAGCATTGGCTGCCGAGTATGCACGCGCGCTGTCATGCCTGGCCAAGATTCCCGATCCGGACGGTGGGCTGGCTTCGAAAAGACCGAATGCGGTCTGCACAAATGAACAGTGCAGGAGGGAAAGATGTGAAGCAAACGATCTTGCCGCACGGGATCCAAAAAGCCATTATCGTGGACAAATGGACCCTGTCGGACATCGAATGTCTTGCCATCGGAGCATTTTCTCCGTTAACTGGATTCATGGAAGAGGCGGATTACCACACTGTTGTGGAAACGATGCGTCTAGCCAATGGAACGGTTTGGCCATTGCCAGTGACATTAGCTGTTGATGCAGATGAGCACGACGATCTTGCGCCCGGCGACAGTATTCTGTTACGTGGGGAAGATGGAGTGGACTATGCGATTTTGCAGGTGAATAGCTGCTTTGTGCCAGATAAAATGCGGGAGGCCGAGCTCGTTTTTCGTACGGTGGATCTCGCTCACCCCGGTGTGAAAAAGGTGTTTGAAAAGCCAGACCTATACGTGGGTGGGTCTGTAGAAATACTGCAAAAGCCACAGCCTGAGCGCTTCTCTGATTTTTATTTGACGCCGGCAGAAACGAGAGAAAGCTTTCGAGAAAATGGCTGGAAAACGGTGGTTGGTTTCCAAACGCGGAATCCCGTTCACCGGGCGCATGAATATATTCAAAAGGCGGCATTGGAGATTGTCGATGGCCTTTTTCTCAACCCATTGATGGGGGAAACGAAATCAGACGATGTTCCTGCACAAGTGCGAATGAAAAGCTATCTCGCCCTTCTGGAAAATTACTATCCGCGCAACCGTGTACTGCTCGGTGCTTTTCCGGCTGCCATGCGATATGCGGGTCCGCGTGAGGCGGTCTTCCACGCATTGGTACGAAAAAATTACGGTTGTACACACTTTATTGTCGGCCGCGATCACGCAGGGGTAGGCGATTATTACGGCACGTATGATGCGCAGCACATCTTTTCCGAGTTTGCGCCAGGTGAGCTCGGTATCCAGCTGCTCTTTTTTGAGCACAGCTTTTACTGCAAGGCATGCCAAGGGATGGCAACGACCAAGACGTGCCCGCATGACAAAGACTCTCATATGACCTTATCGGGAACAAAAGTGAGGGAAATGTTGAGAAACGGGATCACGCCACCTCCGGAATTTACACGCCCGGAAGTCGCAACGATTTTGATAGAGGGATTGAAATCCTCGCAATAAAACGGAACCGAAAAAGCAGGAGAGGGACGGCAATGCCGTTCTTTTCCGTTGTGAAAAACTGGACAAGTTTTCCTGTATTCAGTGAAGAACGTCTCGACGTTTTTCATAAAAGTATACGCGACCGCTTGCGGTCAACAAAACGGTTTTGATCGTTTTATTGTATCCGCTTTCACGCAAAAACCGCGCTATAAAGCCATTTCCAACTGAGCATTCGTTCGGACGAAAGTCCAGTAAAATCTTTTTGTTTTCGTTGACACCCCCTAGGTGCCTAGCTATAATCAGACGTAACACTTTATTCTGACAACAACAATATTGAAAATATTGTTTTAATAGTAGGCCATGACGAGGATGGTGCGCGTTACCCCTTTTACAGAGAGCCCTGATGCTGAGAAACGGGTATTGGGTACGTCGCATTGCTCACCTCCGAGCCGTTTAGCTGAAACTTGCTTTGCAGGTAGTAGGCCAAACCGCTTAACACCCGTTAACGTGTTACAGTCCACATTTGTTGTGACTGGCTGAGATCGGCTGACCGTGAGGCGCCGATAAAGTTGGGTGGTACCGCGAACCCTTTCGCCCCAAAAGACATGGAAATAAAACCGTGTCGGGGCGAAAGGGTTTTTCTATGTGTCTATAGTTATTTTCAATACCTGTTGAGAATTGGGAGGAGGAGAGGTCAATGAGTGTTGAAATGGCCGAATTGCAGAAAAAGAACGGCATTCCACCGATTCAGTTCGGGGAAGAAGTGTCAGGAGCAGAAACGCTGCTGCGCTGTTTAATCCTGGAGCAGGTCGAATACATTTTCGGCTATCCAGGCGGTGCGGTGCTCCCCATTTATGACTCCCTGTACGGGAGCTACTTCAAGCACATTTTGACTCGCCACGAGCAAGGCGCTATCCACGCTGCTGATGGATATGCCCGAGCAACAGGCAAACCGGGTGTATGTATCGCCACTTCCGGTCCGGGAGCAACGAACCTCGTAACAGGGATTGCAACCGCTCAGATGGACTCGGTTCCGCTGGTCTGCATCACAGGTAACGTGGCACAGTCGCTGATTGGTACCGACGCGTTCCAAGAGGCGAACATTACGGGAATTACCATCCCAATTACGAAGCACAGCTACTTTGTCCGCGACATTCGCGATCTTCCACGGATTGTGAAGGAAGCTTTCCACATCGCGACAACCGGTCGTCCGGGCCCAGTATTGATCGACATTCCCAAAGACGTCGCCAATGAGAAGGCTCCATTTACCTACCCGGATAAAGTGGAGATTCGCGGCTACCGCGCTTCACTCGTACCAAGCGACGAACAAGTACAAGAGTTTGTAAAAGCCGTTAGCGAAGCGAAGCGTCCAGTCATTTTGGCGGGCGGGGGAATCATTGCAGCTCAAGCAGAAAAAGAATTGCGCGACTTTGCTGAAAAAACACGCATCCCGGTGATCAACACCTTCATGGGATTGGGCGGTTTCCCTGGAACACACGAGCTGTCGCTGGCAATGCCAGGGATGCACGGAAATTACACAGCGAATCAAGCGCTCTTGAATGCGGATTGCGTGATTGGTTTGGGAGCACGCTTTGATGACCGAATCACGATGGGACGCACGAAAGAGTTCGCACCAAAAGCCCGCATCGTACACGTCGACATCGATCCAGCAGAGCTGGGGAAAAACGTAGAGACAGCCGTTACAGTAGCAGGCGACGTGAAGAGCACGCTGGCAAAAGCAATTCCGCTCGCAAAAGCTTGTGATTCGGAAGCATGGATCAGCCAGTTGAAAGAGTGGAAAGAACAATATCCGTACAAGTACAAAAAAGATGGCGACGTATTGAAGCCACAAGCAGTCATTGAACTCTTGTACAACTCCACAGATGGGGAAGCGATCGTCACAACAGACGTTGGACAACACCAGATGTGGACAGCTCAATACTATAAGTTCAAGCACCCGCGCTCCTTTATCTCTTCCGGTGGTCTCGGCACGATGGGCTTTGGCTTCCCGGCAGCAATTGGCGCACAGATCGCTCACCCGGATCGCACGGTAATCTCCGTCGTTGGAGATGGCGGATTCCAGATGACCAACCAGGAGCTGGCAATCGTCTCCCAATACAACATTCCGGTCAAAGTAGCGATTGTGAACAACCAGTGCTTGGGAATGGTACGTCAATGGCAGGAGCTCTTCTACGATAATCGCTACAGCCAAATCGATCTGACATGCAGCCCGGATTTTGTCAAGCTGGCAGAAGCATATGGCGTAAAAGGCTTGCGAGCAAGCACGCCGGAAGAAGCCGAAGCCGTTTGGGCAGAGGCGCTAGCACATGATGGACCAGTCGTGGTGGACTTCCGCGTTGCACAGGAAGAAAATGTATATCCGATGGTTGCATCAGGCAACACATTAGATCAGATGGAATTGGGGGACGATTAGGATGCAGCAACATACCATTTCCGTACTCGTCAACGACCAACCAGGCGTTTTGACCAGAGTGGCGACACTGTTCGGCCAACGCGGCTTCAACATCGACAGCATTACGGTGGGAGGCACGGAAGAACAGGGGCTATCCCGGATGATCATTTCAACCGGGGGAGATGACCGCCAAATCAATCAGCTCATGAAGCAATTGCACAAGCTGATCGATGTCATCTCAGTCACGAATCTCAGTGAAAACCCTTTTGTATCAAGGGAACTGGCACTGATTAAAGTGACGGCATCGCCCAGCCAGCTGGCAGAGTTAAACGGAATTGTCGAGCCGTTCCGTGCCGCGATCGTCGATGTGGGTCCTAGCTCACTGATCGTGCAAGTAACGGGTGACACCGAAAAGATTGATGCGCTGCTCGTACTATTACAAAACTACGGCGTTATTGAATTGACAAGAACAGGTTCAGTAGCGATGGCGCGCAGTATTGTTCCAGCAACAGCCGCAGCAACGGTTTAAATTGCCAAATTTCAGAATAAAAATTCAAACTAAACAATTTTAGGGAGGCTATACAAATGGTAAAAATGTATTATGAAGCGGACGTAAAACAAGAGGTACTGCGTGGAAAAACAATCGCAATCATCGGTTACGGTAGCCAAGGTCATGCACAAGCACAAAACCTGCGCGACAGCGGTTATAAAGTAGTTGTGGGTCTTCGCCCAGGAAAATCTTGGGATGTTGCAGCAAAAGACGGTTTTGAAGTTCTGACAGTAGCAGAAGCAACCAAACGCGCTGACGTGGTTCAAATCCTGATGCCAGATGAGCGTCAAGCACAAGTATACCGCGACGAGATCGCTCCAAACCTGAAATCCGGCGCTGCACTTTGCTTCTCTCACGGATTCAACATCCACTACGCGCAAATCGTGCCACCAGCTGATGTAGACGTAATCATGGCAGCGCCAAAAAGCCCGGGTCACCTGGTTCGTCGCGTATACCAAGAAGGCTTCGGCGTACCTGGTTTGATCGCAATTTACCAAGATGCAACTGGCAACGCGAAAGATCTCGCACTCGCCTACTCCAGCGGTATCGGTTGCACAAAAGCAGGCGTAATCGAAACTTCTTTCCGTGAAGAGACAGAAACAGACTTGTTCGGTGAGCAAGCAGTATTGTGCGGTGGCGCAAGCGAGCTGGTAAAAGCAGGATTCGATACATTGGTGGAAGCAGGTTATGCTCCTGAGATCGCCTACTTCGAGTGCTTGCATGAGCTGAAGCTGATCGTTGACCTGATGTACGAGGGTGGCTTGGCTCGTATGCGCTACTCCATCAGTGACACAGCTGAGTACGGTGACTACAGCACTGGTCGTCGCATCATCACAGATGAAACTCGCAAAGAAATGAAAAAAGTACTGGCAGAAATCCAAGACGGTACATTTGCTCGCAATTGGATCTTGGAAAACCAAGCAAACCGTCCTGGCTTCACTTCCCGTCGCCGTCTGGAATCCGAGCATGGTATCGAGGTAGTAGGGGAGCAACTGCGTGGCATGATGTCTTGGATCAACAAAGATACGAAAAAAGAAGAAGCGAAAATCGGCCAATAATTGCCGTGTGAAAAATTTATATATAATGTAGGGAAAAATGTGGAGGTGAAAAGTTCATGCGGACCATTGAGATTTTTGATACGACACTGCGCGATGGGGAGCAGTCTCCGGGCGTCAATATTAGCACGAACGAAAAGGTGGAGATCGCCCTTCAACTCGAGAAGCTGGGCGTAAACAGAATTGAGGCGGGCTTCGCTGCTGCCTCCCCAGGTGACCAAAAGTCTGTGGCCGAAGTTGCAAAACGGGTGAAGAATGCAACCGTCGTCAGTCTGGCTCGTGCCGTAAAAGACGACATGGATAAGGCATACGAAGCGCTTCGCAACGCACAAAACGCTTCCCTCCACGTCTTTCTCGCAACATCTCCGATTCACCGTCAGTTCAAGCTGAACATGAGCAAGGAAGAAGTCCTTGCTCGGGCGGTGGAAGCAGTTACTTATGCGAAAAAGTACTTTACGGAAGTTCAGTTTTCCGCAGAGGATGCGGCGCGTACCGAGATCGAATTTTTGGCAGAGGTTGTAGAGGCTGTTATCAAAGCAGGGGCTACTACGGTAAATATTCCAGATACGGTTGGCTACATGACGCCGTATCAGTACGGAAACATTTTCCGTGAGCTGAAAACTCGGGTACCTTCTACGGATCTGATTCGTCTGAGCTGTCATTGCCACGATGACCTCGGGATGGCAGTGGCCAACAGTCTCGCTGCAGTCGAGGGTGGAGCTACGCAAGTGGAGGGCACCATCAATGGAATCGGAGAGCGCGCTGGAAATGCTGCTCTGGAAGAAGTGGCGCTTGCATTGGAGACGCGCAAGGATTACTACCAGGCGACGACCAAGTTGAATTTGAAAGAAATCGCACGGACCAGCCAGCTGGTGAGCCGTTTGACAGGGATGATCGTGCCAGGAAATAAAGCAGTCGTGGGGGCAAATGCTTTTGCGCACGAGTCCGGTATTCACCAGGATGGTGTGTTAAAAGAAGTCACTACGTACGAAATTATCCGTCCGGAATCGGTCGGCTTCAAGTCAAACAAACTGGTTCTTGGCAAGCACTCTGGGCGCCATGCTTTCAAAGAAAAGTTGGTTGATCTGGGCTATCACTTGGAGCAAGAAGAGGTAAACGTAGCGTTTGCAGCGTTCAAAGTATTGTGCGACAAGAAGAAAGAAATCACGGATGACGACATCCTCGCATTGGTCGACTCCAAGATGGTTCGCGGACCAGAAGCGTTCCAGCTGGAATCTGTACAGCTCGCTTACGGCAACATTTCCGTTCCGACAGCGAGTGTGCGACTGATTCGTGCCGACGGATCGGTATGCGAAGAAGCCGCATGTGGAAATGGATCGGTTGATTCCATCTACAAAGCGATTGACCGCGCTACCGGAGAAGAAGTTACCCTCGTCGATTACAAAATCCTTTCCGTTACTCACGGACAAGATGCGCTGGGTGAAGTGTTCGTCCGTCTACAGCAGGGCGATCTGATCGTTACCGGCCGCGGTGTGAGCACAGATGTGCTGGAAGCGAGCGCAATCGCCTATGTACGGGCAGTGAACAAGATCATGGAACGTCGTGGCGAGCCTATGCCCGTCAGTGCAACGATATAAAGATAGGTCAAATGTGGATAGGATCATAGGAACCAGCAGCGTTCGGAAACCATTACGTATAGAAAAGCGGGATAAACGATGAAGAAAAACTATCGCATCGCCGTTCTTCCTGGAGACGGTATTGGACCAGAAATCATGCAGGAAGCGGTCAAAGTCCTTACACTCGTAGGGGAACTTGAAGATGTCACTTTTACATGTGAAGAAGGCAGGATCGGTGGTATCGCAATCGATACGGATGGAACACCATTGCCAGAAGAAACGGTAACGCTGACTAAGCAAGCGGATGCTGTACTCTTGGGAGCCGTTGGCGGACCGAAGTGGGATCAGAATCCTGGGCATCTTCGTCCAGAAACAGGGCTGCTCGGCATTCGCAAAGCGCTCGGTTTGTTTGCGAACATTCGCCCAGCTACCATGCACAGCTCTCTGGTGGATGCGTCCTCCCTCAAGCCAGAAGTCGTTTCTGGTGTTGACTTGATCGTTGTACGTGAACTGACCGGGGGCATTTATTTCGGTGAGAAAAAACGCTACGACGGTCCAAACGGTGAAGTCGCAGAAGATCAGTGCATCTATCATGAAGCGGAAGTCGAGCGAATCATTCGAGTCGGTTTCGACATTGCGCGCAAACGCCAAAAGCGTCTCGTATCTGTAGATAAGGCAAATGTCCTCGAAAGCTCCCGCCTCTGGCGCAAGGTAGCCGAGCGAGTAGCGGCTGACTATCCAGATGTAGAGCTGTCTCACCAGTTGGTAGACTCTTGCGCGATGCAGCTCGTGCGTGAACCAAAACAGTTTGACGTCATCGTGACGGAAAACATGTTTGGCGACATCTTGAGCGATCAGGCAGCGATGCTGACTGGTTCGATTGGGATGCTGTCTTCGGCGAGTCTGGCAGCAGGCAGCTTTGGCCTGTATGAACCGGTTCATGGCTCTGCCCCTGACATTGCTGGAAAAGGCATTGCCAATCCGCTGGCAACCATTCTATCCGTCGCGATGATGCTTCGTCTCTCGCTCGGTATGGATGAAGCGGCAGCAGCAGTGGAAAATGCAGTTTGGTCCGTACTGGAAGCAGGACATCGCACTGGCGATATCGCGGCAGACAGAAGCAAAGCGATTGGTACAATCGAGATGGGCCAACTGGTTCGCGACGAGTTGTCCAAACAGTGGCAAAAACAATAAATCATACACAAAACGAAACCCTGCCAAAGTCCTTCGGGTGCTTTGGCAGGGTTTTACCTTTTTATACTGCTTATCCGATGGTGATCTTCCCTTTTGGATAACGGAAGTATTCCTTTTGCTTGCGTTGTGCGAGGGCAAAGGCAATCGTGAGAGGTCCTAAACGACCAGCAAACATCGTCAATATGATCAGCGTTTTCCCGATCGGAGTCAGATGAGGGGTCAGCCCCATGGATAGTCCAGTCGTAGCAAACGCGGAAGTGACCTCGAACAGGATCATTTCGAATCGGGCGGTTGTCTCCGTAATTGAGAGCACCATCGTCATGACAAGTACAATGGACAGGGCGATCATGGTCAGTGTCAGTGATTTGTAGACCATGTGAGGCAGGATGCGTTGACGGAAGAAGATCACGTCTTCTTTTCCTTTAATTTGGGCGATAACAGCACCAATTAGTGTGGCAAAGGTCGTCGTCTTGATTCCGCCTCCCGTTGAGCCTGGAGAAGCACCGATGAACATCAGGATAATAATGAGGAAAAGCGAAGATTGATACATATCCCCGATATTCAATGTGTTCGAACCTGCCGTACGAGGTGTAACCGACTGATATAAGGAGCCTAGCACTTTGCCCATCATGGAAAGGGGCTGCAAAGTCTTCGGATTGTTATACTCCAAAATGAAGATAAGCACGGTCCCTGCCGTGATCAAAAGACCCGTTGTTGCCAGTACCACTTTCGTATGTAAAGACAGGCGACGGGTTTGACGATAATCGTATAACTCACTCACAACGATGAAACCTATACCGCCAAGAATGATCATCAAACAGACGACGAGATTGACAAGCAGATCATCTACATAAGCAGTTAAGCTAGCGAAATCGCCCATCAGATCAAATCCAGCGTTATTAAAGTTAGAAATCGCATGGAAAAAGCCGAAGTATATCGCTTTTGACAGAGGAAAGTCAAATGCAAAACGAATAGAGAGAAGCACTCCACCTATAAACTCAGTGACGGCAGTAAAAATCAAAATCATTTTGGCTAAACGTACGACACCTTCTATCGATATCTGATTCAGTGACTCTTGAAGGATGAGTCGTTCACGCAATGAGATTTTTTTACGCATAATCAGTGCGAAAAAGGTAGCGAACGTCATAAAGCCAAGTCCGCCTATCTGGATGAGTGACAAAATGACAAGTTGACCAAAGGTAGTGAAAGTCGTTCCAGTATCGACGACAACCAAGCCTGTTACACACGTAGCAGAGGTGGCTGTAAACAGAGCATCAAGCCAATACAGGCCAAGTCCATCAACTGTAGAGACCGGGAGTGTCAAAAGCAGCGCTCCCAGGAAAATAATTAAGGCAAACCCAAGTACAAGCGTTTTTGGTGGATCAAGGTGAAGCTTATCTACGATTTTTTTAATCATAGCAGGTTATACCTCGGCTTTTTTCGAGTCTAGTGTAAAGGAAAGAGGGAAATCCATCTCTTAGTATGGCATTTCCCTTGGAAAACTTACCGAAGTAGAGCAGCGCCCAATCGGTGAAGCCAATGCTTCAATTCTCGTTCTTCCAGTGGAGCAAGCGGGAAACGGACAGCCGGGCAGCGCAGAATATCGGCAGGCTCATCCGCTACGCGAAAAGCATGACCGCCAGTCAGCTCGAGACCCTCCTCTCGAAGAATAGCGACGACTCTCTCTTCTTGTTCGGTTGCTCTTGTGGTTGGCGTGCCCCATTTGATCCACGTATTTAAGCCACCTGAAATGGGGTACATTCGTGCGTGTTCGGGGAGTGCTTGCCGTCTTTCCTGCCAGAGTCGTAGGAAGCGGGCCTGGAACAGGGCACGTCGATCTGCTAGAAACTCTTCGTAAAACCAAGGATCATCGAGGAGTTGAACGGCTGCCTCTACGACGAGCAGGGAAGGTTCCGCTCCGGTCATGGAAACAAGCTGGCTGTAGCGCTCCAATTCATCATCCGATAAATCAGAAGGAAGCATCAACACGCCCAATTGCAGGTCGCGAGCCAGTGTTTTGGACAAAGAATGCAAATAGTAGACCTCGACAGAGCTTTTTGCCTGCACAGCCATGTGGTACAGGGGAACGCTCGGCTCTTCAAACCAGAGATCTCCATAATGGTCGTTTTCAATCAGACGTACGTTATGATTCTGTGCCCATTCGAGCAGCTCTTCTTTTCGTTTCAATGAATAGCTGATGCCCGTAGGGAATTGGTAATGCGGGTTAATCAACAGCCAATTGGCGGGGTAATGCTCCTGCTCTTCATTGAGGGCTTGAATACAAACGCCTTCTTCATCCATACGAATCGGTCGAACCGTAATACCGCATTGGCTCAGTAAGCGCAGGAATACGGGATAGCTATACTCCTCCACATAGACGACATCGCGCGCATTCATGATCCGCTGTGCTAGGAAGGCGAAGCCGCTCGTGCTTCTGTTAAAAAGCAGAAGGCGTTCAGGTGAGTGTGGCAGTCCCCTGCGGCTGAGATGATCAGCGAAAACTTTGGTAGCCTGCGTTCGCATGATTTTCTTCTTCGCGGACGGTTCATCCAATACGGTCAGGCTCTCATAAAAAGCACCACGCAATCGCTTCACCAGCTCTTCGCTTGGACGAGGGGAGGAATCAGCCAGAGAAGCGATTGGAATATCTGTGAGCGGGAGGCGATTTTCCAAACGAGCTTCTTTGGCAAGCTGCGTCAAGTAATAGCCTTTGCCATGAACAGCTTCCAGCCAGCCTTCCAACGCAAGATGATCGTATGCTTTTTTGACTGTCTCCAACGAGCAGCCGCTAATTGTTTTCATATCTCGTAGTGATATCAATTGTTGTCCATCTACAAGAAAGGCACCACGCAGAATCGCTGTTTTTAATTGTTCAGCGAGTTGTACATAGATCGGTGTGTGCGATTGTTTGTGGAAATGAAAAGAAAAATAAGGTCGCTCTGGCATTCGCGCACGCCTCCTTGTCTGTCGAAAAAATAGCAGTCATCAGCATTATATAGGAAAGAGAAGCATCTCGGGTATAGGGAGTGAAGAAATTGTTGCCGGAACGACGAAGGTATTGGAAACCCGAACATGGTATCATGAGAAATAGATATATATTGAAGAAATGAGGAAATGACGGATGAGTACGCAGGAACACAAGGCGCTATCGCCCAAGCAAGTCACATGCATGGTCATAACCGTTTCCGATACTCGGACAGAGGATACAGATAAAAGCGGACAGTTAATGAAGCAGCTGCTGACTGAAGCCGGTCACAGCATTGCGCTTTATCAAATTGTAAAGGACGAGCCTGTACAAGTCATTGCGGCAATCGAAGCGGGAATCTCACATGACGACGTTCAAGTCATTCTTCTCAATGGCGGTACTGGCATTTCGCCAAGAGATAATACCTTTGAGGCTGTTTCTGGCTTGCTTGATAAGGAAATGCCGGGATTTGGCGAGCTGTTTCGGATGTTGAGCTATACAGAAGACATCGGTTCCGCAGCGATGCTCAGTCGTGCGATTGCAGGGACGCGGAAAGGGAAAATGATTTTTTCCACGCCAGGCTCGACAGGTGCGGTGCGACTGGCGATGAATCGGTTGATCGTGCCAGAGCTGGGGCATGTGGTGCGCGAATTAAATCGTTAACGATTTGCCGTTAGTAGTCTCGTATGGTACTGTTACGAAAGGAAAAAGATCGGTCAGACCATGAACCATCGATTGCAGATGGTTTTTTGGTGCCGAATTTTGCAAGGAGAGTAGACCCATCCATGAAGATTTTACTATCGACCTTAAACGCCAAGTTTATTCACTCCTCACTCGCTTTGCGCTATTTGCGAAGCTATGCCCAGGAAGCATTTCCTTCGATTGAGCTGGTGGAGTATACCATCAACGATGTGACGTTAAATATAGTAGCAGATATACACAAGCGCAAGCCCGATGTCGTTGCATTTTCCTGTTATATCTGGAACATTCGTGAGACGCTCAGTGTCATGCGCACGCTGAAAAAGATTTGCCCGGATGTTCCGATTATCCTCGGGGGACCAGAAGTGACCTATGATGCGGACGAATGGATGAAGAAGCATCCTGAAATCGATGTCATCTGCATTGGTGAAGGGGAGCAGACCTTCTTGGAGCTTTTGCAGGTGTATCAGGAATCATTGCAAACCAAGCAGCCTCCACGCCTGCGTGATGTAGCCGGAATCGCATATCGCGAAGAGGAGTACGTGCGTTTTTCCATGCCGCGTGCGCAAGTGGAAGAGATGGACAGCATTCCTTCACCATACGCGGACCATCTGGACGAGCTGAACAACCGCGTCGTCTATTTTGAGGCATCCCGTGGCTGTCCGTTCAAATGCCAATACTGTCTGTCCTCGATTGAAGACGGCGTACGCTATTTCAGTCTGGAACGAGTGAAAGAAGATCTCATGCGTTTGATCAATCACGGCGTCAAAACGATCAAGTTCGTGGATCGCACATTTAACATCAATAAAAAATATGCGCTGGAAATCTTTCAGTTTTTGATCGACAACCACAATGGAACGGTCTTCCAATTCGAGATCACAGCAGACATTTTGCGAGCGGACGTACTCGACTTCTTGACCGAGAACGCACCGCCAGGCATTTTCCGCTTCGAGATTGGGGTTCAGTCCACAAATGATGAAACCAACCGCCTTGTTCAGCGGATTCAGCGCTTCGATCGTCTTGCGCGTACAGTGACACAGATCAAGGATTCGAAAAAAATCGATCAGCATCTGGACTTGATCGCTGGTTTGCCTGAGGAAGATTATGCATCCTTCCGCAAAACCTTCAATGACGTGTTTGGTCTACGCCCGGAAGAGCTTCAGCTCGGCTTTTTGAAAATGCTCCGCGGGACAGGCGTTCGTGCGCGTGCGGCTAATCATGGCTATGTTTTTATGGATGAGGCTCCTTACGAAATTTTGGGGAATAACGTCCTTTCCTTTGATGACATGCAAAGAATCAAGCGTGTAGAAGACATTCTGGAAAAGTACTGGAATGCGCACCGGATGGACTATACAGTGGAGTGGCTGTTGGCGAATCAGTTCGAAACGGCTTTTGACTTCTTCCAGACATTTGGTGACTATTGGGAAAATCAAGGCTGGAGCCGTATCGGTCATCAATTAGAGGATTTGTTCATGCGCTTGCAGAAGTTTTTGCAATTCAAGCAAGTGGACGGTATGGGCCATGTGCTCAGCATGATGAAATTCGATTTCCTGCGCAACCAGAAGCATCGCCCGCGCAAGCTGTGGTGGGAGGATGTCATGGACAAGGAAGAGATGCAACAGACTTTCGCTGTCCTAACTGAGCAGCGTGAGCGACTCCGCGATGATTTTGCGGCACATGCTGCATTGGAAAAAGATTACTTCAAGCACACGCTGACTGCCAAGGTGACCTTTGACATTGAAAAATGGATGGAGACCGGTGAGCTTGTCGAGGGAGATTTTACACTCGTCGTGTATTATCCGTACAAAGATGAAGAGCAAAATGCTTTTGCTGTCGTCAAGCAGGACGTCCAAGTAGCAGGCTAAACTACCGGATTATCAGAGGAGTTGGGGGGAGGAGACGCAGATGAACGCAAGCGAGTATACGGAGGTTGTCGAGGAACTGTTGCGTGCACATGGTGATTCGATTCTGGCTGGTCCAATGGAGCAGTACATGAAAAATCATTTTCCTTTTCTGGGGATCAAATCACCACAGCGCAAAGAGCTGACCAAACAAATCTTTCGTGATTATGGCGTACCCGAAAATTGGGAGCAGGTCGCTCGTTCCTTGTGGGCTTTGCCAGCGCGCGAGTACCAGTATGTAGCGCTTGACGTACTCGAGAAGTCCAAAAAGCGTCTCACCCCTGACCATCTCCCGTTCGTTGTCGAACTTATCACGACAAAATCGTGGTGGGATACCGTGGATTATTTGGCTTCCCATACAACGGGCAGATTGTTTGCCTTGCATCCCGAACTGATCGAATCGAATACGACAGCCTGGATGAATGGAGCCAATATGTGGCTGCAACGAACGGCGATTTTATTTCAGTTGTCATACAAAGACAAGACAGATCAGCGGCTGCTCTTTTCCTTGGTGGAAAGATGCGCGGATTCCAAAGAGTTTTTTATTCAGAAGGCAATCGGGTGGGCGTTGAGAGAGTATGCGAAAACAAATCCCGACGCCGTACGTGAATTTGTAGAAGCGACGTCACTTGCGAGTTTGTCCAGACGTGAAGCGCTCAAACATCTATCATGATAGAGTCGTCTGGCATATCTGTGCTTGATAAAATACGTAAATCTATTGCAAAATAAACAAGTACCTTTTTTTAGGTTCATACGTAATACATAGAGTCAGATATCGTGCGATGCCATAGCTGCTAGTATGTCAAGAAATGACCGCACTGTGGCAAGGATAGGGGATTTTGCCTCATGGAAGTCGACCTGCTGATGTCAATCATAGAGCAATACGGCTACGTAGCGATTTTTTTCCTGCTTTGGCTGGGGATTGTAGGTTTGCCGATTCCCGATGAACTGGTTGTCGCTACAGGAGGATTTCTTGCCTCCATCGGCGTGCTAAACCCATGGTATTCTTTTTTGGCGGGATATTTAGGGGTTGCCTCCGGATTGACGATTGGCTTTTTACTTGGAAAGTACTTTGGGAAACCGATATTGAAATGGCTGTGCAAAACCGAGAAAATGAGGAACGCGGTGAATCGATCAACGGGCTTGCTGGAGAAGTATGGTACTACTGCTCTTTGCATCAGCTACTTATTTCCCGTTGTCCGTCATGTGGTACCTTATTTGGTTGGGCTTGGCGGTATGACGTTCCGTCGTTATGCGATGCTATCTTATCCAATCGGGTTGGTTTGGACCATCGCCTTTTACTTTCTCGGCCATGTATTCGGTAATAATGTGGAAGCCATTATCGAAGTCATCCGTAAATACGGTTTCTACGCTTTGCTGGTGATCGTGGTTGTTTTGGGTGTGGTATTCTTCGTACGCAAGCAGTTTATGGGAAATCGGGCATATCGGGCAAAAGGAGATTAAGAAATGTACCATCAACAATTAGCTGCCCATCGCCGCAATTTCGTGCTGGTGCTCGTCATAAGCTGGGCCCTCCTCTTGGTAGGATACTTCAATTCGAATGTCTGGGTGCTGGCGGCAGGAGCTTTACTGCTGAATGGCTATGCTTATTACTTGATGCAGACAGACAAGCGTCTGGCTAAGGAAAAAGGTTTTCGGGTTCCGGAACTGAGCCTTTTGCTGGTCGCATTTTTAGGAGGAGGGATCGGTGCGCTTGAGGGCATGCTTATTCAACGGCATAAGACCAAGCATATCTCTTTTCTCATCCTGGTCCCGCTCTTTTGCATCGCGCAAATCTTGCTAGTCATTTGGTTAACGCAACTATACTTGGATAAAAATCTCGTGTCGTAGGTGGCACGGGATTTTCTTTTTGCGAATGGGATTTTCTTGTTTGAAAATTCAGCCTATAATAGGGGTAACGATAGAACAAGCTGAGGAGGTAGCTATGTCTCAATCAAGCCCCCTAACGAAAGCGCACGCACAGCAATTGGATGCACAGGACGAACTCGCGAGCTATCGCGAAGAGTTTTATTTGCTTCCGAGCCTGTATTTGGATGGAAACTCGCTTGGTCTCATGTCAAAAAGAGCGGAAAAGAGTGTCATGGATGTGATGCGGTCTTGGAAGGAGCTGGGTGTGGAAGGCTGGACAACGGGTAACCATCCGTGGTTTTTCTTCTCGGAGAAATTGGGAGAGATGAGCGCAGCACTTGTAGGGGCAAGCCCCGAGGAAGTGATCGTAACGGGTTCTACGACGATCAACCTCCATCAGTTGGCAGCTACCTTCTATCATCCGGTTGGGAAGAGGACGAAGGTGATTGCAACCGAGCTGGATTTCCCTACCGATATATACGCACTCCAGAGTCAAATGAAGCTCCATGGACTGGACCCGGAAGAGCATTTGGTTCGGGTAGCGTCAAGAGATGGCCGCCTGATCGAAGAAGAGGACATTATCGATGCGATGACGGATGAAGTAGCACTGGTTGTCCTCCCGACCGTCCTGTATCGCAGCGGCCAGCTACTCGATATCGAACGATTGACAGCAGCCGCACATGAGAGAGGCATTCTAATTGGTTTTGACGGATGTCACTCTGTAGGTGCGATCCCGCATTTCTTCAGCAAATGGGGAGTGGACTTTGCATACTGGTGCAACTACAAATACGTAAATGCAGGGCCCGGCAGCGTGGGTAGCTTATATGTCAACCGCAAGCATTTTGGCAGGGCTCCTGGATTGGCGGGATGGTTCAGTTCGAAAAAGGATAAGCAATTTGATATGGAACATACGCTGGATGCTTGCGAAAGTGCGGGCGCTTACCAGATTGGTACCCCGCATATGCTGAGTCTCGCCCCACTGCTTGGTTCCTTGGAAATGTTTCAGGAGGTGTCCGTGGAAAAGCTTCGTACCAAGTCGCTCGCCTTAACGCGCTTCATGATGGATTTGATCGAGGTGGAGCTAGCAGACATGGGTTTTACAATTGCAAACCCACAGCAGGATGATCGCCGAGGTGGGCATGTCAGCCTTGAGCATGATGAGGCCATACGTATATGCAAGGCTTTGAAGGAAGCGGGCATTATTCCTGACTTCCGTGCACCAAACATCATCCGGTTAGCTCCCGTTGCTTTCTATACGACTTATACAGAGGTTTGGGAAAGTATCCAGATCGTAAAGACGATCATGCAAGAGAAGAACTACGAGAAATTTGAGAACAAGCGCGAGGTAGTTGCTTAACAGGTCCGACTTAGGTTGGGCCTGTTTTTCTTTTTGAATACGCCTTTTACGGGATTTCCTTTCCATTATTGGGCACACTATCCGTACCTGTAGGCAGGATACATTCCATGGATAAGGGTGAGCAGCTTGAGCCAGTTTTTTCAAGCATGGCAAAAAAGAAAAGAAGCCCTCCAGTCAAAATCGTTGGAGCAGTACGCCGAGAAGAGCATGGAAAGCGTATCAGATGTTACGCTCACGACAAATGTGGAAGAAAACATTCAATTGATTGAAGCGCAGTTTGGAAAATGTGACGATCTCGTCATTCGTCGTTTTCAAACAAAGTCAAAGGCTCAGGCCGCTATCGTTTTTATAGATGGCATGGTGGATCGCAATGTCATCAGTGATTTTATTATTCGCTATATGACGACTCCCGATATCACCTATCATGATCCGGCGACAAATGAGCTGGATTTGACAGACAAACTGAGGCAGATCGTCCGAAATATTTTGTCTGGATGTGCGGTACTGATCATCGATGGGTGTCAAAATGCTTATTTGAATAACACGAGAGGTTGGGACAGGCGTTCAGTGGAAGAGCCTCAGACGGAATCAGTCGTACGAGGGCCGCGCGATGGGTTTTGTGAAACGTTGTGCGTGAATGCAGCGCTGATCCGCTTCCGCTTGAAGGACCCTAATCTCAGAGTGCGTCATATGGTTGTCGGTGAACGAACACAGACTGACATTTACGTCATGTACATCGACGGCATTGCGTATCCCCCGATGGTGGAAGAAGTGATTGCGCGAATTGAGAACGTTCATGTGGATTCTGTGCTGGAGAGTGGTTACATCGAACAAATGATCCAGGATCGGAGATGGTCCCCATTTCCGCAGATTCAAAACACGGAGCGCCCTGACAAAGTAGTGGCCAATCTCTTGGAAGGGAAGGTAGGCATTCTGGTTGACGGGACACCGTTTGGTTTGATTGCCCCGGCTGTATTTTCGCAGTTTTATCAGAGTCCCGAGGATTATTACGAGCGATTTTACATCGCGACCTTGATTCGTTTCATTCGGATTATCAGTATCAGCATCGCCTTGATGTTGCCGTCTCTTTATATCGCTTTTAGTGCGTTCCATCCGGAGATGATTCCTTCTCGACTGGTCATTGCGATGGCGGCAGGACGATCTACTGTTCCATTCCCTTCTCTAGTCGAAGCCCTGATTATGGAGTTGGCCATTGAGATATTGAGGGAAGCTAGCGTGAGGCTGCCGGGGCCAATAGGTCCTACGATCGGGATTGTTGGAGCACTCGTGGTCGGGGAAGCGGCGGTAACTGCTGGGCTTGTCAGTCCTGTCATGGTAATCATCGTAGCTGTGACGACAATCGGTTCGTTCGCATCCCCGAGTTACAGTGCAGCGATTGCCATTCGGATGCTCCGCTTTCCGGTTATGATCTTGGCAGGGATGTTTGGTCTTTACGGTATTATGCTGTTTGTGATCGTCATCCTCATTCACTTATCTTCATTGAAATCGTTTGGAGTACCCTATATGAGCCCACTTAGTCCGCTCAACCTGAATGGAATGAAGGACTTGTTCATAAGGGCTCCTCATCATCTCTTCAAAACAAGGCCGATGATGTTTCATGTCCAAGATAAAATCCGGATCAGAGAGGAGGATAACCCGAAATGAACAGGAGGGAGGGGCACGGCTGGCACCAGACTCTATCGATGTGGCAGCAAATTTGTCTCATCACAAGTACCTTAATCGGTGTCGGCGTGTTGACCCTTCCTCGTACAACCAGTTCGAAATTATTTGAGGCAGGCTGGATCGCCCCCCTTATTGGCTCTGCAGGTGCGTTTGTTTCCTTATGGTTGATTGTCAAATTGAGCAAGCGTTACCCAGGGGAAACCTTTATTGAATACAGTCACAAGGTATGGGGATCCGCCAGACGGCCTTGGGTGGGCAAAGTATTCAGCCTCCCTTGGATTTGTATCTATCTGGTATACCTGTATTTTTCCACGGCAGTCGTATCGCGTGTGTTTGGTGAAGTCGTTGTGACTTCCGTTCTTTTGCAGACTCCGTTGGAAGTATTGCTGATCACGATGTTTTTGCTGGTACTATTTTTGTGCATGCATGAGGTGGAAGTAGTAGCTCGAGTGAACGAGCTGCTGTTTCCTTTTATTATCTTTCCACTTCTTTTTATTGCGATTGCGTCGTTTCAAAAGGCGGAAATTGGGAATCTCCTGCCGATTAATCATGTGTCGATCCGTTCAATGGTAGAAGGAGTGTACGAAGGAATTTATTCCTATTCCGGTTTTGAAATTATGTTCGTCTTTTTCGCCTATGCGCAAAAAAACACGAACAGGGAATTGGCGGGATTTTACAGTTTATTAATTGCAGCATCACTCTACATGTTAATTGTGGTTGCTGGTATTTCGGTATTTGGATACGAAGAGCTGCAGAGGGTGACGTGGCCGACACTTGAATTGGTCAAGACGACACAGGTGCCAGGATTGATCTTGGAACGTTTGGAGTCTGCTTTTTTGGCAGTGTGGGTGTCGGCCGTTTTTACTACGGTAGCCAATGCATATTATGCGGTTGTTTATTCACTGAGACAATTGTTTCGCAAGGGAATCAGGTTTCAAAGAATCGTGGCTTCTGCCCTTCTCGTCCCTTTATTCTTCTTTTCACTCATTCCACAAAACATTACAGAAGTATTTAAGTGGGCGTCGTTGCTGGGGTTGTCTAGCCTGGTTATTAATTTGCTGTTCCCCGTCGTTTACTGGGTAGCAATCCTCATCCGTGACATGGTGACCCGACGAGAGGGGCGGAATATCGATGGGTAAGTCTTTTAGATACTTCGCTTTGCTGATCATCTGTACAATCTTGCTGACGGGGTGCTGGGACAGACGGGAATTGGAGGAACGCGCATCGGTATTGGCTATTGCGATTGATCAGGATGAAAAAGATGAAAATCTGTACAAAATGACCGTCCAAATTCCGATTCCCATCAAAATCGCGGGGAGCAGCGGGAAGGGGGGAGGGAGTGGTGCGGATGCCGTGAAAATCATGAGCGTGACAGGAAGAACGGTGACAGATGCTGCCAACAACTTGCAAATGCGGCTGAACCAACGATTGTTTCTTGGACATACGCGTGTTCTCGCTTTGAGTGAGGAGATCGCTAGAAAGGGGATCCAAGACATCATGGACGGTTTTCGTCGCGAACCGCAAATACGGAGACTCCTGTGGCCGATCGTCGTAAAGGGCAAAGCGTCTACCTTGCTGGAAATCAAGCCGAGGATCGAGCCAATTCCGGTCGTCTTTTTGATGGGGCTGATCGAAAATGGCATGAAATTAGGGAGAATTCCGGATCAAACGTTGGGCGACTATTTCAATCAGACCTCTAATCTTACCATGGAGCCGTTTCTGAATTATGTAGAGGCAAGTAAAAATGAAGTGAGCTGGAAAGGGGTTGCTGTTTTTCGTGGACACAAGATGATGGGGATACTGGATCACCTGCAAACATGGGCATTGCTCCAGCTGCGAAATGAAAAACCGGGTGGAGACATTGTGATTGCATTGCCGAAAACCAAGAACGGATATGTAAGCTTTCGACCGCACTTCGCAAAAAAAAAGGTGACCATTCAAGATGACTTTTCGGCTACCTTTCATTGCGAGCTCCAAGGGGATATTGTCGAACTCACAGAAGACCTGCATATTCCCCCAGAGCAATTCGTCACACAAATGCAGGCGCTGATAAAAAAAGAAATGGAAAACCGTGCAAAGAAGCTTTTGCAGCAATTGCAAAAGCAGTACAATAGCGACATTTTAAAGCTCGGTCTTACACTGCGTGCGAAGCATTATCATGATTACTGGAAGACTCACGACTGGAAGAAAGATTTCAGGGATTTTCCGATTCGCGTCAAATACACAATCAAGCTGCGCCGTCTTGGTATGGAAATGCAATAGGAGAGCGATCACTGTGGAGAATCAGCAACGTAATTTTGGTACCTGGCAAATTACAAGTATTATAATCAGTTCGATGATCGGGGTGGGGATTCTCACCATCCCGAGAACGTCCACTATTCTTCTTCAACAAGCGGGGTGGATTGGCCCTATTTCAGGTGCCTTAATAGCCGGCGTGGCAGTGACGGCCATCGTGTATTTAGGTAATCAGTTTCCTGGTCTTACCTTTGTCGAATTTATGCCGCGGATATTTGGTTCTGTCATAGGCACACTGTGTATTTGTCTATTCATTCTTTATCAGTTTTTCAATGCAGGTATAACAGCCAGAGTGTTTGGGGAAGTCGTCGTGACCTCCGTTTTGCCAGATACACCGCTGGAGGTAATTATAGTCACGCTGCTTTTGTTGGTCTTGTTTCTATGCTGTCATGAGATTGAAGTAGTGGCAAGGGTAAATGAGCTGTTGATTCCTTTTCTCCTGTTGCCGTCGCTCTTGATTCCGCTCGTCTCCTTTATGAACGCAGATTGGTACAATTTATTGCCATTTCATATAGAGTCATGGACAGATGTCGTAAAAACAGGTCTGGATACTTACACGCTTTATACCGGATATGAGCTATTAATGGTTTATTTTGCTTTCGCGATTCCAGGTGCAAGGCTTGGAGTGGCAAGCATTACAGGTATGAGCTTTGCCTTTGTCGTTTATATGATTACAGTTATCGCAGGTATCACTGTATTTGGATATGAAGAATTACAGCGGCTGATTTGGCCTACGCTTGAACTGGTCAAGGTAACCCAGAGAACCGGCTGGTTTTTGGAGCGTTTTGAGTCCGCTTTTCTTGCGATCTGGGTTGCTTCTGTATTTACAACGATCGGGAATATGTTTTATGCGACGATTTTTTCATTACGGCAGTGGTTTCGAAAAGGCATTCGTTTTCAACGAATTAGCGCAATCGTGATGATGGTGCCACTTTTTTTCTTTTCGTTAATACCGCAAAATACGGTGGAGTTGTATTCATATTTAAAACACTTGACCACCATGGGATATATGGTAACCATCTTCATTCCGATCTTGCTGGCCATCACCCAATTCATGCGCAATCAGTTCAATAAAGGCCGGGAAGTAAACAATGAAAAGGGAGGGACATAAGAGTCCCTCCCTTTGTAGCATGCTTTTTTCGAAGAAGATGTGGTTAGATCGGTTTTTCGGCTTGCTCAGGCAAGTGTTCCGCGATAGTCGAAATCATGGATTGACGTGAGGAAGCATCACTGTTTTGCCACAGCACTTCAAACAAAACGCCTAAACCTGGGAGTGTTTTCTCCTGACCGCTAGAGATGGCATCACTGATGGTTTCTTCGACTGCGCTTGGATCTGAGCCTTGCATTTTGTACATGATCGCTTGACGTAAGTTGAGTGAGGCAATATTCATGACCGTGCTACACCTCTCTTGTGAGAATGAATTCAAGAAATAGTATTTGTAAACGCTGATTTGTGCATACCATGCTTTTCGAACAAAACGTTCATGACCGTTTTGTGGCGGATGTTTTGGATGTGCTATAATGCTTGATATTGGTAAGTTCCGTAAAGGAGAAGATTAACATGTCCAAGCAATTTGCCATTATCGGGATGGGACGTTTTGGTTCTAGCGTGGCGAGAACGTTGTACGAGATGGATTATGAAGTCATGGGAATAGATGAGAACGAGGAGCGTATTAACGAAAATATTCAGTACGTAACGCACGCGGTAGCAGCTGATTCTACGGATGAACGCGCCTTGAAGGAAATCGGCATTCGCAATTTTGACGTAGTCGTCGTGGCGATTGGGGTCGATATTCAGGCGAGCATCCTGACGGTATTGACACTGAAAGACTTGGGTGTCAAAAAGATCGTGGCAAAAGCACAGAATGAGCGTCATGGACAAGTATTGTACAAGGTAGGAGCTGACCGTGTCGTATTCCCTGAGCGTGACATGGGGGTGCGGGTCGCCCACAATCTGATCTCCTCTAACGTTCTTGATTTTATTGAGCTGGCAGAGGACTACAGCGTGGCGGAGGTAGTCGTGTCGTCCAAGCTGGTCGGTCAAAACTTGCGGCAACTGGATATTCGGAAAAAATACGAGGTCAACGTTATTGCCATCAAAAGTGGAGATAAATTCAACATCGCTCCTAGCCCGGATGAAGTCATCCAATACGGCGACGTGCTTGTGGTGATCGGGAACAACAAAGACTTACGTGAATTTGAGGAGCGGGCATAGGTTTATGACAAATGAAATCATTACTTCGGTACAAAACCCTCTGGTAAAGCGATTGCACCAGTTGCTATCACGGAAAGGTCGGGAAGAGCAGCAGCGTTTTCTCGTGGAAGGGGCGCATCTGGTAGAGGAGGCGTTAAAAAGCGGGGCGGAGGTAGTCACCGTTATTTACGATCAGCAGCGTGACATGGACCCTGCCTGTCAGCGTGCTCTGGCTAATCATCCGGAAGCTGTCCAGGTCATTGCGGCATCAGAAGTAGTACTGGCGAAGCTGTCCGAAACCAAGTCACCACAAGGAATTGTGGCCGAAGTGAAAAAAACAGCAGCAGATTGGGCAAAATGGGTAGATAAGAAGAGAGAGGAACAAGGCAGCTTGCTACTCCTCTTTTTGGACGAAATACAAGACCCGGGCAACCTCGGCACGATTTTGCGTACAGCAGAAGCGGCAGCAGTTGATGGTGTCGTACTTGGAAGTGGAAGTGTCGATATTTACAATGGAAAAGTGGTACGGGCCACAATGGGAGCACTGTTCCGCATCCCGGTCTTTACACAATCGTTAGTCGAGACGGCAGATGAATGGAAGGCAAAGGGAGGGCGAGTTCTGATCTCTTCCTTGGAGCAAAACAGTGTTTCCTATGACGAGGCTGATTATGCTGGTCTGACGGCAATGGTTATCGGAAATGAAGGAAGAGGCGTCTCCAAAGAGATGTTTGCCAGGGCAGATCAATTCGTTCACATTCCGCTTTATGGCGGCGCAGAGTCATTGAATGCAGCAGTCGCGGCAGGAATTTTTGTATACGAGGCACAACGCAAAAGAAAAGATCGGCATGCTTAGCCGATCTTTTGCTCACTTTTTTTCTCTTTGTACTCTTCGCGCGCGAGCTGCCATTGATCTTGCGCCATCCGGATAATGCCGCTCTCAATGGTGTGGTTGCGAAAAGCTAGTGCTTTGCCGAAATACTTGATGGCTAAGTCAAACTTTTCGAGTCTGCGGTAGAGTTCACCAATCAAGTACAGCAAGCGGACTTCGGTCATTTCCTTGTCGCCGCGTGTATAGTCGGAATGAATATACGATTGTTCATATTCTTCCACGGCCATATCGATAAAGCGCATTTCTTCCGCGATATTTTTCTGGAATCGATAAAGCCATGCGAGACGCAAATACAGACCCGCTTTTACGGAATGGGGCTGATCCGTTAGTTCAGCTGCGTAAATGGCCAGTTTGTAGCTGACAATGGCTTCTGGTACATGACGAACCTTCCCAAAATCTTTTGGCTTCCATTTCGAGGAGATTTGTTCATCCACAATCTGCTTTTGCCAAGGGGCGAGCTTGTCCCGGAATTGATCCGTAAAGGCGAAGCCGCATTCAGGGCAGACATTGACGGTATATAAAATGGGATTTAAAGATTGCTCTTTAAAGGTGGTATAAAAATCGCTGTCGCGATTGACCATCGTCAACGTTCCGCTTCTGATCCTTTTGGTCGAAAAGGTCGCTTGGCAATGGCGACAGTTGCTTGTCTTATCGTAAAGGGCGGAAACATTATCAATCATGTCAAAATCCCCTTTCGAATGGGTAACATATACATGAAAACACTCTCTTGATATGTAACATTTGTAGAATTGAAAGTTCTCTCTTGTTGCGCTATAATTTTCCTTACGTAACAATTATAACGTAAAGCGATGACGGAGACTAGTACGCAGGACCTATCTGTTTTTTCAGGGAGAAGATGTCACAGACTGCGAGCATCTTTAACATGATAGCTGCCGAATTCACTCCAAAGCCGCACTCTGAACCGCTTTTCGCGCAGTAGGAGCAGCCGGGTCATACCCGTTACCAATGATCTGAAGTGAGACAAATGTCTCTTTCCACTAGTGATATTGTCATGTATTTGTCACAGGCTGGAAGTGAATTGTCTAACAAGGGTGGTACCGCGAGAAAAAAGTAACTCGTCCCTTTTCTGGGGCGGGTTTTTCTTTTTTTTTACGTTAGCCTCGATAGAGGTTATTTTATCAAATGAAAAAAGGAGCGATTCGAAGTGCAAACTCGGTTGCAAGAAATGAAAGAGTCCGCACTGGGCCAAATCAGCCAAGTGACAGAAGCCGCACAACTTCAGGATTTGCGCGTCAAATACCTGGGGAAAAAGGGCGAGTTGACAGAACTGCTGCGCGGAATGGGCGGCTTGTCCCCAGAAGAGCGTCCAGTTGTCGGTCAGCTGGTGAATGAAGTAAGGGAAGCCCTGGAAGCAGCGTTCTCCGGCAAACAACAAGCATTTGAAGAAGCGGCTCTCTTTGCCAAGCTTTCTTCTCAAACGATCGATGTGACACTGCCAGGACGTCCAGTACCAGCAGGCACCATGCACCCACTCTCTCGGATCATTGAAGAGATCGAAGACATTTTCATCGGCTTGGGCTTTGAGGTGGCAGAAGGTCCTGAGGTTGAAATGGACCACTTCAACTTCGAGATGCTGAACCTGCCGAAAGATCACCCGGCACGCGATATGCAAGACACGTTCTACGTTACAGAAGAACTGCTGCTCCGTACGCAGACATCTCCTGTGCAAGCACGTACGATGTTGAAAAAAGAAGGTAAGACCCCACTCAAAATGATCTGTCCGGGTAAAGTGTATCGCCGCGATGATGACGATGCGACACATTCCCACCAATTCACGCAGATCGAAGGTCTCGTGATTGATAAAAAAATCGGGATGAGTGACTTGAAAGGTACCCTCTTGACGTTTGCCCGTCAAATGTTCGGGGAAAACCAACAAATTCGCCTGCGCCCAAGCTTCTTCCCGTTCACGGAGCCATCCGTAGAGGTAGACCTACAATGCTTCAACTGCGGCGGTCACGGTTGCCGTGTATGTAAGCAAACAGGTTGGATCGAGATTTTGGGTGCTGGTATGGTTCACCCACGCGTACTGGAAATGGCCGGCTACAACCCTGAGGAAGTCAGCGGCTTTGCGTTCGGTATGGGTGTAGAACGAATTGCGATGCTCAAATACGCGGTAGAGGACATCCGCCATTTTTATACCAACGACGTTCGTTTCCTGCGTCAGTTCAATCGAGGCTAGAGAGGAGAGGCAAAGATGAAGGTATCATACCAATGGTTATCTGAATACGTCGATCTGAGTGGAACGACGCCCCAGGAGCTGGCTGAAAAGCTGACTCGCAGCGGGATTGAAGTAGACGCAGTTGAATCGCGCAACGCAGGTGTATCCGGTGTTGTGATCGGTTATGTAAAAGAACGCAGCAAGCACCCGGATGCAGACCGTCTCAACGTATGCGTCGTTGATGCAGGACAAGGAGAAGACCTGCAAATCGTATGTGGTGCAGCGAACGTAGACAAGGGACAAAAAGTTCTCGTTGCCATGATCGGTGCGAAGCTCCCAGGTGGACTGAACATCAAGCGTTCCAAGCTGCGCGGTGTAGAATCCCAAGGGATGATCTGCTCGGCAAAAGAATTGGGCTTAAACGACAAGCTTCTGGCAAAAGATCAGCAAGAAGGCATTATGGTCTTGCCAGCGGATGCGGAAATCGGAATGGATGCTATTTCGTACCTCGGCTTGGATGACTATGTGCTGGAATTGGGATTGACGCCGAACCGTTCGGATTGCTTGAGCATGCTGGGGGTTGCTTACGAGGTAGCCGCTATTTTGGGCAAAGAAGTGGTATTCCCGCAAATCGAGCTGACCGAAAACGGTGGTGAAAACCCGATCCAAGTCAAGATCGAAGCTACAAATGAAAGTTATCAATACCACGGTCGTCACTTTACTAACGCCAAAATCGCGACATCTCCGCAATGGATGAAAAATCGCCTGATGGCAGCGGGAATTCGTCCGATCAACAACGTGGTAGACGTGACCAACTATGTCCTGCTCGAGTACGGTCAGCCGCTGCATGCTTTCGATGCGACACAAGTAGCTGATCGCTCTATTGTCGTTCGACTGGCAAAAGAGGGCGAAAAGCTCGTGACATTGGATGATCAAGAGCGCACGCTGGATGAGCAAACCTTGCTGATTGCCGACCAGACCAAAGGCTTGGCGATCGCAGGGGTAATGGGTGGAGCGAACTCCGAAATTACTGGCGAGACGAGCGAAATCATCCTCGAAGCAGCTTGGTTCACGCCAAAAACTGTACGTCGCACAGCTCGTATGCTCGGCATGCGTACAGAAGGCTGCGTGCGTTGGGAAAAAGGCGTTGACCAAGCGCGTGTGCAGGAAGCGGGAGAGCGTGCTGCTGCTCTGATTCAGCAATTGTCTGGGGCGACGGTATCCAAAGGAATCAGCTCTGCTGTTGTAAGCGAAGCTGCGCCTGCTGTTGTTTCCGTTACGCTTACAAAAATCAATCAGCATCTCGGAACCAATATGTCGGCTTCTGAAGTATCGCCGATTTTCGAGCGTCTGCAATTCCCATATGAAGTAGCGGACGACAAATGGACGGTAACCGTTCCAACGAGACGTGGCGACATTACGCTGCCAGAGGATTTGGTGGAAGAGGTTGCACGTCTGTATGGCTACGACAACATTCCGACCAGCTTGCCTTCCGGTTCGACTACACAGGGACAGTTGACTAAAGAACAGCAATTGCGCCGTACCATCCGTCATCACCTGATCGGTACTGGAATGAATGAAGCGATTTCCTATGCACTGGTTCATCCAGATCGTGTCGAGGCAGTAGCGGGTCTGCACCAGGAAAAAGTAAACCCTGTTGCGCTCATGATGCCAATGAGTGAAGACCATAGCGTTCTGCGCACGAGTTTGATTCCAAGCCTCTTGGAAACAGTGGCTTACAATAAAAACCGCCAAAACCACGATGTCGCGATTTTTGAATTGGGCCGTGTGTTCTTGACGAAAGAAGAAACACTCACGCAGCTTCCAGAAGAGCGTCTGTATGTAGCGGGTGCATTGACTGGACAACTGCTCACACAAAACTGGATGGGCGCTAAACAGCCTGTTGATTTCTTCCAAACCAAAGGGATTGTCGAATCACTCTTTGCTCGTTTGGGTATCCAAGCTGCCGAATACAAAGCGGTTCAGGACATCGCAGGTATGCACCCAGGACGTACCGCAGAAGTATGGGTAGGAGAAAAACGTCTGGGCTATCTGGGGCAAGTTCATCCGGGCACAGAAAAAGCGTATGATCTGTCCGAAACGTACGTATTCCAATTTGATGTAGCTGCTTTGATTGATGTGTCTGCCGAGGTAGGACATTACAATCAGTTGCCGAAGTCCCCAGCGGTAACGCGTGACTTGGCTCTCGTTGTGGATCGCAGTGTAGCTGCTGGTGCATTGGAAGCAACGATTCGTGAAGCGTCAGGTGAGCTGCTCGAGTCCGTAACCTTGTTCGATGTATACATGGGTGAGCGTATCGCCCAAGATAAGAAGAGCATGGCATTTGCCCTCGTATTCCGTCACGCAGAGCGTACTTTGCAGGACGAAGAGATTCAACAAGTGACTACTGCTGTCATCGAAGCCTTGAAAAACAACACAGGCGCTGAACTGCGCATGTAAGATTGCTTGACGAAAACTGACATTTTCAGTAACCTAAAAAGGATAAAGTAGAGCAAAGGTCGCAGTAGGGAGGTACCTCTCGTGCAAGGTGATGGGAAAAATCGTTTGACGGTGGACATCTTTGGCCAACAATACCGGCTCAGTGGCAAGGCAAGTGTCAATCACATACGCATGGTGGCCGGTTTCGTTGATGATAAGATGAACGAAATCGCAAACGGCAACCATCGACTGGATACTGCCAAAATTGCCGTACTTTCTGCGGTTAATATCGCGGATGAATACTTCCGCTTGCGTCAGGAGTACGAAGAACTGCTGAAAATCATTCAGGAAGAGGCAAAGGCTAAACCGATAGATTAAGGAAAAGAGGGGCGCAATGCCTCTCTTTTCACGTTGTGGGTAATAATGAGAAGAGCCACCCCGTCTTTGATGGGATGGCTCTTTGTTGCATCTTGCCTATGTCTCCTGCTTGTTCCCGGCATCTCCATTGCGCATATCCATATGGGTTTTGATCGGGATAAACAAGTCGATGATCCCGATCACCAAGGAAGCCAGAAGCGCTCCAAGAATCGTTACGCGGAAGCCAGAGACGATGAACTGAGTGAGATAAATCACGACGGCACTGACCAAGAAGCCAATAATACCACGATTGTACGGCGAAATTCGATCTCCGAAAATGGCTTCTACGGCCCAGCCAATCAGTGCGATGACAACGGCCGCGAACAGAGCTGTCCAAAAACTGCTAACCGAAAAGCCGGGGACCAGAAATCCGACAAACATCAGGACTACGGCAGCGACGATAAAGCGGACGATATGGCGCATGATCGTCAAGTGTACTCCTCCTTTAGGGTTGTTTCACCTTTCATTCTCTCACGCAATGAGTAGAACTATGCTAAACGAAAACGTGTAAAATTATCCTTCGCCGGTGGTGCCTGTCCGAAGCTATCCGTTGCCCAAGTTTTCTAAGCTCCGCTGCCATGCTATAATGGGGAGATATCGTAATGATTGCCGGTATAGACCGTCGCTCCCGCCCGCACGGTACAACGGTCGCCGCTGGATAAAGAAGGAGGAGCACAGTGGAACAACGGGTTTTAAAGACGTTAGAATACGATAAAATAGTCGCCCTGTTGATTGACAAGGCATCTTGCACATATGGTAAAGAAAAAGCATCAGAACTGATTCCTTTTTTACGCTTGGATGAAGTCATTACTGCTCAGCAAGGGACTGAACAAGCAGCAACCGTGTTGCGCTTGAAAGGCAGCGTGCCTCTCGGTGGCATTCGCGATATCCGCGGTCCCGTACAGCGCGCCAGATTGAACGCCATGCTCGCCCCGATGGAATTGCTGGATATCGCCAGCACCGTTATGGCCGGACGCAGGCTCAAAACGTTTTTGCTCGATATGTGTGAGGATCACGAGCTGCCATTATTGCAACAGGAGGCAGAGCGTATTGAGGGCCTGCGCGAGTTGGAAACCGAAATTCGCCGCTGTATTGATGAAAATGGCGACATTTTGGATAGCGCGAGTCTTGAATTGCGACAGGTACGTCAGGAGATTAGACAGCTCGAGTCGCGCATTCGCGAAAAGCTCGATCAAATGACACGCTCGTCTACTTACCAAAAAATGCTGATGGAAAATATCGTTACGATTCGTGGCGATCGTTTCGTTATTCCGGTGAAGCAGGAGTATCGCTCTGTATTTGGCGGAATTGTCCACGACCAGTCGGCATCTGGGGCGACGCTCTTTATCGAACCGGAAGTAATCGTTGAGATGAACAACAAGCTTCGCGAACTACGCCTGCGCGAGGAACGTGAAGTGGAGCGCATTCTGTATGTGTTGACGGAGCAGGTATCCTTTGCGGTAGAGGCTTTGATCGAGAACACAGAAGCGCTGACAGAGCTCGATTTTATGTTTGCCAAGGCTCAGCTTGCCTGGAGCATGAAAGCGATTTGCCCACGTATCAATGATCGCGGATACGTAAACATGCGAAAAGCGCGTCATCCACTCATTCCACGAGAAGTTGTCGTTCCTGTAGATGTGGAGCTAGGTGGAGAGTATCAGGCGATTGTTGTGACTGGCCCGAATACAGGCGGAAAAACCGTTTCCCTCAAAACAATCGGACTGCTGTCCTTGATGACCATGGCAGGCTTGCATATTCCTGCAGAGGAAGAGAGCGAGATGACTGTATTCTCCTCCGTTTTTGCCGATATCGGGGATGAGCAATCCATCGAGCAGAGCCTGTCTACATTCTCGAGCCATATGACCAATATTATTCAAATCTTGGCGAAAATGGACGACAAGAGCTTGGTTCTGTTTGACGAGCTAGGGGCAGGAACAGACCCGACAGAGGGTGCTGCTCTGGCCATGTCCATCATCGACCATGTGATTGATTCCGGCGCGAGATTGGTCGCAACGACTCACTACAGCGAATTGAAGGCGTATGCCTACGATAGACCAGAGGTCATCAACGCCAGCGTAGAATTTGACGTACAGACGCTGCGTCCTACTTATCGCTTGCTCATCGGGGTGCCAGGTAGGTCCAACGCGTTTGCCATCGGAAGACGTCTGGGATTGCCAGAACACATCATTGATGTAGCGCGCGGCTCAATCAGTGAGGAAGACAATCAGGTCGAGAGCATGATCGCTTCGTTGGAGCGTAATCGCAAGTCGGCGGAAGCAGACAGGTTAGCGGCAAAAGCGGCACGCGAGGAAGCGGAAGAGCTGCGTAGACAGCTGGAAGAAGAGCGCGCGCAATTTGCTGAAGAGAAAAACAAGCGAATGGAGCGAGCAGAGGACGAAGCGCGAATTGCTGTCCAACTCGCAAAAGAAGAAGCTGAAACGATCATTCGCGAGCTGCGCGAAATGATGGCAGAAGGCATGGAAATCAAGGAGCATCGTCTCATCGATGCGAAGAAGCGCTTGGGCAATGCCGTCCTTGAGCTGGAGAAGGAAAAGGTGAAGAAGCCAGCAAAAGCAGTTCGTGCCACACAGATCAAGGTGGGCGACGAGGTAATGGTGACGAGCTTCGGACAAAAAGGAACCGTGCTGGAAAAAGTAAACAATGAAGAATTCCTCGTGCAGATCGGGATCATGAAAATGAAAGTGAAGCGCGATGATATGCATGTACAAAACTCGATCCAGCAAAAACCACAAGCGGCTCCGTACACCTCTGTGAAGCGTCGCAGTGAGAATATCAAGATGGATCTCGACTTGCGCGGCTACAACGTCGAGGACAGCATTCGGGAAATCGATCAGTTTTTAGATGATGCTCTGTTGGCAGGCTTGCACTCGGTCTCCATTATTCACGGACACGGGACAGGGGTACTGCGCAAAGGCGTGCACGAGTATTTGAGAAATCATCGCAATGTAAAATCCTTCCGCTTAGGTGGTCAAGGAGAAGGCGGCGTAGGTGCTACCATTGCCGAATTGAAATAAGAGGTCGGGAGGGACATATGGAAAGCCTTCTACACAATCCATATTTTGCAACTGCAGCTTATTTTACTGTGTCTGGACTGGCGATGGTTTTATTCTTAGCCATTTTTGAACTAGTGACGCGTTATCGTGTTTGGGAAGAATTGAAGCGTGGGAACATGGCAGTAGCAATGGCAACAGGCGGGAAAATTTTTGGGATCGCGAACATTTTCCGCTATTCCATTCAGGCGCATTTGTCTTTGGGCGAAGCATTGATTTGGGCGACATTCGGATTTTTCCTGTTGTTGTCTGCTTACTTCATTTTTGAATTCATGACCCCTACATTTAATGTCGATCAGGAAATTGCAAAAGATAACAGGGCCATTGGTTTTATTGCGATGGTCCTGTCCATCGGTTTTTCGTATATCATAGGGGCATCCTTGCCTCGTTAGACGGGTTGAACGATATTTCAAACGAGAGTATAATTTGATTTGGCGAAAGAGTACCAAACTATTCTGCCCAATCAAAGTCCTTTTTACGAAAAAGAGGACAAGCCAAGATTGTATGGGGGAGGAACAGCCTTGGAAACGTTGTACAAGGTCCTCATCGGATTGTGTGTGCTTTTTATCGCTGCAGGTGTTTACTACCTGTCCTAAAAATGAGCAAGTTGGGCGCGTGACTACTACAGTCATACGGACCTTACTTAGAGAATGTGAAAGAGGAGATACGCAATGACTCAACCTGTACGCGTAGCTGTTGTGGGATTGGGGTTTGTAGGCCTGCCGTTGGCGCTTACCTATGCCATGAAAGGAGCAAACGTCATCGGTATTGACGTCTTACCGCATGTCGTCGATGAGATCAATGCGGCACATTCCCATCACCTGGAGTCCTATCAGGGAAAAACGTTGCCAGAGATCCTCAAAGAGCAGATTGAAGCAAAACGTTTCCGTGCAACGTCCTCCTATGAGGAAGCGGCTGCGGAAGTCCATAACTATATTGTAACAGTCGGATTGCCTGTTCATAACGGCGATCCAGATCTCGGACCGCTGAAAAGCTGTGCACAAGCGCTCGGTCGCGTACTGAAAAAAGGCGATACCATCATGATCCGCAGTACCGTCGTACCAGGAACGACAGAAGATGTGATTCTGCCGATTTTGGAGGAAACAAGCGGTCTTGTTGCTGGTGTCGATTTCTTCCTGACATACTGCTCGGAGCGAATTGCAGAGGGGCGTGCTTTTGAAGAGTTCATCCATATGCCGCTCGTTCTGGGTGGTATCAATGAACAAAGCGCTGAAAAAGGAAAAGAGTTGTTGTCCTTCATCAGCGAGACGGACATTACGATCACGGATATCCGCGTAGTTGAGACAGCAAAAGTCATCGAGAACATCCAGCGTGATGTGAACATTGCGATGGTACAGGAATTCGCTCGTTTCTCCGAGGCATTCGGCATCGATACGTTCGAGTTGATCAAGGTTGCCAATACGCACACGCGTGTAAACCTGTTATCGCCAGGACCGGGTGTAGGTGGCTTCTGCTTGCCAAATGCGCTGTACTACTTGCAGCCTAAGGCACGTGAATTGGAAGTAAACCTGCCGATTCTGCAACTGGCTCGCAACACGAATGATGCAGTACCAGAAGTGTTGATTGGCATGCTCGAGCAAGCCTTGAAGAATAATGGCAAGACATTGGTAGGAAGCCGCGTAGCTGTATTGGGGATGGCGATGAAAGACTTTTCCAATGACGACCGCGTAAGCCCTGTCCACGACCTGATCAAGGTGCTCATAGCAAAAGGAGTAGACGTTCGTTCCTACGATCCGGCTGTTCCGACTGTGTATGATCACAAGGTTGACAGTCTGGAGAAAGCAGTGAATGGAGCAGATGCGTTGTTCCTGACTGCTGTCCAAAAGGAATTTGCTGAGGCGGATTGGGCCAATGTCGCTGAAAAGATGGCTGACGCGCCGATTCTCTTCGATACGAAGAACCGCATCCCGCGTGATCTTGTCAGCAAGGCGACTGTGGTGCGCATTTAATTCTTGAATAAGTTCCACTGATTCGTACGAGAAAACCTCTCTAAACGCACGTAGAAGCGTTTGGAGAGGTTTTTTTTCAAAAAGTAGTGAACCATATTGAACGAGAGAGCCAATACAAGGTGTATACAATTTCAGGGGGCCCTCCGATGAATGATCAAATGTTAGAACTGTGGCTGGACCGTTTGCTTGATGGAGACCAGGAAGCTTTTGAGGTAGTCTACAGCATGACGCGGACAAAAATTTACGGTACCGTAGCAGCCATGGTCACGAATAAAGAAGATGTTCATGATATTGTAAGCGAAATTTACTATCAGCTTTGGAGATCACTGCCTGCCTATGATCGCAAGCGTCCGTTTCTTTTCTGGGTGAATGGGATTGTCATTAGACAGGTGAAAAACTGGCGTAGACAGATTTGGAGAAGATTCCGTCTGTTAGAACGAAAACAGAGCTTGGAAGAAGAGCAACATGTCGAAACGCCGGATGAGCCAATGCTTGCGATGGAGTCTGCCACAGAGATGCAGCAAGCAATCCAAAAGCTGCCGTTCAAGCTGCGCATCGTCGTGATTTATCGGTATTACTACGATTTCACGTACGATCAGATTGCCGAACTGCTGCAAATACCAGTGGGCACAGCAAAATCGAGAAATCATCTGGCATTAAAGCGAATCCGAGAGTGGATTGACGTCGAATGGAATGAGGAGGAACTCCAAACATGTCTATCGAAAAAATCGTAAAACAGTCGATCACCAAACAAATTGACGAGACTAGGATCCCTGATGTAGTAGACCAGCGAGTCAGGCAGTCCTTTCATCGCTATCACGAAAAAAAGGAGCCTGTAACGATGATGAAAAAAAGATTAGTTATGATGGGATTGGTTGCTGCTATTGTACTGCCGACTGGCGTATATGCGGCTTTAAATGGAACTTCATATTTTGCAGACAAACCAAAAGACTTGAACAGTTTGGTGGATGAAGGGGTTAAGCGAGCAGCGGCAGAAGGGTTGTCCATACCGATCGATCAAAAAATAACCGATCAAGGAATTACCATTCATTTTACGGAAGTGTATGCGGAAGAATCCAAAGTTCTGCTGCACTATCGTATCGAACAACAAAACGGCGAACTGGTGCCTTTCGAGTTCGATACGACAGGATTAGATGTGGTAGGCGAACAAAATGGCAATCCCGTGTACCAGGATAAAGGCGTGGAAGGTACGAGTGTCCTAAACTTTATCGGGACCAGCAAAGAGGATCATTTGCCTTTCTACTTAACTGACGAGTCTGGTAAGGAAGTAGAGGTGGGAATAGCGGATCACGATAAGCCAGAGGGCGTTCTTGCCTTCCTCGCGAGTGGATTCAAGCTACCGCAGCCACTCACCTTGAATGTCGATGTGAACCGGATCGGCAAAACAGCGGGCAACTGGAAGGGACAAATCATTGTGGACCAGAGTAAAGCAGAAGAAGCAACAAAGGCTGCGAAATAGGAGAAAAAAACTAGACCACGTATAATAAGCCTCGTAAATGGCAATAGTAACCGAGGTAAGACAATATTTCAAATGTCATGTAAGGGTTACATGCTAGGAGGCAAAAATGGAACGTGGAAGAGTAAAGTGGTTCAACAGTGAAAAAGGTTTCGGTTTTATCGAGCGTGATGGTGGAGATGACGTTTTCGTTCACTTCTCCGCTATTCAGGGCGAAGGATACAAATCCTTGGACGAAGGGCAAGAGGTGGAGTTTGACGTAGAAAACGGTCAACGCGGTCCTCAGGCGACGAACGTTCGGAGACTATAAAAGCTGAAACGACAAGCAGACTCAGGTGATGGGTCTGCTTTTTTAATTTGGTTGAAGTAGCTGCAGTGGGGGAAAGAAGCGCATTTCCAGTCTACGCTTCGGCCTACGCCCTGCTGAGCTAGGGTGGGCTCCAGAGGCGCTAGGACTGGAAATGCGCTTCTTTCTCAGTGGCTTTATAAAACCAATTAAAAAATGGAAAAAAAGAAGAGAACGGAAGAACTGATTTCAGCCCTTCCGTTCCTCCCTTAGCTTTTTAAAAAAATTCAGCACCCGACGCCAGGTTCAGCATGGCGCGCATCGTTTTGTACATATCTTGCGGATTGGCTGCATTGTAATAAATCGTGTTTGTTGCTGTTTCATAGCGCGTGCCCGGGACAATTGCGGCCATCTCGGCTTGTCCTGCATGCGAGAATTCCATCGCCAGTTCTACAGGTACAGCTGTACGGAATGGCTGGATGTTGTTCCGGTTGCGCAAGGCATTGGCCGTCTTGCGCTTCAGTTCAGCAGTCGCTTCTTCACGCGAGAGACAGATAGCAGCTGTGCGGGATACAGCTTCTTTCACGATCGCTGTTTGAATGCCTGGAATCAGTTCCTGTGCTTCGACGGCGATGAGATTATCACCAGACACCATGACAACAGGAACGTTGTGCATGCCCGCAATCGCGGCGTTAAAGCCGAACTCACCGACGACCTGTCCGTTGATATACATATTGTGGACAACACCGGACATCGTATGACTGAGCACGCCAGGAATCCCTTGGCGGGTATGATAGCCGATAAACATCGCTGCATCAAAGCTCTCATCGAGTCCTTGCATCATGGATGAATCGCGTGGAGAACCTGCCAACAGTCTCGCTTTTGGATGGAGCTTTTCCCAGAGAATGTTGTTCATCGTGTTGTGACTGTCTGCTACAACAATTTCCGTTACGCCAGACTCAAGTGCAGCTTCAATAACCGCATTGGCATCGTCCGTCATAAACTGGCGGCCACGCTGATAGTTAACCCCCGAATCTGGGTTAATATAGCTCGTATCCACAATACCTGAAATACCTTCCATGTCTACCGAAAGAAATAATTTCATCTCATTTTCACCCTTTCTGTCTGGTGCAGCTTGTTATACAAAATAGTTCCAATTCATATGTAACCAGATTGATCATGAGTAGGCAACCATAAAAACAGATTCTTCAAACAAATCATATGAAAAAGCACGATGCCCGCTGTTCGCGTTTCACCGTGCTTTTCGTTACTTCAGTAACGTACGATATAGAGCAACAATTTGTTCGGTCATGAGTTGAATGGTAAAAGTGGATTCTACTTTGTTCAGCGCGTTTTGCACCATGGTCTCACGCAACTGTGGTGAAGTCCATAGCCGTTCCATTGCTTGCGCCAACAAAGCGGGATTTCCCGGTTCTACGATCAACCCCGTCTCGCCATCGAAAACAAACTCTTTCACACCGCCGACACTGCTTGCTACGACAGGAACCTCCGAAGCCATCGCCTCAATGATCGTATAACCTAGCCCTTCGTACAGAGAAGAGTGGACAAAACCATCTAAGGCATGCAAGCAAGCAGGAATATCTTGCCGAAATCCAGCGAAGCGAACACGCGATTCCAGCCCCAATTCTTTTACCTTGGCTTCGAGACCAGCACGTTCAGAGCCGTCTCCAATCAACACGAGATAAGGGGCCTCTTTCTTGTCCGTCATAAGCGTATGAAAAGCATCGAGCAGAATCGGGAGACCTTTTACGGGAACAAAGCGAGCTGCTGTCCCGAACAAAAAGGCGTCCTCTGGTATGTTCCATTCCGCACGCAGTCGATTGCGGTCATTCGCTCGTAAATGGTTTTGCCGATAAGGCTTCATGTCCATTCCGTTATAAATCACGCTAATGTCAGCCGAACGAACACCCTGCCCCCGTAAAATATCGGCAATCGCACCACTGATCGCGATATAATGACGGTTCCAATGTCTCGTGCTCATTTCCATTATGCTGACAATGGCATAGGCCAAGGAGCTTGTATAATCATAACGGAGGGAGCTGTGAACAGTGGTCAGCAAAGGCACCTTCATACCGCGAGCAGCCAGTCGGGAAAAGAAATTGGCTTTAATCCCATGCGTATGGATGATCGCTGGTTGGAATGTGGAAAAGGCATTCCGCAGAGCCTGAAGCAATCGTAAGTCAAAACGTCCGAACTGATTCAGTGTAATGACTTGGATGCCTGATTCCCGCAATTTACTCGCGAATAGAGAATCATAGAAGCATACGACTGCGACATCTACTTCGTCGACAGGAAAAGTAGTGACCAAATTGAGAATATGTTGTTCAGCACCGCCAAATTCCCCCCCGCCAATCACGTGGAGGACTCGTAATTTGCTCATCTGAATTCACCCGAATCGTAATTAAAAAACCTCTTACCGAGGTATGTAAATGGAGGTACGACCGAATAGAGGCGGTGTACCAAAAAAATGAACGATCATTTATAAACAAAGCCATTTTCACTATAGCAGATGCCCGCTAGATTCGCAATAAGACAGCACTTATGGTATCGTTGATGATGGAAAATTGAAATGGAGAAGGACGGTTACGTAAATGAATACGCACAACGTGTTGATCATATGCTACATATTTCCTCCTATTGGTGGAGGCGGCGTGCCAAGACCGTTGAAAATGGCCAAATATTTGGGGGAGTTTGGCTGGAATGTCCATGTGCTGACAGTAGATCCTGCTTATCATGCGACGCTCGATCCATCCCTTTTGGCACAGCTGCCGAGTGATGTCACCATTCACCGTGCGAAGGAGTGGCAGTTGTTGCCGAATCGAGGGGGGCAAGCCGCATCAGCTAGTGCCAATACAACGTCCATACCATCGCAGCCTTCGTTCAAGGCGAAGGTAAAAAAACAGGTCGTCAATGTGCTGAAAAAAGTAAAGCCATTCTTGTTGATTCCAGACGACCAAATCCTATGGATGCCGAATGCGCTCAAGCTGGGGCGGGAGATTATGCGCCGTGAAAAGATCGACGTGATTTTTTCCACATCGGGACCAGTAACGAACCATTTGGTTGCGAAAAAGCTTTCCCGTGAGTTTGGCTGCAAATGGGTAGCGGATTTCCGTGATCCGTGGACGCAAAATATGCACACCTCTGGCATCGAATGGCGAGAGCGCATGGAAGAGCGAATGGAGGAGGCGGTGATGTCCCAAGCGGATGCGATCACGACCGTTACCGCGACCTTCGCCTATAATTTTCGAGAGAAGCACCAGGACCGCATCAAGCGGATGGAGCTGATCTACAATGGGTTTGATCAGGCTGATTTTCAAGGTTTGGCTGCCAGCCATGCTGCTCCGAACAAATTTCATGCGGTGTACGCCGGTATTTTGTATCAAAAGCGCAACCCACGCCTTCTCCTGCAAGCCATCCGGGAACTCATCGATGAAAAAGCAATAGACCGAAATGATCTCTTGCTCAGCTTTGCCGGGGTGTTCGATTATCCGGGGTATTCCGAAAATCGCGACTGTGTAGAAGCATTGGGGCTGGGTGACATCGTTCGGGTACTGGGGAACCTGCCGCATAAAGAAGCGCTCGGACTGATGAAAGGTGCGAATGCCCTCTTGCTGATCGGGGATGTGTCCGCTGACGCCGGAGCGTATATTCCGGGCAAGCTCTACGAATACATGGGGATCGGCAACCCGATTCTTGCTCTGAACAAAAGAGGCGAAGCGACAGAGATTATTGAAGATTTCCGTCTCGGACAAGTAGCCGATCCAGAGCAAAAAGACGAGATCAAGCAAGCGTACTTGAAGTTGTATCAGGAGTGGAAAGCCCAAGGACAAACGGGTAGCGAGGAACGTGGAGCGGATTTTGCAGAGCGTGTGAAACCGTACGAACGCCGTGAACAGGCGAAGCAATTGGCGCAATTGATGGATGAATTGGTAAAATAATTGTACAGTATAGCCCGCCCCGGAGCCATTGAAGGCTGCGGGGTTTTCTTCGTGACAGACATACTTCTTCTGCTTCAAAATAAAAGGACCTGACGATAATAGTCAGGTCCTGATTCGTACCGATCAGTCTGCTGCCACGCGAAGGTAGCAGACTTTTTTAGTACAACAAATATTTTTCTACTTCTTCCGGTTCTTTGATGTGAATGCCACCCGTATCATCGTATTTAAACAGGTTGAACATCACTTGTTGGTCCATCGTTCCGGCTTCAGGCAGCGGCAGAATGATCCACGTTTCGTACTGGTGGATCAGACGATCTTCCTTGCCGAACCAAAACGTTGTCTTGATCGTGGATTCCTTCAAGATGTAATCCAGATCAGGGCGTTCTCCCAGTTGCTTTTTCAATGGTTCAAACAGTGGGCTTTGGCTATTTTTCAGCCATTCTGCTCCTGTCATTTTCAATTGAAACGGAACGCTGACGACGCCAATTACTTTTTCCTCAGGCAATTGGACGGCCTGGTCCATGAAAGGCAGCCAGTCCTCGAAGCCTTTCAATACGTCGAAGGCAAGCGGCTCATCCGGAGCGGTTACAAACTGCTCGTTTGCCTTGATGTAGCGTTTGTCGTGAATCCGATAGTACGAATACGGTTGGGCTGCGATGCGTGCATCTACATTGTAGCCTTTCCCGTTGATGACAGCTCCATTGAACATGCTCGTTGTGGAGCGGGACAGGATCGTATTTTTTACATGGCCCTTGTACCAGTAAGTTTGTGCATCTTTATCCGTCTTGCCTTTTTCCAGAGCCGTTTTCAGCCACTCCGCACCTGACTCTGTTTGGACGGTGGTCGTTTGATCTGGCTTCTGGTCAAAATTGGTGGTGGCAAAAGCCTTCGTCCCTGATTCATAGGTGCAGCCACCGAGCAGCGAGGCTGTGCAGATGGCAGCGAGCAGTGCCCATGCTTTCGTAGCTTTACGCATGGCGGAACCTCCTTACGACTCCGTATCCCAAGAGTCCCACGAATAGTGCGATTGTGAGTCCGAATACCGGAATGTTGTGCTGCTTGAACACGAGAATGCGATGTGTATTGTACATGTTCGCAACGATTTCATTTTTCTTGTCGCCGTCGATATCTCCGATTTGGACATTGATCAGCGGCATGTAAATGCGCCAGTTTTGTTTCAAGCCCTCTGGCGTGTAGTCATAGCCAGCCAAATAGCGAGTATCTGTGGTACTTACCCAGCTCTTTGCTTTGGCTATGATCTCAGGCTTTTCGTTGTTGCCGATGGTAGCGAAGTTAGAGAAGCGGAAGCTCTTGTCGCGATCTCCGCTAGCCCACAAAATCTCCCACGTGCCGTCTGGCTTCGGCTTCAAGATGTACGATGGCTTTCCTGCAACGAGTAGTTCATCGACCTTGTCGTTGTCGATATCGGCAGGAATGAACTCGCCTGTTGCCAATTCAGCCTGTTTGCGTGTCAGTGTGTACGATTCTGTCAGTGTGCCATCTGGCTCGACAGACAGTACACTCAGGTGCTCGCCCATAACAACGAGGCCCTCGCGGCCATCTGGCAGCATCATGGTGGTCATCAGCTTGGTTGCTTTTGTCGTGCCGCCAAAAGGCTTGCCATCGTAGTTTCCTGTCAGCATACCATCCTTGATATGCAGATCCGTGTATTTCGAGCCGATGATTTGACGCAGGTCCATACTGCCTTCGTTTTCCACCAGCAGGTTTGCGATATTTTCCATATCAAGCATAAACGCACGATATGGTGCCGTTCCGATTTGCATCATGCCTTCTGCATATGGTTGGCGTTGTACATTCGGTACCAACTGACCGTCTTTCATCGTGTAATACGGGAAGCCAGGGTAATCGGTCGGCAATTTTTCCTTGATGATCTCCAAGGTATCTGCCGGGATCTGGTCAATCGGCATCCGCACCATTTGGCCGTCTTTCCAGGTCAGGACGTAAAGAGAAACAGGTTCCGCCTGCAAGTGGCGCAGCTTTTCCGCCATTGCTTTTTTCTCTTCTTCTGTCTCTGGCTTTTCAATTTCTTCAGGAAGTGGAAGCTCCTCGGCATTGCCGTACGTGATGATCTCCATGCTGCCATCGCCATTGACGTCATGCAGCGTGAGCGGGAAGTAATCCACCCAATCTCCGTTGTATAAACGCTCAGACTCGTATTTCACGGTGAAGTTGCTCAGTGCAGTCAGTGTATCTCTGTTGAACGTCACATTCGCCAAGAGGGCGATCAGAACTAACGAGCCGACTGCACGCCAGTTGAGGCGCCCATACCATTTCACGAGAAGCGCAATCACGATGACTGCGATTGCTCCACCGATCAACAGAGCAGCAGTCGTTTTCACATCGACGCGTGTCAGCGCACGATCCAAGAGCAAGAAGCCGATGGTAAACACAAGCACTTGACGACGTTCTGACGGATGGACCACGAAGTAGCAAAAAGCTAGCAGTGGCAGGAAAATGAGTACAGCAATCCATGTTAAATCAAGGAACGCTGGTTTCACGAGCAAATGGTAAATCAGAAACAGGGCAATGGCGTACAGCGCCCAGCTTATCGTTTCGAGAATAGGATTCCGGCGCATGCCCTCACCACCTTTTGTTTTGTGTCTGGTCGACGAATAATGCGCACAGGAAGCCGCCAAACAGCCAGAAATAGAGGGCCATGAACGGCACCTCGAAAATGTTTTCCACGAGGTTATGCGTTGCTACCGCGATTAATCCGCCCAGCAGTCCGAGAATCGCGAAAAAGTGCGGCGAACCCTGGATGTTGCGGATGAGCCCAGCTCCGTATTTGAACATCGTGATCACGGTTCCGATCAGTAGGATGATCCCGATCAGACCGTATTCCGCTAAACTTTTAAAGAAGTAGCTGTCTGAATAAATGGTACCGAAATGGCGAGCTGCAACTGCTCCGCCGTGATGACCGAGTCCGACACCGAACAATGGCTCGATACGCATATTGTCGTATGCTTTTCCCCAGCGCCCGATGCGTCCACCTTCACTGCTAGATTCGAAGTATTCAGGTGTAAACAGCGTGAAAATGCGATCTTTAACTTTTCCAACAAGCGGAACCGAATCAGGAACGAAGAACAGGGCTACAAGCCCGATAATCCCTGCGATCACCAAGTATCCTGCGACTCGTTTGTTCCATATGTAGAAGCAAACAAATGCAGCAAAGGCAAGGGCAAACCAAGAACCGCGGGAACTTGTTAACAGCATGGCGAGCAAAGTCGTCAGCGCAACGATGGCCCAAATCCATTTTTGCTTGCGATCCTTCGTTGTCATAAATAGACCAGCGGCAATCGGTGTAATCAACGCCATATAGCTGCCCAATACGTTCGGGCTCGTTACGAAGGAGAATGCACGCGTGGTAACTGCTTCCCCTTCCTGCACCCATGATTCAGGTGTTTTGACGCCTACGATGACTTGCAAGACACCATACAGTGCCGCTACGAAACCAACCAGCACAAGTCCCTTCATGAACTTGTCTAGGTCTTCCATTGACTTCAATAAATAGAAGCCCATGAAAAAGGCGAGGATGTACTGGTAGACGGAACGGAATCCTTCTACGCTCGCTTCCCAGTTCGCCATGTCTGTCACCATGATGGCAACTCCGAGGACGAAAAGGGCTCCAAGCCAATGTTTGATTCCAGGCATCGTCCGATTTGACTGTAAAAACGCAACGAATGTAAACAGCATCAAGACGATGAGCAGTCCTTCATCCCACAAAGAAGATATGACTGGAATCGGTAGAATCTGTCGCAAGACGTAATCGATTACTGGATAGGCCAACAGCAAATACAACCACGTAGATGATTGGCTTCCCCACTTCAACACGGTTTCTCTCATTTTTATTGTAGTCCTCCTACAGGTAGGGATTAACCTACCTATTATAATGAATCTGACAACCAGGTAGCAAGCCGGGGGGGGAAAGAGGTTGGTAGGAACGGTAGAAATAAGATATGATAACTAGGGAGTTTGAGGATAGAACCAAGCCTGGAACGTAGGGTTTCAAATAGGGATAGGAGATAAGTGGACATGAGTTTGTTAAAAATCGCTTCCATGATTGTCGTGCTGACTCTCGTTGGAAGGCTTCTAGGCTTTTTTCGCAGTGTGTATGTATCCAGCTTGTACGGTACTGGGATGGAGGCAGATGCGTTTAATATCGCGGCAACGATCCCGTTGACGCTGTTCTTGGTCATACCGGGAGCAGTCAATGCTGTACTGATTCCGACGATGCGAGGCATGATGGAAAAAGGAGAGCGGGCGACTGACTTGTATCAGAAGATGCTCACGATCATCTTGGGTATATTCGTTACGCTGTCTGTCTTAGGAGTGGTCTTTTCTTACCAGCTTGCTGCGATGTTCGGACTGACAGGTGAGAAGCTGGAACTCACGGCTAGCATGCTGCAATGGATGTGGCCATCAGCTATTTTCATCGGGTTAACAGGGCTGTGGTCGAGTATTTGTAATGCTCACCAGCATTTCTTTACACCGACGCTTGGCACGGTAGTCAATGGAGCTTTGGTGATTGTCAGCATGTATGTGCTCGTTCCGATGTATGGTCCCATTGGACTTTCGATGGCTACGACAATCGGTTACTTGGCTGCACTGTTGCCGATTCTCCCGACTTTGCGCGGATACGGCTATCAGCACCGCTTTTCTTTCGCTTGGCGTGAGGACGCTTCTCTCAAAGGCATGGGTGAGCGGGTTATTCCGATTTTGATTGGTGCGGTTGTAGCTCAGGCCACAACCTTTTTAGAGCGAGGCTTCGCAGAAGGTCTCGGAACGGGTGTCGTTTCCGCTCTCGCCAATGCGAACCAGATCATGCAATTGCCTCTGGCTATTTTTGTCGGGGCGTTTACGTTGCCGTTATTCCCACTGTTGGCAAGTCACGTCAAGCGGGGGGAAATGACAGAGATGAAGCAAATCTTGCAAAAGGGACTTGCCTATCTCCTCATTTTGCTGTTGCCCGTGACGGTCGGACTTGCGCTATACGCAGAGCCTATCATCCGACTAGCTTTTGAGCGCGGTGCGTTTGATGAGCGTTCTGTCGCTTTGACAGCGTGGGCACTGCCGTTTTACGGCGTGGGACTTTTCTTTTTAGCATCGAGAGACTTGTTGACTCGCGCCTTTTATGCACTGGAAAATACGAAGACACCCGTTATTATCGGGGCGATCGGGATCGGTGTGTATGCCCTTGCCAACTGGTTGCTTATTCCATTGCTTGGTCATGGCGGAATTGCCCTGGCTAATGCAGTTTCGGCTATCAGTCAAGCACTGCTGCTGTTTGTTTTGCTATGGAGGGCGGTAGGCAGTCCTGTACGGGCGAATTTCCTCATGACTGCCGGGAAAACCATTTTGGGCTGCGCAGTTATGGCCGGTGCTATTTTACTCGTCGATCCATGGTTATCCGCATGGCCTGTCTGGTTGTACTTGCCGTTAGGAATTATTGGTGCTGCTGTTTTATATCTCGTGGTGCTCATTTTGGTTCGCGAGCCACTTGTATCAGAGCTGCTGCATAAAGTACGCAAGCGGTCTACTCCAGCGGGAGGGCGCTCGTAAGCGGGAATTCCCGGATTGCATAACGAGTCTTACCCGAGCTTGCAGGGGGAATGGTCTCCACGTAAGAAACTTGGATGCTCACTTGACCTAACGCCGAGCGAATTCCTGCCAAAAGCTTGGCTTCATCGGCAGGTAAAAAACGTTCGGGCTCCTTTACCAGTCTCAGGCTCAGTCGCTCCGGCTCATGCTGAACGATCTGGAAGGTGCGGAAGCTGTCCATATTGCGCACGATGTGATTGAAATAATGTCCGTGCACGTACCGTCCGTTTAGCGATAGGAACATGTCGTCTTCTCTGCCATCGATCGTAGCAAGCAGTGGAAACGGGAGATTGCATGAGCAGGCTGAATCAGAAAGCGCGACGACATCTCCTAATTGGTAGCGCAGGCGAGGCATGACGGTATTGTGCAGGTCTGTAACAAGCAGTGCTCCTGGTTGCCCTTTGTAGACGGGAATATGCGTAATGGGATCGACTACCTCCAAATAACAGTTCCCTGAAAAGGCATGCATGCTCCCTGCCTTGCATTGATAGGCGATGATTCCGCCGTCACGGGCACCGTATTCATTCACAACAGGCGCATCAAAAGCTTGGAAAATCGTTTGCCGCTGGTGTTCGTGCAGGCTTTCTGCTGTAGAGACCACGGCTTTGAGCGGGATTCCGAGTGTCAGGCCGCGTCGTAGCATCATCGTGGCGAGCGTATGAAGTGCGGAGGCGTAGCCGTATAAATAGGCTGGTTGGAAATTCTGGATGAGGCGCAGGTTTACTTCTACATGTCTTTCGTCCAGTTCATAGGCAGAAATCATCATGCGGTTTTTCAACCAGCGCTCCTTCCAGCGGTAGCGACGAGCTTGCTGGGCGTTTAATTCGAGTGGCGAACCCCAAATCATCACACATGGGTCACCTATGCGAATGCCGTACCAGGATAGGCCCAACCAGCGCGCAGCTTCATATCGCTCGACAGTTGGACGATCGAGATAAAAATGGGTAGGCTCACCTGTGGAGCCTCCTGTACGATTTCCAATGAGCCCGCTTGTTTGTAAGCCTTGGCTCATATATTGATCAGCGTGTTGCCGAAAGTGTGCTTTGGTCAGAACAGGAATACGCTGCAAAAAACGTTCAGGCATCTCGCGCATTTTTCTCCAGTCTGGGGCGAAGGTAGTGTAGGCTGGTACGTTTTGTATCGCATGATCGAGTAGCTGCACCAGCTTTTCTCGCTGCTGCACGTTAAGTTCTTCGGCAGATAGATGCTGAGCTGCTTGCAATTCTTTCATGTAACGACGGATGAGATTTCCTTTCAAAGCCTCCATTAACGGCCACTGTACATGGCGGATTAAAAATCCGGTTGTGGGCATAATATCCCCTCCTACTCACAGATCACACAGGCAGACCGCAAGCGGTCACATTCTGTCTAATGAAAAACGTCGACACGTTTTTCACAAAAATCAATGGAATCTGTTTTTCACCAGTATTCCTGCGAAATTCCATCGATATACCTGTTTGCTGGAAGAGGGAAATGATAGTAGGATAGAAAGTGGGTTCATGTCGATTGGTGCTGCCCCACGGGTATCCAGTCAAAGAGACGAATAAAGGAGTTACCCATGTTGAAAAAAAGTCATTTTCTCGCGGGAGCGTTGATCTTAGCCGTAGCGGGGATTTTGTCAAAAGTTATCGGGATGTTTTATCGGATTCCGCTTCAGGAGATAGTGGGCGACAGAGGTCTCGGACTCTATCAGGAAGTATATCCTCTCTACCTGACCTTTCTCATATTGGCGACAGCAGGTGTGCCAGTAGCATTGTCGAGGGTGATTGCAGAGGCATTGGCTGAAGGAAAACAAGGCTCTATTGGACAAATTTTGGCCCGTAGCATGGTCATGATGGGCGCCATCGGACTTGTCTTGTTTGCACTCCTGTACGTAAGCTCCCCACTGATCGCAAAGCTCATGGGGAATCCGCATTTGATTGAGCCAATTCGGGCGATTTCTATGTCGCTGCTGTTCGTTCCCTTGATTGCGGTTATTCGTGGCTTTTTCTACGGCCATCAAAAAATGTTGTTTGTCGGGCTCTCGCAAATCGTAGAGCAGACGTTGCGTGTCGTATTTATTTTGGTAGCTTCCCTGTATCTCGTGTCACTCGGTGAAGATACGGATACGGTGATTACCGGTGTCAACTTCGGTACGATGATCAGTACATTTTTAAGTCTCGGGTTTCTAGCGTTACTCATGTGGCTCCACAACCGGAAAAATTCCGTATTTAGTGGGGCAGAGTGGGGGCGCCTTAGTTGGTGGTATGATCGTGCTTTCTTCGCCTCGATGTGGCGAATTGCCTGGCCGATTTGTGTCAGCGCCTTAGTTATCCCGATTTTCAGCCTGACCGATTCCTTTCTGGCGATTAACATCTTCCGCTACATATGGAATGTGGACGGCTTGACGGCGGATACGTGGTTTGGCATTTACAGCAGGGGAGGACCACTTCTGCAAATGGCGAGCTTGTTCGGTTCGTCGATTGCCCTCTCGATCGTGCCTGCTATTGCCGAAGCGATCAGACAAAAGGATCAGGAACGGATTACGACCTTGACCAAGCTCTCCCTGCGCTTTGCTTGGCTAATCGGTCTACCTGCAGGTCTTGGACTGACTGCTGTAGCTGAAGGGGCCAATCTGGCGTTGTATGGTGATATGGAAGGCACGCGTGCAATGGCGATTTTAGGCATCACGGCGATCCCGCTTTCCTTGTTGCTTGCTACAAACGGGATTTTGCAAGGGATCGGCAAAGAAAAAATCCCTGCGCGTCATCTGCTGTATGGTGTCATTGTAAAAGTACTGGCGACACTCGTGTTTACCTCGATGTTTGGTATGGACGGCTTGTCCCTGTCATGGCTGATTGCTACTGCATTTGTCTGCGTACTCAATATGCGCGTCATCAACCGTTACGTATCGATTCCGATAAACTGGCGCTTCGATACCATTTATCCGTTACTGGTGGCTAACCTCATGCTGATTCTGGCTTGGGGAGCGACTGAGGCAGTAGATTTCCTGTTCAGGGGAAGAGAACCAGTGCGTATTTTGGGAGCGATAGAGACCGTCGCTGGAGTCGGTGTAGGACTTGTTGTCTACTTGGGACTGCTTATCATCATTCCACTCATTGAGGATAAGGAACTGGACTGGCTACCAGGCGGAAACAAGCTGCGCGCCTTTATCCAATTCATTCGGAAGAAGCAGGCTTCCTCGTTAAAGTCTAATACGCATAACGATTGATAAAATCGAAAAAACCCCTTTCTCAACAAACGGAGGAAGGGGTTTTTTGTGATCTTGCTTATTTCGCTTTTTGATAAACACATACGACCATTTTTACGAAAAATTCACGGGTAGCAGGTAAGTTCGCCAAGGTCTGCAACTGATTACGCAACGGAATCTCTCGCTGGTAAACCGCAGGCTGCACCACGCCTTGTTGAATTTTTCGAAACCGTTTGATCGTCATGCGATTGATGTACGAGATCGTATCTCTGCCATCAGGAAGCTTGTCGAAGCGAAAAGCAATCCGGTCAGAACCGTCTGGCAAGTCACGGACTAGCTTTTTATAGGCATCAATCAAGGTTTGGTCCGAGAAGAGAGCATGCACCCAAGGAATGCCGATCGCATCTGACAAATGGGCACCGTATGGATGATAATACGGCGGAAAATTGATGTAGAGATGCCCGCCAGGCTTCAATACCCGAAAGCATTCCTCCAGCGTCTTTTCCGGTTCGCCTACGTGTTCCATCGCGTCATTCATGATGATCGTATCGAAAGTGTTGTCTGGGAAGTCCATTCTCGCGGCATCACCAGTCATGAAGGAGACAAGATGATCCAGTCCTTTTTTCTTCGCGAATTCATTTCCTTCCTTCGCGTAGTGGGGGACGATGTCGATGCCGATCATTTTTTTAGGGCCATACGTGGCGTAGTAGCAGGTTTTTCCCCCACCGCCACAGCCGATGTCTAAAACCGTTTTGTCACGGAACATTTGCTCCTGTGAATGGAAGGGGAGGAAAAACTGAATAGTTTGATCCCCTTTTTGAAATTGCCATTCGGTATAGCTCATTTCCCCGTTGTTTGCCAGGTTGAAAGGGTGAACGGGGAGAGGAAATAATCGATTTAAACCAAGTAACACTTGTGAAGAAAAGGACATGATGTCCTCCTTTCCAGGTCAGCCTTATTTACGCAGCGCCTGTAGAACAAGTTCACTGCTTTTGGAAGCTTCGATTGCTAACAGATGGGAATGCTTTGTTACCACATCAATTTCGTGATCGAGGTTGTCCAGTTTTTCAGCGAGCAAGGTCAAAAGTGTAGTTTCATCGAGTTCAGTAATATGACCAGCATTGGGCATTCCAGCGCGTTCTACGAATCGATCAATTTTGGGATCGTAGGAGATGCCGATAAAAGGGATTCGCAGCATGCACGCAAGAATAAGCGAGTGAAGCCTCATACCAACGACGTAGTTGCATTGCTTCAGTACGGACATAATGTCATGAAAAGTGACAGGCGCATCGAGAAGACGTGCTCCTGGTTGGCTCATCTGGTCCATGATTTCCTGAGACGGTGCCAAATCGCTAGGGACATGCATCGGCAGGAAGAGAACATTCCATCCGCGCATGATAAACCAATCTGCTGCTCGGGCTATCTTCTGTTTGAAGTGCTGTTCCTGCTTCCAGTCCCGGACAGAGATGGCGACTAAAGGCTTGGAAGGATCATCAAACATACCGTGAAGCAGCTCTTTTCCCCGTTGATCTGCAATATCGTCTGGGGATATCGTCAGAGCAGGGTCAGCTGTAATATAAATAGGGGCTTTTTTTACGCCGCAGGCTTTGAAGTCCTCACCTGATTCGTAGTCGCGAACTGTGATGATGTTGACGTGATTCACCACGCGTTTAATCATCGTGCGACTGAGAGATTGGAGGATGGGGCCAAATCCTTGTGCGTAAAAGACCACGGGTTTACCTAAAAGCTTGGCAATGGTGACGATGCCCAAATAGTAGAGGACACTGCGAGGACTGGTTACATCCTGCATCAGTGTACCGCCGCCCATCACCAGCATGTCACTTCGCGAAAGCTCGCGGACGATGGTTCCAAAGCTCCAGCGGTTATAGGCTTCAATCCCGAACAATTCCGCAGTCCGATCAGGCTGATTGGACAAGACGGCGAGAGAGATATTTGGTTGTTCCCGCTTAAGAGAGCTGATGATGCCGTACAGGACCACATCGTCTCCGGCATTATTAAAGCCGTAGTACCCGGAGATGAGAATTCGCGACATGGAGTGAACCTTCTTTCTATATCAAACGTACAGGAAAAATACATTCTCAAGTATAATCGAGTAAACAAGGGGAAGTAAAGCAACCACAGTAGAAAACTTCACGCCCCAATTGTTTGGACGGATACAGTGGGTGCAGCGCTGTTCGTAGGGTATAATGATGTTGTTCCGACTTACGAGAACATATAGAGGAAACCCATACCGAACATGCCGATGCCAAGAACAATGAGGGCAATCATGACGATGAATAGCCCCTTATTTTTGCGGCGACGGTAAAAAAATTCGTCAAACATGGTAAGCCTCCCTGCGGTTATGTTAGTCCATTCTACTATCATACCATGTTCTCTATCATCCTTGCCATCCACATATAAGTGAATAGATGTCCGCAAGAATAGGGGCGAATAACAGCAAAAGGGAAGGAGCATTTTTCATCATGGAAAGCATGTGGCTCAAATACACATTACTAGTGGAACCAGAGATTGAGGATTTATTTGTGGCAGAGGTTTTGACCAGCTCCTACACGCTTGGCTGGATCGAACCGCAAATCGAAGTACTGACAACGGAAAACGGATATGATTACGCAGAAAATACGGAAGGTCCACTTGTTGGCTATTTGTTTGAACCCCAGAACGATCTTGAAGAGGAGCATGTAGCTCGCCTGAAGACCTACATTCAACGCTGGAATGGACAAGTCACCATAAAAGAAGTAGAACTCGTAGCTGAAGAAAATGAATCGTGGAAAGATGAGTTCCGGGAAGTCAAGATAGGAGACTGGTGGGTGGCACCAACGTGGACGGACCCCGCAGCGCTGGAGTCAGCTCGGCATATCCTATGGATCGATCCAGGTGCAGCCTTCGGAACTGGCTATCATGGAACGACGCAGGACATTCTTTTGTTTTTGCAAGAAATGGATCTGGAGGGTAAGCAAGTCATTGATATAGGAGCTGGCTCAGGAATTCTCTCTTTGTACTGCGCTTTGAATGGAACGAAGCATCCTGTGTGGGCCGTTGATATTAATCCACAAAGCGAGTATCAGATTCTCGTCAATGCGACGAATAACCACCTTCCTGACCACGCTGTACAAGTCGTGATTGGAGATGCGAGCGAGGACGCAGTGAAATCCCAATTGCCTGACCAAGCTGATGTCATTCTGGTCAACATCGGAGGCGATGAAAATGTCGCGATGCTTCCGATGATTACGGAACGAATGGCACCTGGAGGAACTTTGATTCTCTCCGGAATTGTCGAATGGAATCGGGAAGCTGTCATCGCCACATTTGAACAGGCAGGCTTCCAAGTAGAGAAAGAAAGTCAACAAGACGAATGGGTCACCGTTGTATTGAAAAACATCGCTTAGAACCGTCCTGTAACTTCCGTGTGAGACAATAAAGAAAAAGGTTACTCAATGGAGGGGAAAACCAATGGAGCAGGTTGTCATTGCTGCTGCCGGACGTACGCCAATCGGTACGTTTGGTGGTGTCCTGAAAGATGTAAGCGCTCGCAAGCTGGCAGAAACCGTCATTCGTGGTGTCATGGCTCGATCTGGCCTGGAAGCTTCTCAAATCGATGAAGTCATTTTAGGAAATTGCATTCAACGTACAGACGAGCCGAACATAGCGCGAGTGGCAGCATTGGATGCAGGATTGGGGAAAGAAGTGACGGGCTTCACGATTCAACGTCAATGTGCGTCCGGCATGCAAGCGATTGCGAGCGGCGCTTCCCAAATCCTTTTAGGCGACAGTGAAATCGTCTTGGCAGGCGGCGTAGAGAGCATGAGCAACGCCCCGTATGTCCTGAAAAATGCGCGCTGGGGCAAACGATTAACACATGGGGAAATGACCGATGCGATGTGGGAGTTGTTAACAGACCCCCACCATCAAATCCTGATGGGCGAGACGGCAGAACGTCTGGTCGATCGTTATGGGATCACGCGCGAGGAGTCAGATGAGATTGCCTTGCGCAGTCAGCAAAACGCAATCCGCGCCATAGACAGCGGTATGTTTGCCGAAGAAATTATCGGGGTCCCAATTAAAAAGCGCTCCGAAGAAATCGTCGTAACGGAAGACGAATTCCCTCGCAGGGGAGTGACCTTGGAAAGTCTCGCGAAGCTAAGACCCAGTTTTCGTGACAATGGTACAGTGACGCCAGGCAATGCCTCCGGGCTCAACGACGGAGCGTCCGCAGCCGTTTTGATGAAAGAAGGAAAAGCGAGAGAGCTCGGTATCGAACCACTCGGCAGAATTGTCTCGTGGGCGGTAGCGGGGGTAGAGCCTGATTTGATGGGATATGGACCCGTTCCAGCAGTGAAGCGTGCATTGGCAAAAGCCGGTTTGACGCTCGCGGATATCGAACTGATCGAAGTGAACGAAGCCTTTGCCGCGCAATACCTCGCCGTGGAAAAACTGCTAGAGCTACCGCGAGAAATAACGAATGTGAACGGAAGCGGCATCGCGCTAGGTCACCCTGTCGGTTCTACTGGCTGCCGAATTGTCGTAACCTTGCTGCACGAAATGAAGCGGCGACAGTTGAAACGAGGCTTGGCTGCCCTTTGTGTTGGCGGCGGGATGGGTATGGCGATGGTTGTCGAACGCACATAGGTTTAAACGAGGTCTCCCCTGTTAAAAATGGAAGCAAAGGGGGAGGCTTTGTCATGTTTATATGGTCATTTTTCAAGCGACATGGAAAACAGATTGCGTTTCATACCTTATCCTGTTTGGCGATCGGGGCGTTGCTGCTGGTTGCCTACAGTGCCTATCAATATAAGCAAATGACAAATCAGTGGTATGCTCCGATTGATGGAGCCAAAGGGAGCGCAAAACAGGCAGCTGTTTCCCTTCCTCCACGTGATCTTTTGACAGGAACAGAACCATTGAAGCCTTTCGTCGCCCTACTTCTTGGTGTGGATAGTCGAGACGGGGAAAGTGCACGTTCAGATACAATGATGCTTGCGGCGATTCATCCCGGGAAGCAATCCGTCTACCTTTTGGCGATTCCGCGTGACAGCTACATGGAGCTCCCGGGAAAAGGATACGACAAGGTGAACCATGCGATGGCTTTTGGTGGTCCAAAAATGGTGAAAGAATCGCTGGAAAAATTTTTACAACTAAAAATTGATCGGTATATCTCCGTAGATTTCGATGGCTTCCGTCAAATTGTGGACGAGCTGGGAGGTGTCACTGTCGATGTGAAGAAACGAATGAAGTACAGCGATCCGAGCGACGACACGTACATCGACATTCAACCAGGGCTGCAGACTTTATCAGGTGAGCAGGCATTGGATTACGCTCGTTATCGCAAAAGTGATCTTGGCAAGGAAGACAGTGATTACATGCGGATTGACCGACAGCAGGAGATTCTCAAAGCGTTGGCTTCTAAAGGCACCTCGTTCCAAGTGTATACCAAGGCATTTTCACTCATGGAAATTCTGGGTCAGTATGTGAAAACGGACCTCACGGAGCAGGAAATCGCCTCTCTGTTATTGTCCTATGGCGATGGCACTCCGAACTCCATTCAAGCTGATACATTGGTCGGGCAGGATGAGCGCATTTGGCATAATGGCATCGTTGGCTGGTATCATCTCGTCCCCACAGCTGAACGGGAAAGAGCACGCCAGCAAATTATCAAGGAAGTAACACGGTAAGACATATAGAGCATAAGGGCAGAGGACACGGCTTTCATCAAGGGCTGCGTCCTTTTTTTCGTCGAATGGTCTTGTCCCAGATGGAAAGTACATGATTTTAGTTGGAAAATTGAATATGTTTCGAATACAATAGTCATTAGGAAGAGATTATGAATGTAGATCATAGGGAGGCAAGGCCATTTAAGGGATGGAGGGAATGACCATGTCAAATGCCAAGCCTTGGATTGCCAATTACCCGCCCGAAACTGCGCCGTCATTGGATTACCCCCGTGTTCCTTTGACGCATTTTCTGGAGCAGTCTGCAGCTATGTATCCAGACAGTAACGCGATCTATTTCATGGGAAAAAGCATTACGTATCGAGAGCTTTTGCAGTTGTCATACCAATTTGCCAATGCATTGATCAAGCGCGGTGTAAAGAAAGGCGACCGCGTGGCGATTATGCTGCCAAATACTCCTCAAGCCGTCATCAGCTACTACGGAGCGCTTTTTGCAGGCGCGATCGTGGTCATGACCAACCCGCTGTATACCGAGCGAGAATTGATTCACCAAATGAACGATTCAGGCGCCGAGACCATCATCACACTGGATTTGTTGTACAAACGTGTTACCCAAGTCCGTGCATCTACCTCACTTCAACGAATCATCATCACAAGCATTGGCGATTTCCTTCCCTTATTGAAAAAATGGCTATATCCGTTCGTGCAGAAGAAACAAGGACAAAATCCGCAGGTTACATACAGCGCAGATATTGAGCCTTTTCTTTCTGTATTAAAAGAAAGCGCTACCAAGCCTGTTGAAGTACCAGTCGATCCGACCCAGGACATCGCACTCCTCCAGTATACAGGGGGGACAACAGGTGTTGCCAAAGGCGTCATGCTGACGCACGCCAACCTCATTGCGAATGCAGTCCAGTGCCAAGCGGTCCTTTACAAGCTGAAAAAGGGACAGGAACGGATTCTGTGTGTGCTCCCACTGTTCCACGTGTATGGGATGACTACCGTGATGAACAAAGGCATTTGTATCGCAGCAGAAATTATTCTCGTTCCCAAATTCGACGTGAAACAAATATTTGAAATGATTGATAAACGGAAGCCTACTCTTTTCCCAGGGGCACCCACCATGTATATCGGTCTCATCAACCACCCGGACTTGAAGAAGCATGATCTTTCTTCCATCGACGCATGTGTCAGTGGATCAGCCCCGTTGCCGATCGAAGTCAAGCTCAAATTTGAGGAGTTGACGGGCGGCAAGCTGGTCGAGGGTTACGGGATGACGGAGGCTTCTCCTGTAACACATTCTAATCCCATTTGGGAAAAAGGCATTACCGGAAGCATCGGAATGCCATGGCCAGATACGGATTGCCGAATTGTGGATACGGCAACAGGAGAAGCGATGCCCCAAGGCGAGGTCGGGGAGTTGGCCGTAAAAGGACCCCAAGTCATGCTCGGCTATTGGAATCGCCCAGAAGATACCGCTGCCGTATTGAAGGATGGCTGGTTTTTGACGGGAGATATGGGCTATATGGACGACAACGGCTATTTCTATATCGTAGATCGCAAAAAAGACATGATAATTGCCGGTGGCTTCAATATTTATCCGCGCGAAGTAGAAGAAGTGCTGTTTGAGCATCCCGCCATCCAGGAGGCAGCAGTCATCGGTGTCCCAGATCCGTACCGGGGCGAAACAGTCAAAGCATACGTCGTATTCAAGGATGGACAGCTCGCGAGTGAAGAGGATCTAGAAGCGCATTGCAGACAGAGACTTGCCGCCTATAAGATTCCGAGACAATACGAGATTCGTACAGATTTGCCCAAAACCATGGTCGGAAAAGTATTACGTCGTCAATTACAAGAAGAAGACAAGAAGAAAAGAGAAGCCCAGGAAGAAATCAAAACGAGCTAGTAGCTGATGTTTTGAGGCTTGCGATCCCAGGCGGAAAGCGGCCTTTTTTGCTGACCTCTTGCGATTGACAGAGGAGTGGCCCTGTATTACACTAATTATGAATGAGTGATCATTCATTTCATCATCAATGTTAGTAAACATGGAGGTAGTTATGGCAAAGAAAACGGGGGAAAAGTATCAAGCCATTATTGATGCTGCTGTTCGAGTAATCGCCAAACAGGGCTATTACAGTGCCCAGGTATCGAAAATTGCGAAAGAGGCGAAGGTAGCAGACGGCACCATATACCTCTATTTTGAAAACAAGGATGATATTTTGATTTCACTGTTTAACGAAAAGATGGGCCTGTTTGTGGAGACAAACCGCAAACGCATTTCGGAAGCGACGACCATTGAGCAAAAGCTGTATGTACTCATTCATGCACACTTGAGCCAGCTATCTATGGACCATGATCTGGCAAAAGTGACGCAAATCGAGCTACGCCAATCCAGTCCGATCATTAGTGAAGGAATCGGCAACGTGATGAAGCAGTATTTCAACCTCATTGACGAAGTGATCGTAGAGGGTATGGAACAGGGCGTATTCCGATCCGATCTCGAGGTGCGGATTACGCGAAAAATGATTTTTGGAACGCTGGACGAAGTGACGACATCTTGGGTGATGAAACAGTGCAAGTACGACCTTGTCTCTTATGTTGATTCCATTCATAACCTCTTCCTGCTTGGTATGAAGGGAAAAGAATGAAAAGAAAAGCTTTTTTTGCATGAAAACGTTTGTTACAATGGAAACAGTAAGACTGAGCGATCGCTCGGATTAAAAAGTAGCTGTTTTTATATATGGGGAGAGTTTGGGGGGAGAGGAATGGCGTCGCATTGGAATGTAGAAATCGTTGATCGCGTTGCTACGGTTACGATTAGCAACCCGCCTGCTAACGCACTCAGTCAAGCAGTACTCGGTCAATTGAGTGAACTTTTGGACCAGTGGGAAAATAACGATGAAATCAAAGCAATCGTTTTGACTGGCGAAGGTCGGTTTTTCATTGCAGGAGCGGACATCAAAGAATTTACCCAACTGAATCGGGATAATGCGGAAGAACTGGCGAAGAAGGGTCAAGCATTGTTCAATCGCTTGGAAACGTTCCCGAAGCCAATCGTTGCAGCAATTAACGGTGCTTGCCTTGGGGGAGGATTGGAGCTTGCGTTGGCATGCCATATCCGCTTTGCAGCACCTGAAGCCAAACTCGGGCTGCCTGAGTTGAATCTCGGACTCATTCCTGGCTACGGTGGTACGCAACGTCTACCACGTCTGGTTGGTCGTGGCAAAGCGACACAAATGATTCTTACATCTGAGATGATCGGTGGCGAGGAAGCTCTGCGTATCGGTCTTGTGGAAGCGGTTTATCCCGTAGAGCAGTTGCTTGCAGAAGCGCAAAAGCTGGCGGCTGTTTTCGCAAGTAAGAGCGCGATTACCCTGAAGCTTGCCCTAGCGTCCATCCATAACACAACGGAGCTTTCGTTGTCACAAGGCTTGGAGCAAGAAGCAAAGCTATTTGGCGATGCATTCGCGACGGAGGACGTAAAAGAAGGCGTGACTGCTTTTCTCGAGAAGCGCAAGCCGCAATTCGCAGATCGGTAGTTAAGCATATAGCTTCACAAGTATGAGGTACCACTAAGGAGGAGGCATCCTGATGAATATCGTGGTTGTGTTGAAACAAACGTTTGACACAGAAGAAAAAATCGTCATCCAAAACGGACAAATTTCCGAAGATGGCGTTGAATTCATCATTAATCCCTACGATGAGTACGCTGTAGAAGAGGCGATCAAGCTCAAGGAAGATCACGGCGGCGAAGTAACCGTAATCAGCGTCGGCCCAGACCGTGCTGAAAGTGCACTGCGCACTGCTTTGGCAATGGGAGCAGACAAGGCTGTTTTGGTGGATGACGAGTCTCTGTTCGGAGACGAATTCACGATCGCCAAAGTATTGGCTGCAGTAGCGAAAAAGGTTGGCTTCGATATCATCATTGGTGGACAAATGGCTGTAGACTCCGGGGCTGGCCAAGGCGGTCCTCGTCTGGCAGAAGAACTGGGAATTAACCATGTATCGACTGCTGTGAAGCTAGAGGTGGACGGGACGAACGTACGCGTAGAGCGCGATGTAGAAGGGGACCTGGAAGTTGTGGAGACGAGCCTTCCTGTTTTGATTACGGCTCAGCAAGGACTCAACGAGCCGCGCTATCCTTCTCTCCCAGGTATTATGAAAGCGAAGAAAAAACCATTGGATAGACTCGGCGCAGACGATTTGGGAATTACTGCGGATGAGGTAAAAGCAAAGACAGAAATCGTCGATCAGACATTGCCTCCGAAAAAGCAGGCGGGTCGCATTCTCTCTGGCGAATTGGCAGCTCAAACGTCGGAATTGGTGCAACTGTTGCGCAATGAAGCGAAAGTGATCTAAGCGAGAGGGAGAGGATATCCATGAAAAAAGTACTTGTATTGGCAGAAGTACGTGACGGACAACTTCGCAACGTGTCGCTGGAAGCATTGACTGCAGCACAAGCATTGGCTGAGGGCGGCGAAATCGTAGCAGGTGTATTCGGAGCAAATGCAGCAACGCATGCAGTGACATTGGGTCATCACGGTGCGAGCACGGTATATACGGCTGATCATACAGCGTTGGCACAGTACACGCCAGATGCGTATGTGCAGGCACTCGCGCAGTTGATTGAACTGGCTTCTCCAGACGCAGTTGTTTTGGGTCACACCGCGATCGGTCGTGATATCGCACCTCGCGTAGCAGCGAGACTCGGTTATGGTCTGGTTTCGGACGTAACAAGTGTAGAAGCGGGCCCTGTCTTCGTTCGCCCGATCTATGCAGGAAAAGCGACGCAATCACGCAAATTCGTTGATGGAACAACATTTATTACGATTCGTCCAAACAACATTGCCATCGGCGCTGCTGACCCTTCGAAAACGGCAGTGGTGGTACCAGTTGAATTGGATATCAAGGATTTGCGCACGATCGTAAAAGATGTTGTAAGAAAAACAAGCGGCAAAGTAGATCTTTCCGAAGCAAAAGTCGTGATTTCCGGTGGACGCGGAGTGAAGAGTGCAGAAGGCTTCCAGCCGTTGTACGATCTGGCGGAAGTACTCGGTGCAGCTGTTGGTGCATCTCGTGGCGCTTGCGACGCAGACTATTGCGATTACTCCATGCAGATCGGACAGACAGGCAAGGTTGTTACACCTGATCTGTATATCGCATGCGGGATTTCGGGAGCGATTCAGCACTTAGCTGGTATGTCCAGCTCGAAAGTCATTGTTGCCATCAACAAAGATCCAGAAGCGCCAATCTTCCAAGTGGCTGATTACGGTATCGTAGGTGACTTGTTCGAAGTGCTGCCATTGCTGACGGCAGAGTTTAAAAAAGTATTGGTGTAACAGAAAGACAGTAACAAGGCGCTCCTTTTGGGGCGCTTTTTTTGTCAGCAAGGCTTACTTTATTCTTTCCTTGCTTGGTATAATAGGCAGTAAGGAGAGGTGATCGGGATGAGCGAACAGCTTTTGCAACAACTGATACACATGGTGGCGGAGAATAACCGATTGGTTAAAGAAACGCAGGAGGAGCTACGCGAGTTTAAGAAAGAAATGTATGATTTTCGGGATGAGATGTACGAATTCCGCGATGACGCTACGCGCCGATTAGACAGAGTGGAACGCCAAAATAAACATATCGATGCAGACCTTGATCTGCTGCATCGGAAAGTTAGTGACCACGAACGGGAGATCAACCGGATCAAACAAGTCGGGCAATAAGGTGCGGCCAGACTGGACAGACTATAGCGAGAAGTGCAGGGCAAAGTGTGGAGCGGCGTAGTCAATTTGTTGTTTGAATGATATACTGATAACCGTTAGGAACCTTTATTTAGTAATTGAAATTCAAGGAGGTAACTTCTATGGCAATTGTAAATGCTACCGACCAAAACTTTTCCCAGGAAGTAGAGCAAGGCGGTACAGTCCTGGTTGACTTCTGGGCTCCATGGTGCGGCCCTTGCAAAATGATCGCTCCTGTACTGGAGCAAATCGACGGTGAAGTGGGCTCCCAGCTCAAAATCGTCAAAGTAAACGTGGATGACAACCCAGATTCTGCTGGTCGTTTTGGCGTAATGTCTATCCCAACACTGATCGTATTCAAAGACGGTCAACCAGTTGACAAAGTGATCGGCTTCCAACCAAAAGAAGCGCTCATGGCAACTGTAGGCAAACATCTGTAAGAGCAATGCAATGAGTAAAGCGGCATGTAATGTGCCGCTTTTTTTTATGGTTAGATGCAGAATTCTGAACGATCGTTTGTCAAAAAATTAAGTTTACTTGAGCGAAAATAATTGCGTTTTTAGAATACTTTGATTAAACTTCTTGTATTCAATTTATTTCGAAAATAGAGGGGGCTTTTCTAATGAAGGGATTTCATTTGATGCGCTCGCTGGCGGCGATCTCGCTAGGGGCGGTATTGATGGTCGGATGTTCGAGCGGAGGAAATACAAGTGCTCCTGCAGCAGGAGAAGGTGGCTCTGGACAAGCAGCTAGCGCCGATGGACAAGAGGTTCAAGCAAAAATCGGTGTCGTTGGTTTCCTCTCAGGATCTGGCGCAGCCTATGGAGAAGCACAAAAAGCAGGATTGGAGCTGGCGTTGGGTGAGCTGAATGAAGCGAACAAAGGCAAGCTCAAGATCGAATTGAAGTTTGAAGACTCCGCCGGAGAAAAAGAAGGCGCGATTAATGCGGTAAATAAACTGATTAATCAGGATAATGTCGTGGCGATCATCGGACCGACACTTTCCGGTGAAATGTTTGCAGCGGGACCTGTTGCAAACGAGGCGGAAACCCCGATTTTTGGTATCTCCAACACTTCAGAAGGAATCAATGATATCGGGGAGTACGTGTTCCGCAATTCTTTGCCTGAATCCATTGCGATCCCGACAGCTATGAAAGCAGCCGTTGAGAAAAATCGATTGAAAAAAGTAGCACTCATCCATGCTTCCAACGATGACTTCTCCGTGAATGGCTACAAGGTCATGAAAGCAACGGCTGAGAAGCTAGGCTTGGAGATTACCAGTGAAGCGACTTTCGCAAATGGAGATGTGGACTTTTCGGCACAATTGACCAAGCTGAAGCAAACAAACCCAGATGCTTTGCTAGTGTCCGCTTTGTACAAAGAAGGCTCTATGGTTGTGAAAAAAGCACGTGAGCTGGGCTTTACAGGGACAATTCTTGGTGGAAATGGTTTTAATAATCCGAAAGTTTTTGAAATTGCAGGTCCAGCTGCTGAAGGCTTAATCGTTGCCACACCATTCAGCCCTGAAAAGAAAGATGATAAAGTACAAGCCTTCGTAAAAGCATTCGAAGCCAAATATAACAAAAAGCCTGACCAGTTCGCTGCCCAAGCATATGACTCGCTGTATATCATGTCGCAGTCACTGCTTGCCGCAGGAAAAGCAGATCGCGAAGAGTTGCGTGGACAATTGGCTCAGCTGAAAGACTTCACGGGTGTATCCGGCAAACTGTCTTTTGACGAGAAACGCAATCCGATTGGTGATGCGGTTGTCGTTGTCGCAAAAGAAGGCAAATTCGTCCCGTTTGAATAGGATCGTGCCCGGGGTCGCTCCGGGCTTCTTTTTCTATAGTTATCTCGCTGGATCAGAAAGTACCAGATGAAGTTCTTCGCTTGCTGATCCAGCGAGAATAACTCAATCATCGTTGGATGTTAACCACTTAACAGTGAGGTGAGGCATTTGTTTTGGCAGCAATTAGTCAACGGTTTGACAGTTGGTAGCACTTATTCATTGATTGCATTGGGCTATACGCTCATTTTTGGTGTCTTGGGAATCATTAATATGGCACACGGCCAAATTTTTATTTTTGGATCACTGGTTGGCTTGGTATTGATGACCAGCCTGAATATGCCTTTAGGGGTAGCGCTGATCGTGGCGATCGTGATATCGGCCATTTTGGGTCTCGTGCTGGAGTATACAGCGCTTCGCCCCCTTCGTAAAAAAAATGTACCCCATCTGGCATCCTTGATCAGTACGATCGGATTTGCCATTTTGATGGAGGAAGCCATGCACAAGTTTTTCGGTGCTGACTCCCGTGCGTTCCCACAATCCTTTGGGGATACCACTTTTGACTTGGGGCTCATTCAAATTCGCAGCGTCGATCTCGTTATTTTGGGGATTTCTGTGTTGCTGATGTTTGTCCTGCATTTCTGGATTCAAAAAACGAAAATGGGAAAAGCGATTCGCGCGACGGCTGAAAATACGGATACTGCAAATCTTTTGGGGATTAACACGAACATGGTCATTGTCGTGACCGTTATGCTTGCTTCGGCACTGGGAGGCGTCGCCGGAATATTGATCGGGATGGCGTACTCTGCTCTCATTCCGACGATGGGGATGACGCTTGGCTTCAAAGGTTTGGCTGTTTTGATATTAGGCGGAGTAGGCAGCATTCCTGGAGCCATGGTGTGTGGCGTATTGCTCGGGATTATCGAGGTGTTTACTGTCGCGTACGGAGACTCGTCGTATCGGGATGCGGTTGCTTTTGGCTTGATCATTCTCATTTTGCTCTTGAAGCCGGAAGGACTATTTGGACGCAAAGCGTAAGGGAGGTGCAGACATTGGACATTCTCAATCCATATAACTTACAGGTACTGACTTTTATCTTGTTAAACAGTATTTTAGCGATCAGTATTTACATTACGCTCTCGACGGGCCAGCTTTCCTTGGGCCATGCGGGCTTTATGAGCATTGGTGCTTTTACGGCGAGTATTTTGACAAAGCAAGCGGACATGCCTCTGTTTATCGCCATCATAATCGGAGGACTGGCGGCTGGGCTGATTGCACTCTTGATCGGTGCTCCGACATTGAAGCTCCATGGCTTGTACCTGGCTATTGCTACGCTTGGCTTTGGTGAAGTGATCCGCGTTATTTTTCTTAATATGGAAATTACGAATGGCGCCCTCGGATTGACCGGACTTCAATCGATTGGCAATTACTTGTACGATTTTGAAAAAGCAATGGGGTTAAAAGCGCAAACCTTTGGTATTTCGGTCATGCAAATGAAGTCATTATCGACCTTTGTGTTTATGCTGCTCCTGTTTGCCTTCGTTCTTTTCCTGACGCTGCGTTTGAACCGTTCGCGTCTTGGGCGTGCTTTTGAAGCGATCAAAGCAGATGAAACGGCGGCACGAGCGATGGGATTGCAAGTCAACTATTATAAAATGCTTGCTTTTGTGATCGGTTCAATTTTGGCAGGGGTGTGTGGAGGATTGTTCGCTCACATTACGACGACCATTACGCCAGATGATTTTAACTACCATAAAGTTGTAGAGATTCTGTCTTATGCCGTGATCGGAGGTAGCGAAGTCGTATGGGGACCGCTGTTTGGTGCCTTGGTTCTCACGGCATTGCCAGAGGTACTGCGTGGTTTGGCCGAGTACAAAATGCTCATGTACGGTTTGATCATGGTCGGTGTAATGGCGTTCCGCCCGCATGGCTTGATCGGTGCCGACACGTTCCAGAAGCTGTTCAAGCGTCGTCGGGGCAAGTCATCGGATAAGGAAGCGAAGGGGGGAGTATAGGATGTTGCTGGAACTTGCGAACGTAGGAAAAAGCTTTGGCGGCATCACCGCTCTTCGTGACGTTTCTTTTTCCGTCGGAGAGGGCGAAATTGTCGGCTTGATTGGACCGAATGGTGCGGGGAAAACGACCATTTTCAATATGGCAACGGGTATATTCGAACCAACGACGGGTACTTTTTCTTTTGCCGGACAAAAGCTAAATGGAATAGCGCCGAACAAAATTACCGAAATGGGGATTGCGAGGACGTTCCAAAATATTCGCCTCTTCGGTCACATGAGTGCGCTGGACAACGTGAAGGTAGGCTGCCACTCGCGCATGAAGGCAGGCTTCTGGGCATCCCTTTTGAAAACACCCGGACAACGTGCGGAAGAAAAGGCGGTTACCAAAAAAGCAGAGGAGCTTCTCGAATTCGTAGGCTTGTCTGACATTGCAGATGTGCGCTCGGATACTTTGGCCTACGGTCAACAACGGCGCCTGGAGATTGCACGGGCACTGGCTACTGAGCCAAAGCTTTTACTTTTGGACGAGCCTGCTGCCGGAATGATCGAGACTGAGACAAAAGCGCTCATGGAGCTGGTCAAAAAAATTCGCGATGACGGGACGACGGTCCTGTTGGTCGAACATGATATGGGATTGGTCATGAACCTGTGTGAAAAGGTCGTATGTATCAACTTTGGGGTCAAAATTGCTGACGGCACCCCGGCAGAGGTACAAAACAATCCAGATGTGATTGAAGCCTACCTCGGCAAGGAGGATGAATAAGATGCTGAACATACAAAACTTGACGACCTCCTACGGTCAAATCAAGGCAATTCGTGGGATCACGCTGGAAGTGCCTGAGGGCAAAATCGTCTCGCTAATCGGGGCGAACGGAGCGGGGAAAACCACAACCATGCGTACGATCGCAGGTCAACTGAAGCCTGAAGCAGGGACGATTACGTTTTGTGGTCAACGTATAGAGGGTTCGAGACCTCATCAGATCGTAAAAGCCGGACTGGCTTTGGTACCAGAAGGGCGTGCGATCCTCGGGAAGATGACCGTGCTGGAAAACCTGGAGATGGGTGCATTCCAGCGCAACGATGCACAAGGAATCAAGGACGACATGGAAAAGATGATGATCTGGTTCCCTATCCTCAAGGAACGGCTTTCTCAATTGGGAGGGACGATGTCTGGCGGTCAGCAGCAAATGCTAGCCATTGCCCGCGCATTGATGTCTCGACCGAAGCTGCTACTTTTGGACGAGCCGTCGATGGGTTTGGCTCCCATTGTGGTGTCGGACATTTTCAAGGTGATCAAAGAAATCAATGCGGAAGGTACAACCGTCCTCATCGTGGAGCAAAATGTCAAACAGGCCCTCAAAATCGCTGATTACGGGTATGTACTGGAGGCAGGGCAAATCGTATTGGACGGTACAGGAGAATCATTGTTAAACGACGAGCGTGTAAAAGAGGCATATTTGGGCGGTCGCAAGCACTAGTCTGCCTATAAAAAACTGTCGCCATGTAATGAGGCGGCAGTTTTTTTCGTATTGATTCCATGGTACTATGAAGGGTAGAACGTATATTCTCTTATGATGCGAAAAACGGAAGGAAGCTGGATACGATGCCAACCAAATTGACGAGAGAGCAAATGGAATATCTTGTTCATCAAGTACAGCGCTATTTTATAGAAGAACGGTCGGAGACACTCGGCAATTTGGAGACGGAAGAGTTGATTGCCTTTTTTTCAAAGGAGCTCGGCCCCTTCTATTACAATCAAGGGGTACAAGACAGCCGCAAGCTGCTGATGGAACGAATGAGTTCCTTAGAAGATGAACTGTATGTATTGGAAAAGCCAATCCACAAGAACAAATAGATACAAGGCAGATATAGAGCAAAGAGGAGGGAGCAGCCATGAACAGCTCCTTAAAAGATAAACTGGCCGTCCTTCCAGATAAGCCAGGCTGCTACCTGATGAAAAATGCGAGCGGGGAAATCATTTACGTAGGAAAAGCCAAGGTTCTGAAAAACCGCGTCCGCTCTTATTTTACAGGCAGTCATAACGGGAAGACGCAGCTGTTGGTCAGTGAGATCGTGGACTTTGAGTACATTGTGGTATCCTCAGCGATTGAGGCGCTCATCCTCGAGTGCAACCTGATCAAAGAGCACGACCCGCGTTACAATGTCATGCTCCGCGACGACAAGACGTACCCGTACATCAAAATTACGAATGAGGCACAGCCCCGCCTGGAGATTACCCGTAAGGTATTAAAAGATAAAGCCAAGTATTTCGGTCCGTATCCGAATGCCGGAGATGCCTCCGAGGTGAAGAAGCTGCTGGATCGCCTCTATCCGTTGCGCAAATGCCGCAATATGCCCAAGCAGGTTTGTCTTTACTACCATTTGGGACAATGTCTAGCGCCCTGTGTGTACGAGGTATCGGCAGAGGAAAATCAGCGTTTGGTGGATGAAATCAGCCGGTTCCTCGATGGTGGCCATGATGCAATGAAGCAAACTCTCACGGAAAAAATGCTGCAAGCCGCAGAAAACATGGAGTTCGAACGCGCCAAGGAATATCGCGATCAGATCAAGAGCATCGAAGCGGTGATGGAGAAGCAGAAGATCACGTTCGCTGATACGGTAGACCGCGACATTATTGGGTTTGCTGTGGAAAAAGGCTGGATGTGCATTCAGGTGTTCTATATGCGAAAAGGGAAGATGATCGAGCGTCAGACGACTTCCTTTCCATACTACGGTAGCGAAACCGAAGACTTCATGTCTTATGTGAGCCAGTTCTACTACGACAAGCAAAATGCGCTGCCAAAAGAAATTTTGCTCCCGCAAGAGAGTGAACCGGAGCTTTTGAGTGAGTGGCTGGGCATCAAAGTCCACGCTCCCAAAAGAGGCAAAAAGCATGAGCTCGTGAACATGGCTTCCGAGAACGCCCGTATTGCTTTGCAGGAGAAGTTCGCGCTGATGTCCAAGGACGATGCTCGTACGGTCCAAGCGGTACACAATCTCGGTCACATTTTAGGGATTCCGGTTCCTCATCGAATTGAAGCGTTTGACAACTCCAACATTCAGGGAACAGAGCCTGTGTCTGCGATGATTGTGTTTACAGACGGCCGCCCTGACAAAAAGGAGTACCGCAAATTCAAGATCAAAACCGTCGAGGGACCAGATGATTACGGCTCCATGCGCGAAGTCGTTCTCCGTCGATACTCTCGCCTGCTGAAAGAAAACCAGCCGATGCCCGACCTGATTGTGATCGATGGTGGAAAAGGTCAAATCAGTGCGGCTATGGACGTGCTGGAAAACGAGCTGGGTCTCTATATTCCCGTCTGTGGACTCGCGAAGGATGAGAAGCACCGCACTGCTCAGCTCATGTACGGAGATCCGCCAGAGCCTGTAAATCTTAGGCGTGATAGCTATGAGTTTTATTTGTTGCAGCGCATCCAAGATGAAGTCCACCGTTTTGTTATTACGTTCCACAGACAATCCCGGACGAAAACGATGCTCTCTTCGCAATTAGATGAGATCCCGGGTATCGGTGAGAAGCGACGCAAGCTGTTGTTCTCTCATTTTGGCTCGCTGAAAAAAATGCGCGAGGCGACGGTTGAAGACTTCCGTCAATTAGGGATCGGCGACAAGCTGGCAAAAGAAATCATCACTCATCTGCGCAAGCTGGACACATAGCAAATGTAACTTTTGGAACATCCTCTTAAAAAGGAATTGATCCATTTTTAGACTCATGATATAATCCGATTCAAACAGAATAGTTAGCCTCACTTCCATTATGGAGTGAGGTAGAGGCGCGAAAACCAAGAGTACCACCCTGAGATCGGGTATCTGTGAAGGGGACGGAAAAGGGGAATTCGCCGAAGTGTGGAGGGAAACCCGCTTTTCTCCATGCTGGGTCTGCGTTGAACAAATGCAGGACTGTCATCTGCACAATGACCAATTGTCAGATGGAGAGCTATCTCACGGTGTGTCAATGTGAGTTTTGATGGTGTTTACTGTCAATCTTCGTTGTCCGCGTGTATTGGGAGGGAGGAACCGGTATGTCGAAACAATAGGCAGCGGCAGGTCTTATTCCTTGTCGGTGCCTTTTTTGTAAAATAAAAATGCAAGACTTTTCCTTATAGAGAGAATAGTGAAAAACCATACGATACGAGATAAATACCAACATTGGATATGAGAAAAGGGAGAGAAGCCGCATGGGGTTGATCGTGCAGAAATACGGAGGCACCTCTGTAGGTACCATTGAGCGAATTTTACGAGTTGCGGATCGAATTATCAGCTACAAAGAGGAAGGGCATGATGTGGTAGTCGTTGTTTCTGCAATGGGGAAATCTACTGACGTATTGGTAGACATGGCCAAGCAGATTAGCGCATACCCATCCGAGCGTGAAATGGATATGCTGCTGACCACGGGGGAGCAGGTATCGATCGCGCTTTTGTCGATGGCCTTGCATACAAAAGGCTACGACGCCATTTCTCTGACGGGTTGGCAGGCTGGAATTACCACAGAGGCGATTCACGGAAGAGCACGGATCAAGCAGATTGATCCAGAGCGGATTCAATCCGAGCTCGGTCGTGGTCGTGTGGTGATTGTGGCAGGATTCCAAGGGATCAGTGACGAAGGTGAAATTACGACGCTCGGCCGCGGTGGATCGGATACATCTGCGGTTACACTCGCAGCGAGCTTGAACGCTGAGAAATGCGAAATCTTTACGGACGTGTCCGGGGTGTACACAGCTGATCCGCGAATGGTTCCAGCTGCGAGCAAGCTGGATACGATCTCGTATGATGAGATGCTGGAGCTGGCGAACCTCGGTGCAGGGGTTCTTCATCCAAGGTCAGTAGAGGCTGCGAAAAAATACAAGGTAAGGCTGGTCGTCCGCTCCAGCTTTACTGCCGAAGATGGTACGTACGTTGAGGAGGTTGCCAACATGGAAACAGGAAGAGTAGTAAGTGGAGTTGCACACGATGAAGATGTAGCCAAAATTACGGTGGTCGGCATGCCTGCCAAGGTCGGGACGCTCTCCCGTCTGTTTAATACGTTGGCGGACAATCAGGTGAACGTCGATATCATTATCCAAAGCTCCTATGATGCGTCTGTTACGAACATTTCTTTTACCGTTGCAGCGGATGATCTGAAAAAAGCACTGGATACGCTGGACAGAAACAAAACCGAGCTTGGCTTTGAAAAAGTCGATTTCGAGGAAGGCTTGACCAAGGTATCGATTGTTGGCTCAGGCATGATCAACAATCCAGGGGTAGCTGCCGAGATGTTCCGCGTCCTGGCAGAAAAAGAAATATCTATTAAAATGGTATCTACGTCTGATATCAAGGTTTCTTGCGTTATTCCAGCAGCTTTGACGGAGCTGGCTGTTCGCAGTCTTCATTCGGCATATGGTCTGGATGTCGAGGAAACCGCGGTCGTGCACGGAGTATAAAACATGGATGGATGCTCCCTCTCCCTTTGTTACAGGTAGAGGGGGCATTTTCTTCATGACGCTACTTGTACAGATATACGTATGTCTGAAGGGCTTTCCATTTCGATTTTGCTGAATGCCTCTCTTGCTTTCCACTGCTCAATCATCCCAGCTATGATCCCAGCCTCAAAAGAAAGACTGCATCCTAGTCTCTCTATAGACTGATAGCTAAAAATAGAATGAGTGAGCGAATAGACGATAGTTTGCCCGGTCTCCTCCACGATGTCTAGTTGGCCTAATCCGAGCCGAATAAAAGGCATAATCGGGCCAGTTGCAGATTGGATGGGGATTTGGCGGCCCATATTTTTTCCTATCCAATAGAGAATATGGTTTTCACTGTCACCTAGCAGGGTGCTGGTCAGCGTTTCGCGTAGAAGATGATAGCCAAGATAGGGCATGTTCATTCTTTCCGCATAGGGAATGGTCTCCGGCGGCAACAGTGCTGCAAGCTGATCCTTCTCTTTCATATGTGCCTCCCTCCTGTCTGTACTAGATTATGAGGAGGGGCTCACATTTATGACATCTTAATAGAAAAAATAGCTAGACTAAACAAAGTTATTCTATCAATGTATTTAGTACATTGATTGTCTTGACGCTCTGTGTCGACAAGAGTACAATTGGATTTGGTCAAAGTTTTGCCCAACTTTTTCTCGAATTTTGACACATTCCGACAAATTCATATGATCTAGCAAACGCAGTCTTTTTGTGAACAGCGTCAAGATGCTCTTCATAAAATGATCGTGGCGGTTTTGCTATGTCTAATGGGTGAGGCAATGGGTTAGGATATTGGGGAAAGGTCTATCAAAACGGACGAAAACCGTTTTGGACCGCTTGCGGTGATGCTTGACGTTTTTCACAGAATTGAGAGTTACATACATTGAAAGGGGGACCATTGTATGGCGAAAGGCCATAGCTTTCTCAGTCACAAGCTACACTCACTTCTTGGTTTGTTTCCGATCGGGCTCTTCCTCGTGTTCCACTTGACCGCCAACTATCAAGCGACTCGTGGACCTGAAGCTTTCAACCAGGCAGTAGGCTTCATTGAAAGCCTTCCATTTCTGTTAGTACTTGAATTTGCCTTGATCTACCTCCCGATCCTGTTTCACGCAGTTTACGGTCTCTACATTGCGTTCCAAGCGAAGCATAACGTAGGGAACTTCGGTTACTTCCGAAACCAAATGTTCTTGTGGCAACGCGTTACAGGAGTCATTACCCTCATTTTTATTGTTTGGCATGTTTGGGAAACCCGTATCCAAAAAGCACTGGGTGCACACGTAGATTATGACATGATGGCAAACATTTTGAGCAGTCCTGCAATGATCGTATTCTACACAATCGGGATTATTAGCACGACTTTCCACTTCTCCAACGGACTGTGGTCGTTCCTGGTTCACTGGGGAATTACAGTTGGGCCGCGTTCCCAACGCATTGCAACATTCCTGACTTTGGGCGTATTCGTAATTGTAACCTTCATCGGCTTGCGTGCGATGTCGGCTTTCATTTTGTAGGGATAGGGGGACAAAACTCATGGCAAAAGGTAAACTGATCATTGTCGGTGGAGGTTTGGCCGGCTTGATGGCTACCATTAAAGCAGCAGAAAAAGGCGTTCCTGTTCAGCTGTTCTCCCTGGTTCCGGTAAAACGTTCCCACTCTGTCTGTGCGCAGGGCGGTATTAACGGTGCGGTAAATACCAAAGGGGAAGGCGACTCCACATGGGAGCACTTCGACGATACAGTATATGGCGGAGACTTCTTGGCAAACCAACCGCCAGTTAAAGCAATGTGCGATGCAGCACCTGGCATCATCTATATGTTGGACCGTATGGGCGTTATGTTTAACCGTACGCCAGAAGGTCTGTTGGACTTCCGTCGTTTCGGGGGAACCAAACATCACCGTACCGCTTTTGCGGGTGCGACCACTGGACAACAGCTTTTGTACGCATTGGACGAACAAGTACGCCGTTATGAAGCTGAAGGTCTGGTAACCAAGTACGAATATTGGGATTTCCTCGGAGCCGTTTTGGACGATACAGGAACCTGTCGCGGGATTACTGCGCAAAACATGCGTTCCGGTGAAATTCAATCCTTCCGTGCGGATGCCGTTATTTTGGCAACAGGCGGACCTGGTATCATCTTCGGTAAATCGACGAACTCGATTATCAATACAGGTACAGCAGCGTCTGCGGCGTATCAACAAGGGGTTATCTACTCCAATGGTGAGATGATCCAAATTCACCCAACTGCAATCCCTGGCGACGACAAGCTGCGTCTGATGTCCGAGTCTGCTCGTGGTGAGGGTGGCCGTGTATGGACGTACAGAGACGGTAAGCCTTGGTACTTCCTGGAAGATAAATACCCTGCATACGGAAACCTGGTTCCGCGTGACATCGCGACTCGCGAAATCTTCTCCGTTTGCGTAGATATGAAGCTGGGTATCAACGGCGAAAACATGGTATACCTCGACCTGTCCCACAAAGATCCAAAAGAACTGGATGTAAAATTGGGCGGTATTATCGAGATTTACGAAAAATTCGTAGGGGATGACCCACGTAAAGTTCCAATGAAGATTTTCCCTGCGGTTCACTACTCCATGGGCGGTATGTGGGTAGACTACAACCAAATGACCAATATCCCTGGTCTGTTTGCAGCAGGTGAGTGCGATTACTCTCAGCACGGTGCAAACCGTTTGGGTGCGAACTCCCTCCTGTCCGCGATCTATGGCGGTATGGTAGCAGGTCCAAAAGCAATCGAGTACATCAAAGGCTTGAACAAATCCTCTGATGATCTGTCTTCCACGCTCTTCGACGGCTTTGCTAGCCAAGAGCAAGCGAAATACGACAGCATCCTGAAAATGGACGGAACAGAAAATGCTTACCTGATCCACAAGGAACTGGGTGAGTGGATGACTGACAACGTAACGGTAGTACGTTACAACGACCGTCTGCAAAAAACGGATGATAAGATCGTTGAACTGATGGAACGCTACAAGAAAATTAACATCAACGATACAAATAAATGGAGCAACTCTGGTGCTGCGTTTACCCGTCATCTCTGGAACATGCTCGCACTGTCCCGTGCGATCACGATCGGTGCTCTCAAGCGCGACGAGAGCCGCGGTGCTCACTACAAGCCTGATTTCCCTGAGCGTGATGACGAGAACTTCATGAAGACGACAATGGCGAAGTACAATGCTGAAACGACTGCGCCTGAAATCTACTATGAAGACATCGACGTATCCCTGATCGCACCACGTAAACGTGACTATACGTCTGACAAGAAATAAGAGAGGAGGAAACTGATCATGGCAGAAAAATTGATTCATTTGATTATCACTCGTCAAGATAGCCCTGACAGCACTCCGTACAAGGAAGAGTTCAAAATCCCTTACCGTCCTGGTATGAACGTGATTAGTGCTTTGATGGAGATTCAACGTAATCCACTCAACGCACAAGGTCAAAAAACGTCTCCAGTAAACTGGGAATCGAACTGCTTGGAAGAAGTATGCGGTGCGTGCTCGATGGTTATTAACGGAAGACCGCGCCAAGCGTGCTCGGCACTGGTTGATAAACTGGAACAGCCGATTCGTCTTGAGCCAATGAGCACCTTCCCTGTACAACGTGACTTGTCGATTGACCGCAGCCGCATGTTCGATGCGCTGAAACGCGTAAAAGCGTGGGTTCCGATCGATGGTACGCATGATCTGGGACCTGGTCCTCGCATGCCGGAAGTTGAGCGTCAATGGGCGTACGAGCTTTCGAAGTGCATGACGTGCGGTGTTTGCTTGGAAGCTTGCCCGAACGTGAATGCAAAGGCTGAGTTCATCGGTCCGTTCGCGATTTCGCAGGTTCGTCTGTTCAACCAGCATCCAACGGGTATGATGAACAAGCATGAGCGTCTGGAAGCCCTGATGGAAGATGGCGGTATCGGTGATTGCGGTAACTCGCAAAACTGCGTACAAGCATGTCCAAAAGGCATTCCGCTGACAACTTCGATCGCTCACATGAACAAAGAAACAACTAAACATGCAGTGAAGAAGTTCTTCTTCTCCTAATAGACGAAGAAAAGGCGTGCACCGGTTATCCGGAATGCACGCCTTTTTTCTTTGATTTTAGTTCTCGGAATTCGTCTCGATGACCGCCGCCATCGCCAGCTTTTCAAAAATGAGGACGAAGTGCTGGAGTTCATCTTCGCTGAGGTGAGAGAACATTTTATTTAGCTTTTCTCTCCGATTCTGCTTGGCTACTTGCAGAATTTTTTTGCCAGAATCGCGCAAGCTGATGTAAACCACTCGGCGATCTTCCTCATCACGATCACGGGCGACGAAGCCGTGTTTATCCAAACGGTCGACCATTGCTGTGATTGCGCTCGGTTTGACCCCCATTGATTCAGCCAATTCTCCAACGGTGCATTTTTCCTTCTGTTCCAACTGATGAAGAATGTAGAATTGCGGGCCAGTTAAACCAGAGACAGGTTCGGCTAATTGCGTTCCCATCGTGCGCATAATGGTACGAAACGCCTCCTGCAGGCGCTCAAGCGTATCTGTTAAGGGGGAGGGCATGCTCGTATCTTCTCCTTATTTGATCTATTTCTTCGTTATCGGGAATATTTGATATGTAATATTTAACGCACTTAAATATAGGCTGAAAATACTTCGTTTGTCAACCTTTGCGAAAAGAAGGGAATACCCAAGCGATTCCTAGTGAAAACTGAAAACATAATGGAATGACTTCCAGCAAGGGGGCAAACGATGAAGAAAAAGGTATGCAGCATTGGATTGATATTGGCTTTGCTTCCCGCAACGACTGTCAGCACAACAGCGTTTGAAGGAACGGCGACCATTCGTACGCAGATTTTGCAGGATCTCGCGGAAATGCACGAGCCATTACATACAGGCAAGGTGGATAAGGAATATAAAACAAAGGCAGATGAATGGCAACGGCAAGAACTACTACTGCGAGGTGAGCAATTAAAATCCGCGCCTGTCGATTCGCTGGAAATGATTGAGGCGACTAAGGCTTGGGAGGAATCGGGGGTAAAAGGGGAAGGGATGCTCGTTTCTGTGATCGATACGGGAGTCAATCCGCGCCATCCCGATTTGCCTGCCCCGCATGATAAGCGTTCAGCCATGCAAAAGTCAGGCTCTTCCCAGAAGGTGATCCCTGGCTTTAACTGGGCTGATCGTACGCAAACAACGGAAGACGTATCGGAATCTCAGCATGGTATCCATGTGGCGGGAATTATTGGTGCGAACGGAAAAGTAAAAGGGGTTGCTCCTGAAGCCCAGCTCATCAGCCAAAAAGTATTTTCCAATTATCAAAGCGAGGTTCCTGGGCTAGGTGAATCGATTTTATTTGCGATCAATGATTCCATTACGAAAAAAGCAGATGTCATCAACTTGAGTCTCGGTTCCTCAGCGGGCTATGTGGATGAAACCAATGTGGAGCAAATGGCAGTAAAGCGAGCAGTCGATAATGGGATCGTAGTAGTGGCAGCCGCGGGTAATGATGCGTATTTCGGCAGTGATAAGGTACGAGCACAGAATCCGGATATCGCCATGATCGGTTCTCCAGGCTTGAGTCCTGATGCGTTTTCAGTTGCTTCTGTCAATGCTACAGCACTCGCTGGCTATAGCTTCACGGTGCAAGGGGTACCCAGTATGGAGAAAGTCGTGTATTTATCGGGATACGTGGAAGGCGGGGGGGCAATAAACCCAGTCATGACACTGATGAAGCCGTACCCGCTTGTCTATATGGGAAAAGGGAAGAAGGAAGACTACAATGTTTCCGTAAAAGATAAGGTGGTATTGCTCGAGCGAGGCGACATTTCATTCGACGATAAGCTGCGCCTTGCCAAAGAAGCAGGAGCAGTTGGTGCAATCATCTACAACAATGAAATGGGACCACTCATTATCAGTGCAGAGCATGCCAAACAAATCCCGGCTGTTTCTGTCTTAAAGCACATGGGAGAGCAAATGGCACAAGCGATTAAAAAAGGCAAGAAAGTGACGGTCTCCTTTAACGGTGAATATGGACAAAATCCAATGCCTTATCCAGACGGAGGAACGATCTCGGCCTTTTCGTCATGGGGACCAACCCCCGATTTGCAGTTCAAGCCGGAGATTGCAGCTCCAGGTGGGGGCATCTTGTCACTCACGCGAGAGTCTGAATATGCCGTGAAAAGTGGTACGTCAATGGCAACGCCACATGTGGCAGGCGGGATGGCTTTGCTGAAGCAAGGCTATCTCAAGCAAGGGCGGAACCTGCAAGGCAGATCGCTTGTCGATACGTTAAAGGCGGCGGCGATGAATACAGCAGAACCGATTATCGATCCGCAAATCAGCGTACCCGCAGCGGATAAAGAGAAAGCAAAAAAAGTTCCTTACAGCCCACGGGTTCAAGGGGCAGGACTGATGCAAATCGCAAAAGCAATCAAGACGCCAGCCATTGTTGTGAATGCAAAAGGAAAAGCAGGTGTCTCATTGGGAGAGATTGGGAATTCAACGACCTTTTCTCTATTCATTAATAACAAGTTTGGCAAAAAGCCCATTACGTATCAGCTGCAAAATGAGTTTGGTGTGATGACTGACTTGCGCAAGAATGGGATCAACATGCTAACCGATACCCTTTTCGAGGGGGCAGAATTGCAATTTTCCGCTCCTAAGATTACCGTTGCGCCGGGGAAGTTAGAGGAAGTGAAGGTAACGCTCACGATTCCGAAAGGCTCAGCACGCAATCAATTTGCAGAAGGATTTATTTCCTTTCAACCAGATGATAAGGAGCTGCCAACGTTGCGCACGTCGTTTTATGGCTTCTACGGCGACTGGGATGAACCAAGGATTATGGATCAGCCCGTATGGGAGGCAGAAAGTCAGGAAAAACGAACAGGTGTCAAGACGAGCTGGTATCACGATAAACGCAATGACAAATGGCGCTATCGGGATTATCTAGGTGTTACAGGTGTCAAAGCCGATGGCGGTGCGAAAGTCGACCCCAATCATATTGCCTTTTCGCCAAACGGGGATGGGCATTACGATGTTGCGGCTCCTTCGATTACTTTTTTGCGCAATGCCCGTCATATTATCGTCGAAGTAACAGACCAGTCAGGCAAGCCGATTCGCACTCTTGTGCGTGATGAAAAGGTGAGCAAGTACGACCAATCCAAGCTGGGGACGCCATACTATTTTACGGAAAAGGAAGCGTGGAGCTGGGATGGAAAGATCTTTTCACCACAAAAAGGCGCCTATATACAGGCACCTGATGGACAGTACCAATTCTCCATTAAGGCCAAAATAGACGACCGCAATGCAAATTGGCAATCAATGACACTCCCCATCCGCGTGGATACAAAAGCTCCTGTGATTACAGCTTCTGTGTCAGGAAACCGGGTTCAGTGGAGCAGCCGCGATAAAGATATCCAAGCCTATTTCCTCTATGTAAACGGCAAAAGGGTAGGCGGTCCCTATTCTCCAAAAGTGTCCAGCACACTCATTAATCAGCCGGATAAAAAAATGAGTGTGGTAGCGTATGATTATGCAGGGAACATCAGTGTGGCGCATATTAACGGGAAAAGTGACAGCACTCCGCCATTTGTGGAGTTCCCGGATGATTTGTTTCCTTATCTGAAAATATCCAAGCAGCCGGATGTAGCCTTCAGGGGCAAAGTAACAGGCGAGGATATGATGGACAGAGTCCGCTTGTCGATTAACAAAACGCCTGTAAAGCTGGCGACGGATGGATCATTTGAAACCATCCTGCGATTAACGGAAGGTCTCAATTATGTGATGTACAGTGCGATGGATATGTATGGAAACAAGCGCCAATTCACGCAGCGGGTCATCGTCGATACGAGTCCTCCAACACTGCAATTGTTAAACGATGGCAGCGAAGACGTCCAGTTCGATGCAGCAACCAAGAACATGCTGGTTCCAGTCCGCTTCATGTACAGAGATCAAACATATAAAGGTCAGGTAAGTATCAATGGGCAAATCGTGTCCTACTTTGAAGAAGAGCAATTGGAAATTCCTGCCCAAAAATACGTAACGCAAATTTTGAGTATGAAGCAGGGAGAAAATCGTATTTTGCTTGAAGGCAAAGACGGTGCAGGTAATCAAAGTATGTTGCTAGTGTATGCGTATGTCGATGCCAATTCAGGGTCGGTCGTCATAAGCAATGGGGAGCAGCGTATATCCTACAAGGCGCGAACAGTGCCAGCTCCGACGATCCAGCTGCCGAACAAACAGCTAGAAGGGCAGGAAGGTGAAGCACTGCCCATCGAAGGGAAAGTGACAGGTGCCGGTGCTGTTAACCTTCAAATCAACTATGGATCAAAAAGCTTTCAGACCAACGCGAATGATCGTGGGCTATTTCGCTTGGTGCTTCATGAGGTAGAGGAAGGCAAGCAAAAATTGACGGTTGTTGCTACTGATGCACTGGGTAGGGAAGCCCGGGCGGAGATGAACGTCGTCGGTAAGAAAAAATAGAGTAGCAGGCCCGTCAGTAGCAGAGAAAAGGCTATTGCCGGGCCAAATTTTTGTGGGAGGATTCCATTCGATGTTTTACCACGGGATCATGTGGGAATATGTTACGAGAGAGTACCCTGTGCTATCACCAAGAAGGACCGCTAGAAGGAAGCATGGGGCAGAGCAATTGTGGGATCGTATTCATCTGATCGAACAATTCGGTTTGGAGCCCGTTCATTTGCTTGAGGCCGACGAACGGTACGATGCTGTCCGCTGTATACAGGAATGCTTGGCATTTGGAGATACTGTTTTTGCCTTTGATCGAGTCCAGCTTCCGATGTGGCAATTGAGTAAGCATGAGATCGGGGTAGAAATATTAGACTTGCGAACGTGCACGGCCATCTATACCTTTCGTCATGAGACAAAAGTAGATGATTATTTTCCTGGCACACCATGTTTCTATGACCTTATGCCTATAAAGTTTTCGTAATCCTATTGCGTCTGCCAAAAATCGACATTATGATATTCCTATACGAGTGCGTGTTCAAAAAGTCGTCTTTTCAACACCTCTTTCGATGTCGAATAGGCTTCCAGTACTACTACGTGATCAAAAGACGACTTTTTGAACAACCTCTGAGAGTGAATTGCCCGGGAAAGGGAGAGAACGCAGATGATAGTCCAGTACCTTGATCCATTTCTTGAATCAGCTTCGTCCGTGATTCAACAAGTATGCAATGTCGACATTTCGCGTGGAGAGTTAGCTGAAAGAGAATGGAGCCATGTAGAAGGCCATACATGGATTCGAATCGGAATGACAGGTCAATTACAGGGTGAGGTCTTTTTCGGTCTGCAAGAGGAATTGGCTTTGCGCATTGTCTCGGCCATGATGGGCGGCTACCCCGTGCAAGAGATGGATGAGCTCGGAAAAAGTGCCATTTCCGAGTTGGGGAACATGATTTCCGGGAATGCGAGTACGCTTTTGTCCAATCGAGGTGTTATTGTAGACATTACCCCGCCTTTATTTTTACACCAGCATGACTTGAAAGACATGGCAGGGACAGCATTGGCTGCACCACTCGATCTTCATGACATGGGCAGACTGGATATTCAAATTATTGTGATAAGATAGAGGCGGCTAATGGCCGTCTTTTTTGTGAAGGATACGTAGCCACAACATCATCATTCAAAGGAGGGATGGAACGAGATGGATCATTACTTCTCGATCTGTTCAGCTGAGATGTATTATGAGAAATACATGGCCTTTTTATTGGAAAACTACGACCAGCTTCGCATGCCCTATTCCTTTCCTGTGACACTCAGTTTTCTGGCGAGTCCCGTTTTAATGGAGGGGAAAGCATTTCTTTGCTTCAACGATGACGATGAAGTGATCGGTGCCTTTTCGTACATTTACGGGACAGGTGAAAATCAGTACGAAGACAAGCATATCGTTCAAATTCAGGTAGTCTATTTTTTAGAACAGTATCGTAGCAGTCGCCTTTTTTTGCATGCCCTTCAGTATGTAACCGAATATATCGCCTATATGGAGGAAGACGTGAAGGAGTTTCGATTCTGGACTTCCTCGGACGACTCTTTACGTAAATTGTTTACCAAGATTGCAGAACGAGTAGCTTCTGTGGAAACGGCAAATGGTCCATTGGATGAATATCGCGCATCGTTTTTGGCTTGGCAATCCTATGCAGCCAGGTTTCAACATGAACCATTTTTCTAATCCAAGAAGGAGACGTTACGATGCTGTTCGTCATCAAAAACCTGTTTGGCTACATACGCCCCTATAAGCTCCTGAGTTCCCTTTTTTTCCTCACGCTTGCACTCGATCTGCTTTTTCTATCCTTGGCACCTCTTAGTTTCCAGATGATCATTGACAAAGCGATTGTTCCCAAAGATATGCAAATTTTCACAGTCATCATGATCGTATTGGCAATTAGCGGGTTTATCTGTGTCAGTGCTGGAATTATCAGTGATTATGTTCTGGCAAAACTAAATGCACGTGTGCAAAATGATTTGCGGCAAAAATTGTTTGCCCATATGCAGCATTTGCCGGTCAGCTATTTCCACAAAACGCGTTCGGGCGAACTAGTCTCACACTTTTCGGTGGATTTGCCCGTCATTGACAGATCGTTGGCCATTCTCTTCACGACGGGTATTCAGTCATTGGTGGTCGTGACGATTAGTACGATGGTGTTGTTATATTTGGAATGGGTGATGGCGCTGTGTATCTTGGTGGGAGCAATCTTGATCTGTACAGGTCCTTATTTGCTTGGCCGACGTGCCCACGCCGTCAATGCCGCATACAAAGAACAGCTCGCTTCTATGACGAATGATGTCCAGGAAAATACGAAAGCGCAAATGGTTATCAAGGGCTTCAACCTGCAAGATGTCATGATCGATAAATTCAATGAAAGACTCAAATTGCTGTTGGTCAGCAACTATCGCAAAAATTTGATGGCAGCGAAGCTGGAACGGATTCCTGCGCTATCCTTACTACTCGTCAATTTTACGATTATTGGCTTCGGTTCCTATCTGGCACTCACCGGGCGCATCTCTGTTGGTTCGCTTGTCGCCTTTTTCACCATGTATACGTCGATGGGGAATGCAGTGTTTAATCTGACCTTTACGCTCCCGCTGATTACAGATGCACAAGTCAGTATGGAGCGAATCCAGAAGGTACTGAATGAACCGAGTGAAAAAGTCGACCATTCTGTAGCGGAACAGCCCGATTTGCGTTTGACTGAAGTGTCCATAAAAAATGTTGCGTTTGGCTATCAGGAAAATCAGTTGCATATAAATCAGGTCAGCATGCAGATTCCGGCTCGAACAAAAGTTGCGATTGTTGGCTCCAGCGGTTCTGGAAAAAGCACGATCGTTCAGCTGTTATTAGGCTTTTATCAACCTAGTTCTGGCCATATCGAGATAAACGAAACGGAACAAAGCTCGATGAATGTAATCGGGGAGCCTTCCGAAACCACGTAGGGGTCGTCTTTCAGGATAACTTTCTTTTTCACGGAACAATAGCGGAAAACATCCGGCTCGGCAAACTCGATGCGACCAACGATGAGTTGAGGATGGCTGCACAGCAAGCGGAGATCCATGACTATATCATGAATCTACCAGATAAGTACGAAACACTAGTTTTGGATGGGGGAAGCAACCTCTCTGGGGGACAAAGGCAGCGACTTGCCATTGCTCGAGCGATTCTGCGCAATCCTTCATTACTCATTCTGGATGAAGCAACTTCTGCCCTCGATCCCATTTCAGAGGCTTCTATTAACAAGACTTTTGCAAAGCTTTCCAGCGATCGGACTGTCATTACGGTGACACATCGCTTGTCGACCATAACGGACAAGGATCAAATATTTGTGCTGGAGCAGGGGGAACTAGTGGAGCAAGGAACTCACTCCCAACTGTTGCAAAAGAGGGGCTATTACAGAAGGCTATGGGACAAGCAAAGTGCTTTGAGCAGCCCAGAAGGTGTTACGGATGTTCCCAAACATCTGCTGAATCTGAGGAGCAGATTCGATTTGCGATCGTAGAGGACGGCGATCACTTTGGAGAAACAGACTTAGCGGGTGCTTTACAGACAACAACCGTGACGGCTCTCACCTCTTGTGTTGTTTTGACCTTACCTTTGAAGGTATACCAGTACATCACGTCCCAACACACGGCGATTGGCAGGAAAGTCCAACAGCCGATACGTTAACGAACAGAAAAAGAAAGGCAGTGTGCAAAGGATGCATGTCCAATTCAGAAGCTGTACGAGTGACGATGATTTTGCCCAATTCACGCTATTCTTTATGCGCAATCGCTTGGAGTTTAGTCGTATGTTTTCTCTTAGTGACACACTCGTTCATATTTTGACGTTTCTCCCGGATTCTCATTTGATCCTGATAGAAGACGAGCGAGGTAAATTGGTCGGATGGGGCCATTATCAATACTTGACAGGAGAAAGGCAAGCAAACCCAGAGGGCGAAATTTGCTATATCCATTCAGTCATCGTTGAAGAAAAATATCGAAGTAGCAGGGTATTTCTGAAAGGCTTTCGCCACCTTATTAGACAGGTCCAAGAAGAAAATGAACACGTGAAACAAGTGACCTTTCGTGCAGATGCTAATCATGTTTATTTGAACCGGCTCTATTCGAAATTTGCACAGGTTGTAGGGGAGCAGGAAGGCTATTACGGACAAGAAAACATCTATATGACCGAAATCAATCAACTCGCTTCCTATCTGGGAATGGTCATAATTGACGGTAAATAAGGAAAAATGCTATTCTTAAGAAGATATTGTCAGAAAGGAGGACTATTAGATGATTCCAATGGTACCACGTTTGAAAGACGGAGTAAGAAAACCTTTCACTGCTTCGATTCAAAATCTTCTCATGAAAAATGAGCAGCTGCGTGTAGCTACTTCTTCTACGAAGTAATCGATCAGCTATCATCTTTTTCGAATCAACTGTTCCCATGAATGGAGAAGTGGTTGACAGGCTATCCTGCTCAGCCACTTTTTTATTTCTGTTTGAATAGAATAAAAAAATAAAATATTTTCTATTGTCTGGATGATTTTTAATAGATAGTGTATTGTTGGAAATAGTAAGGGGGTATGAGAGTTTGACCTATGTTAAACAATTAATCGGGATGTTTTTCCTAGTTATCGTCGTTTGCGGTGGGCCGTTCATGCTATATACGCAAAAGGAAGAAATAGTATTCGAACCGGGAAATATCGTAGTCCATACGGTATATCTGATTCAGCAGATTGCAGAAGGCTCCCTCGGAACCTATTATTCGGGGCAAACGGAAAGGAGCATTGCAGAGGATATCCTCCCATTTGCAATTAGCTCTTTTGAACTACTATTCGCAAGTGTTAGTGTCGCAGTCCTTGCTAGTATTATTTTTGGATTGCTATTGCAGCGCTTTCGGATTGTACGTCAATTTCAAAAGGTTTTGAATCTCCTTGCCACGATTCCTGATTTTATCCTAATAGTTGTTTCGATTGTGGGTGCGGTCGGATTTTACAAGATGACGAACATTCGAATTATCACCCTATCACCCATAAGTGACTCTGAGAGTACCTGGTTTCCGATCACTTTACTGTCAATTGGACCAACGATTTTTCTCATGAAGGTAGTCAGTTTGAAGTATGCACAAATTGGCGGCGAAGACTATATAAAAACAGCACTTGCCAAGGGGATGGGGATTTGGCATGTTCTGATTCACCACGTCTATAAAAATATCAAGCCGTTTCTGATTGCTGATTTAAAGAAGACGATTGCGATTTCGGTAGCCAACTTGTTTATTGTTGAGTACTTATTAAACGTCGTAGGATTGACCCGGTTTATTTTCAGTAAAGATGGCGGATACGAATTCAATGCTGCTGTCATGGGACTTTTAGGTATTATTTTGCTATCCATTTTAGTCTATGTATTGATTCGTCTCATTCTGTATGTGATTGAACGCGCGGTTGTGTATAAATAACCCAGACTTCTTTTGGAATGAGTGAGGGTATGGTATGAGGAAACGGTTCAATTGGGCTTTATGGCTAGGCTGTATCTTGGTAGTATTTCTAATGATTATTGGAGTAGCCGGACCTTATTTGGCCCCCTATGATATCGATTACCAGGTGAAAGTGCGCAATGAAATGGTGAACGGGAAGCAAGTGATCATTTCGCCGCCTCTGGCACCTTCAGGCGAGCATCTGTTGGGTACGGATAAATGGGGCTATGATTTGCTTACAAAACTACTCCATGGGGCACCGTACACCATTTTTATTACGCTCATGATTGCGTTATTGCGATTATTGATTGGAGCATGGATCGGACTGTATATTGGAATATTGGACAAGCAGCAGCGTTGGTGGATTGCGATTGAGAACGCCTGGGGGTACATGCCCATATTTATTCCTGTCTATTTTTTATTGAAAGGAATCAATATCAATCCAGAGTTGCCAACGTTTACGCTCGTGTTGTTTTTCGTAGTGGTCGTGGCAGTGCTAGGGGCGCCTTCGGTAGCTGCGTCCATCCGTCAAAAAACGGAGCAAATCAAGGAATCCCAGTACGTTTTAGCTGCGACTTCGCTGGGGGCTGGGCGGGATCAGATCATCTTTCGCCACATTCTGCCGCATTTGAAGGAGCATCTGGTCATTGTTTTGGTGACAGAGATGATCGCCACCATGACGTTGATGGGGCTTCTCGGGATATTTGGTCTGTTTGTAGGTGGCACGACTATGTACTATGACCCTGTTGAGTTTCACTCGACCACACATGAATGGGCAGGACTGCTCGGGACTTACCGAAGCTTTGTCTACACGAATTACACGTGGATTTTCCTGATTCCACTTGCTGCTTATATGCTTGCAATCAGTTCCTTTAGTCTACTGGCCAAAGGATTGCGTGATAAATTCGAACAGACGTATAGCCGTACCCCATTTATTTAAGCAGCTGGTCACTTTTCAGCATGAGGGATAAGTGAGGTTTTTTGATGAAAAAACGAATCCATTTTTCTTTATGGCTAGGCAGTATTTTCGTGTTCCTTCTGATCGTGATCGCTGTGGTGGGGCCTTACATGGCTCCCTATGATCTGGAATATCAAGCGAAGATGCGTCAGGAGATTGTGAACGGTAAACAAGTCATGGTCTCTCCGCCCTTCCCGCCGTCAGAGGAACATTTACTCGGCACGGACAAATGGGGGTATGATTTACTGACCCTCTTGCTCCATGGAGCGCCATACACTGTTTTTATTACCCTTGCGATCGCATTTATTCGCGTGTTACTTGGTACATGGATTGGACTCTACATCGGCATCCAAGATAAAGAGCAGCGTTGGTGGATGGCGATTGAAAATGCATGGAGCTATATGCCTGTGTTTATCCCCGTGTATTTTCTTTTGCGAGGAATCAATGTGAATTCGGAGCTGCCGACGTTCACGCTCGTGCTGCTTTTCATTGGGCTCGTCTCTGTCCTTGGAACACCTTCTGTAGCCTCTTCTGTGCGACAAAAGGCCGAACAAATTAAAGAATCACAATACGTTTTGGCTGCTGTTGCACTGGGAGCTGGCCGGAATCAAATCGTCTTTCGCCACATCTTGCCGCATTTGAAGGAACAGCTCATTATCATCTTGGTGACAGAAATGATCGCTGTCATGACCTTGATGGGGCTTCTCGGCATATTTGACCTGTTTGTAGGTGGTACGAAAATGACCTTTGACCCGATTCTGTATCATTCCATTACACACGAATGGGCAGGGCTGCTTGGGTCTTATCGAGGCTTTATTTACAGTAACTATACGTGGATTTTTCTCGTACCACTGGGGGCATTCATGATCGCCATTGGATCGTTTAGCTTGTTAGCCAAAGGTTTGCGTGATAAGTTCGAGCAAACGTATAATCGTACCCCTTTTATTTAGGGTGTGGTGCCCTTGATTTTTACGAATCAAGGGCATCTTTGGTTGATCCGGTTAAAAATAATGGTCGAATTGTAGGGAGCAGTATATGTGTCGGGTGAATAGACTGGAGTGTCGGGGGCGGTGTTGGCCTTGGGTTCCGATGGCAATCTCATCAGGCGAGGCGAACTCGTCGCGATCTGAACGGGGGACAACTGGGGGCCATCGTCGTCTCGAACGGAAAATTCACGGCGGATGTCGAAGAGGTTTCTCAGCGGTGTTCGGAACCCATTGCCCATTTTCTGAATAGGATGTAAGGCAAAAGCCTAAAATCCTTGAAATTCCGGCACCATCACCCACCCCCCATCATAGGATAAGGTGACTCTGTAATCCCTCAACCTTGTTCCTGTAGAGCCCACAAGGAGGGGTGGCACGATTGAAGGGTAGCGACCAAACCAAGCCGTTGTTAACGAATCGCGAAAGAGAAGTGTTTGAACTCTTGGTCCAAGATAAGACAACCAAAGAGATTGCCGGACAACTCTTCATCAGCGAAAAGACTGTGCGCAATCACATTAGTAACGTCATGCAAAAATTAGGTGTCAAAGGTCGATCTCAGGCAGTAGTCGAACTCGTTCGACTTGGTGAACTAGAGATTTGAACCCAGTCCACCCAGCCTCCCTTTTCTTCCCTTGGTCGGAAGGGAGGGTTTTTTTATGTTCATTTGCGTAAATGGCGAACATGAGGGGGCGGACAAAGAAAGAAGCAGAGAAGGCAATGGGAGGCTGGAGGTTGGTGCTTAACAAATCGGTAATTGTGGGAATTTTAATGTCGTAGTTAGTTGTTACTCATAGTGAGGGGGCGTAGGGTCAAGATAGTTAATTAATGCGACAACCCCCCAATAAATAATAGAAGTGATCAGCACATATATCCATCTTTTACGCAGGGACTTTGAACGTACGATTAAACACCATCCAAGGAAGGGCAATGTTATCAAAATAATTGATGTAAATTCGATCATGCAAAATTCACTCCTTTCACGTTTAAATACGCAATTGGGGAATATTGGTTACCTGGTCGTTTTAACACAGCACACGTTTGATAAATGAGGGGAGAGAGCGGGTATCATCCGCACTTGAAACGATCAATGACCTTGACGGAGGGGTGGACGGGCTTGAAATACCTCTCTCAATTAGCCATTTCGTGAGAAATTGCTGCGACACATCCCGCGTGGTAATTATAGCAATATATCAAAATAGAAATTCTCGGGCCTGCTCACGAAACGGAAAAAATCGTACGCTAAGTAATGCTTTGCATGAAAAAAAACCGGACCTCACAAGGTAACCCGGTTCTCGAAATTGCTATAAGGAGTATCAACAACAAATCGCGTAAAACGTACGTTAAGCTTAATTCAAATAAGCCGACCTTATGCTAGCTTAGGAATTACACCAATAATTCCATAGCTGCTCGTTCTTTATCCGCAATCTCGAGCAAAAGCTTAGAAACCTGGTTTAGCTCCTGGTAGCTTCCCGTTCTTCCTGCATGGTTGATCAAAGAAGAAACGCTGGCCCACATTGGAGCGATTTCCGCGAACATCAATGATGCCTGCTCTAATTTTGGGTCTCCAAGCAGTTCTGTGCATTCTTTGAGAAAATCGCGATACAGGTTGCGAAACAATGCACCGCCGGTTCCCGCTCTTTCCATTAGCAACGCAGTTAAACATAGATCATGCTCAAAATTTTTGCTGCGCTCAGGCCACTTCAAAATTTCGCTGCTCATTTTCATAATGCCTTTATTCCCGATATTTCGAATGGGTGGATTCAAATAGTCATTCGCATTCTGGGTTAAGGACGCACGAATAGCAGGTACAAGCGGCGGAAGGGCAACAACCGACTCAATCGTGAAGGAACGATTTCGGGAGCTCATCGACCCCTTGGCATTGCGGGCCATGGCCAAATGATCCAAACGCGTCTTAACCAGTCCGCCCTGCTGTTTCGTATCCGCCATGTAGGCGTATTCGTCATCCATCCCATAGATCACCGCATAGTGGGCGGCAAAGTGCACTTTGTTTGTGAAATAATCCAAATAATAAGAGTCCAGTTTAAGTCCAACCGGACTGCCGTGTTCGATGAAGCTCTGTACGTTCTGCCAAGCTTTGTCAACGGACGAAGTTTCTTGTATCCTGACGGTCAAGTTGAGTCGCGTGGCTAAGCAAGCAGACAATTCATCCGGCTTCACTCTTCCTCCGATAAAAGGAAAGTCCAGCCCCTTCGAATCCCAATAAATGAATCCCAATCCTTGTCCGAGTCCGAATAACATGGGTTCTGAAAGCTGGACACCCGCAAATTGAAGCAAATTCCCCATCGTCGTCGTCTCGCAATGTTCGCCCTGATAAGGAACGAAACCTTCAATGATTGTAGCCATGTTATTTCATCTCCTCCAATAATTCGTTGATTAGATGAACGACGAATGACCGTTCGCACTCAATAAGGCTCATAGCATGAAGGAAAAGCGCTCTTACATGCAACGGCAATTGAACGCCTCCTTGCGATTCGGACTTTCGCCCGATCTGTTTCGAAGTCTCCTTAAGAAAATCCAGCCGTTGCCGCAATGCTTCAATGGCTTCACCCTTCTTGACAAAAGGCAAAGCAGCCAACCCAAGGTCGAACCGGGGGTCGCGTTCTCGCGAAGAAGACAGGCTGACAATGATTTCATTTCTTAGCAAGTCCATACCGGCTTCCATCATGATAAATCGTATCGGCATAGGTCCCTTACCGGATTTCTCACTGGAACCCTCTGACTCGATCAATCCTTTATCGTTCAATTTCTTCAGTCCTGTATATATCGAAGTCGTGCCGATATTCGCCCATTCCCGGTAGCCGCGCTGATCGATTAACTTATTGATGTCGTAACCCGACACTTGATTACATTCCGCGATAATTTGCAACAGCATAAATTCTACATTCGAAAGTTGATTCATGGAGAGACTCCTCATGATTTATATTTCATATATGTAATATAACAGTAGTGTAATATAAGATCAATATCTTGTTCCTTTCGTTGCATACAAATCCACGGTTGGCAAGCATTCTTGAGAATTAAGAAAACTGGCCGAAGTGGTCAATGCGCAGTCCCAACAGACCTTTAGCACTTGGTGGGGAGACGGTACGACTTCATCATCAGACGGTCAGTGGTTCCGGGCTGGTGGCATAGGCCAAGCCGTCGGTCACTTCAACGCGAAATATGGCAAGGAGCCCGGTGTCACATTTTACACACATATATCAGGATCAGTATTCGCCATTTCACACCAAAGTCATCAACGCCGCTGAACGCGATGCGACCCATGTACTGGACGGTCTGTTGTATCACGAGTCGGATTTGCACATTGAAGAGCACTACACCGACACAGCAGGCTTTACTGATCATGTTTTTGGCCTGATGCAACTATTGGGCTTCCGTTTTGCTCCAGGCATCCGCGACCTCAAAGACAAAAATCTATATGTGGTCGGCGACATAAAAGCATTCCCAACGCTGGCAAGCCTGATCGGTGGCGGCATCAACGTAAAACACATTCGTACACAATGGGACGATATTCTTCGCCTAGCAGCGTCGATTAAACAGGGTACCGTCACCGCTTCTCTGATGCTTAGAAAGTTGGGCAGTTATCCACGTCAGAACGAGCTAGCTATGACGCTGCGGGAATTAGGACGTATCGAGCGTACGCTTTTCACACTGGACTGGCTGCAAAACGTTGAGTTACGCCGTCGGGTACAGGTTGGCTTGAACAAAGGTGAAGCCAAGAATGCACTAGCCCGCGCGGTCGGTCGATTGATGACAACCTATTAGAACACCTATCAACACTCGGATGGGAACACATCAACCTGACTGGCGACTACACATGGCACCAGAGCAACCAGGTGGCACCAGGCAAGTTCAGGCCGTTACGCCCAGTCAGTGACTCGTAGCGTACGATAATTTCCGTTTCGTGAGGTGACCCCATTCTCACACAAGTATGTAAAAATATATATAAGAAAGAACTTTCGCGTATAGCATGTAGTTCTTTATTTTCGAACTCATATATAACTAAGCACTACAGTAATGCTCATTGTAATAAAGAAATACCCCTTCCATTATTGGTAAGGGGCGGAGGTGGGCGATAGGTTTTTATTTATGGTCCAGCTGCACTATTCGATTAACAATGGCTTCTGCTAAGTCCATTCATCAACAGAGGGAATTAGCTTACTTAGTCCTTCTCTCATCGTCTGTATGGTCCCATTGTGTGATATGAGCAAATCCAATAGCACCCTTCAGGTATGCAAAAAGGGAAACAACGCGGATATTGATCTGGAAATTGAACTAATCGACCATTTACTTTCTTGAATCCCTTAGAGTTAGAATTTTTCTTGCTCAAGAGATATCACCTCCTGATAACGTTCTAAGATAACATATTAACAAATTTTACCTTTTGACTGGACGAGTGTTCTGCCGAATCGAAAATAGCGTGAAAAACAGGTATAGAAGGACACCAGTCGTGAGTCGTGATGTATTGGTAATAGTTTATAAGCTCTTGAAAAGTCAGTAGTTTAACAAATTGTGTAATTAGTAAGTTTCATGGGAAGGTAATAGCATTTAACGAAGTAATAGGAACGAACATTTCGTACACATTATTAACCACTCCAATATGAAGAAAAATGCTGTAAATATGAGTGCCTGGAGAAGGAGTATCAACCCAAGTAATAGTAAGAGGAAGCATTTCATATTTCGTTCCAATTTCGGAAGGGGATTCAGGGGAGTTAGTTTGACTGTGCCAATTTGAGTAACTCGCAATTACAGTGGATGTTGTACCAGTTACTCTTTTTAAACCAAAGAATATACGAATAAGGTAATCAGGTTGTACGTCCACATTAACGACTAGATGAGCCATAGAATCAAATTTAATTTGCTGACCAACACGTGTTGTTATCGGTGATAGAGAAACAAGTGTCGTTTCAGTCGCAATGGGCACTGGAATATTATCATTCTGTGCAAATAAAAGGGTTGGCAAAATAATCACCTGCTTACGAAGTTATAAGGTATTCCCAAATTTATGCCGTTATTTGAATATTTATTCTGGAAGTAATTTGACATAACAGTAATAAAGTTACCAACACCCACCATTAAGTGTCATTTCATAAATGAAAACAAGCTGATCTATTGTAGATCAGCTTAGAAGTAAATTTGTAAAAATTAGACGGATTCGTGAAACGATTATTTGAATACAGTATTTCAAAATATCAGAGAGGACGGGGATTTGGAACTACTCTTTCACCGAGGTTATTCTGCTATCAATAAGGCGAGAAACTCTGTAAGAAACAGGATGGAAGCCTTGACGAGGCCAATAACGTGAAGATTGTAAATTCGTTTCTCTCCAATCTGTCATGCAGTAGGCATATCCTTTTTTCTTCACATGGGCAAGTCCATGTAGTGTAAGTGCATAATTGATACCTTGCCCGCGATATTGATCTAGAGTACCAGCAACCCCTAATTCAACACAACGATCCGGTACATTCAAATTTACATTACTTTTATCTAAGGGGAAATATCCTTGGAAAGAAACAATTTTTCCATCTTTTAAGGCGATCCAGAAATCGACATCATGATCATCAAGGAGACCTGCATAACCTTTACGTAATTCCTGAGGGTCATCACGTAAAGAATAACTAAAAACGGGTGCCTTATTTTGATGAGTTCTAATAATATTTGCAATATCCTCTACCAAACTACGATCTTCTGGGGATGCCAAGCGAATTTCAACATCTGGAATGCTCAAGGGAAAGGGAGATTCCCGATCATGTAAGGAGAGTAATGCATGTATTTGTTCAAAGCCAAATCCTAAACGGAACCAAGAATGAAGTAATTCCGGTTGACTGGCTGGAATTAGTGCAAAATGACTGAAATATCCCTCATCTACCCATCGTTGAGAAGCCTCTGAATAAAGATCTCTATATAATTCAACGGAGGTATTGTGAGAAATTGCATGACCCTCCAAATTGATCCAGACATGTCGATCCCGAAGAGGATTTTCAATCTTTTGTCCAATTAGGTAACCAATTAATTTACCATCTTCAATTGCTGCGACTCCGCTACTGTTTGGTTTTGACCATATCGTTTTAACAGCAGTCGTTGCATAATTTTCATCTTCACATTCAATTGGTAGTACCGAAAGGATTTCACGATCTAGTTTATGACGTTTGGACAATAGTTGCCCAGCCTCTGAGATTAACTCATCAGTAAATGGTATGAAATACATGAAATGGACACTTCTGTTTTTTATCATCATAAAGCTGCTCTTAATCTATTGCAATTAGTTTCCTTAATCCAATTGGCACTTTAAATTCTTGGGGGAATTACATGGCGAAATTTCGCCCTAGAAGGTGAAGTAAAGGCAGGCGATTCGGGTAAAGACGGGATCAATAACTGGGGTGAAAATGCCGTGGTACTGCAGATGATTCTTATCGAGTAAAGCAGTGGAATGAATTGCCGAACAAAATTAGTTTAGTGGCTGAACGCCTGAAGGAGATCTAAATTGAGAATAGGCCAGCACTCCAGATCATCGGGAGGTATCGACGGAAGATGTCCTGATTTATGCTGATCCACCTTACATTTTGGGTACAAGGAACGGAGAGATTTATGGGAATGAGATGACGGATGATGATCATTCTGATTTGTTGAAGGCTTTAAATGATCATCCCGGCCCAGTGCTGCTCTCCGGATATGCAAATGAGCTATATGAGGATTTGCTGAGTGAGTGGCAACGGAAGGAACGCCAGTCAAGTGGGGCAGCAGACAATCTTCTCGCTGCCCGGCATATAGCGGATGGTTACAAAATGCTCAGGGAGGAAAGTGAAAGCCGTCAATCAAGAAATTAGCAATTTGTAGAGGTACCAACATATCCAAAATCCAAGGAGAATCCAAATGAGAATGAAAAGTACGCCTATAATCCAATTTTTCGGTTTACCTTTAGCTAGAAGTTGTTGAGCTTTTTCTCGACAATCACTAATGGTTTGGAAGAGTGTTGCTTCGCTCAACGAAATCATCTCAAGAGTAATGTAACAAACGATATTGTTTCATTCCATTCAACTCCATCAAAAAAACCTGCAGCAAGATAGGTTTAATCTTGTGCAGGTTAACAGTCTCTTAGTGAAATGGTTAGAAAGGTCTTCTAATAACTTTAATTCTCCGTGCTCCATTGCGGATAAGCCTTTGCGCTCGTTGACGGCTGATTCTAACAAGTACTGAAGTATCTGTTGAGTTTTCAACGTCAAAGACTGAGAAAAACCGACCATTAGCGAACAGTACACCTTTAAATTCAACACTCAATCCTGGGCGGGCTCGCGGTCGTGTGTTCTGAATAATAGTACGCATTACACCTGCATTAATGAGTGCCCTCGCCTGTTGGGGCGTTGTACGAACCGCAAAAACGGGGTCAATTTCAACACCAGGCGCCTTTGCTTCCACTTCAACAATTAGGAAAAATCGGTCTCCGATCCGTGCAAATGCTATTTGCCCCGATTGTAATCGGCTGTGTTGCCATGAGAGATATCACCTCCTTGTACCAAAATATGCAGGAGGTGTTGGAGGGGACAAGGGCATCACTACAATTTTTGATTTTTGGTATTTTGACTAGATTCGTAAGTGGACATGAGGTTTCTTTACTAATTAGTTAGGGAGGAAAGAACGATGGGAAAGTGCTGCTACAAGAATTGTAGTAATGACGCGGTGGTACCAGGAGTTGTCTTTGCAAGGAACGAGAATGGCGGTTTCTTTCCGGTCAAAAAGGAGGAATCAGCATGACTGAGCAACAGATCGTTGAAACGCTGGGAATGAAGGTAATGGGATGGGATCTTGGCAGGCATGCAGGAGAGCTGTAAGGCTTGCTTAAAACAAAGGAAAAAGACTGGGACCCACTCCACAACTTATCCGATGCGTGGCAAATCCTCACAAAGCTAAAAGAATCGTACAAGAACGCGGGCATCCTCTACAACGATTTGGCTGATGTCTGGGAGTGCCACGCGGGTTATGACGGACACAGTTACTTCGCAATCGACGTTGAAGGTAAAACAGAATGCGATGCGATCTGCAATGCAGGTATGAAGGCGGCAGAGTAGCTGCACTTAACAAATCGGTAATTATTAAAAGTGAAAAAACACTTCTCGATGAGAAGTGTAAGAAATGAAATTGATTATTACTCTTTTACATCAATTTCCCAATCTTCTGAGCCTATAATATTTCCTTTCTCTACAGAAAATTGAAGGGTATATTTTCCCGATTCTTGGAAGAAAACAGTCCCTTCATATCCATCCTCATAGGGTTGCATTACAATGCTCACATTTTGGTTATTGTCAAAGTAAGTCACTTTTACAAGTGCATTCCGTAATGGCCTATCATTGTAAAACAAATTGCTCGCTACATCAATTGGAGTTTTGGCTACAATTCCATTGGCAGAACCGGCTTGTAAGTTCCATCCAAATTCATTTCTTTGGGCTGGTGATGGGTCAAGTAAGGAACTTGCAGGAATTAAAAGTGCAAATAAGAGAGGCAGAACAACTACTAAGTTTCCAGATTTAAAAAGTTTTTTGTTCAAAATGAATTACCTCCGATTCAAATACTGATCCTGCTTACACTTTAAGGACGAAGATAATGGTAATTTGTTACAACTCCATTCAGTTTTTTTACAAACCACACGATTTGTAAATGGAGGAATCAGACATGAACGGTAACTTGTATTCAGATTTTGAAGAACGGTATCAAGAGGCGGTACAGATTGTGAAGGAAACCAAGCAGTGCGCTACGAGCATGTTACAACGGAAGCTGAGATGCGGTTACATTTATGCAGCGCGCCTTATTGATCGCATGGTGCAAGAGGGGGTAGTTTCTTCGTTCGTGAACCAAGGGGAATTTATATTTAACAAAACATTACATATTCGTATTTCTTTCCAGGACAGCCTTTTGTAATCCCAGTCCAATTAAACTACTAACTGCGACTGTCAAAAAGGTTGCAACAAGAAGCATTGGCTTATTTTTATTAAACTTAAAAATGAATACTAAGCCGATAATGAAACTTATCAATAAACAAGTTAATATTACTTGTGAGAAGAGGAAAAACGTAAGAAACGTCAACACACCTCTTAACGCAATGTAAGAGGTGTGTCTATTATCAAGCTTTGTTAAAACAATTTATTTGTCTAGTAGGGAACCGTCGGGAAATGCATTCTTTAGAGAGTCAGCAAGTACAATAATTTTATTCCAATCAAAATTGTATTTGTTAAAAACAGATGCGCTTGTGATGCCGCGCTTAACGACTCTTCCATTTTCTTCATCCAAAAGGTAGACAGTTGCACTGCTTTGGAACTTTATCAGTTGAGCATTTTCACCAATGACTGGCCCATCGGGAATACTGCTAAGAGACGGATATTCCCTAATACCATCCCAATTATTGAATAATTTAAAATAAACTTCGGCACTAACAATGCCTCTTTTTTTACCATCCATGACCAAATATACAGTTGCACTGTTAGTTTCTTTCACCCGAAAACCATTCAATAGATGTGGATCTATTGCTTTTGCTTGAATTGACTGACTTGACTTTGGAGAATGAGAGGTGGCAGTCGTCTTATTTGACTCAGCATACGATGGTGTAGCCAACATACTAGCTAAAAGTAATGTAGCAGATAGGCAAGACAAAGTGCGCTTCATAAAAAAACAACTCCTTAATTTGTAATTTATTTCCAATTCAATATGAATTTCTTGACTATCAATAGTTTTCCTTTGGATGTATGGAAGGAATTGTTACAAAAATGCGAATACTAAAATTTTTGTAGAGTTGTTTTTTAGGAATCTCATAAAACCAAAAACGCGGGAGGGGGACAGGATGAAAGCGGGACGTGAGCTCGATGCGAAAGTGGCAGAGACGCTGGGATGGAAATCAACCAAGCTAGGTAACTGGTATGATGAGCAATTAGATCAGATGAAATCACTGCCTTACTTTTCCATCACTTGGGAAGGAATGGGTGTGCTGGTACGAAGAAACGAGAAAGTAAAGACATGGGTTCAAACAACCTCTTCATGGCAGTTGTGATGCGATTTCGGCGAAAGCGTTAAATAGCCCCCACCTTTATCAAGATGAGGGCCGTCTATATTGCCGACAGTTGATAGAACTATCGTGGCAACTTGCGATTGTTTCCCCTTCAACGGATTTACTGTTCTTGTTGTGCAATAGTGGTGCAACTTGAAACTCTGCCCAAAATAGTTCTTGCTCGCCTTTACTGTTTCTGGTCGTGCAGGTCCGTCGTCAGATTGTCGAGTGCAGCGGACCAGCCGTCGTACATGTACTTATCGCCGGGGTGACCGGCGAATCTGCGCAGGTGGAAGATCATCTCGGTGCGAATGTGGACATGTTCATTGTTCCTCCTTTAGGGTCATGGTTTTGAGATGTTCTTCCAGTGCATCGAAACGCTGGTTCCACTCGCGGCGGTGCTTCACGACCCAGGCCGATACCTCATCGAGAGGCTCGGTGCGCATCGTCAAGGTCCGCCATTAGGCTTTCGGTGTGCGTTTGATCAGCCTTGCTCGCTCCAGCACTTTTAGGTGCTGAGAGATTGCGGGTGCGGTTATCTCGAAAAGTTCGGAGACCTCCCCGACTGTCGAGGCCCCCTGTGATAGCCTGGTCAGGATATTTCGGCGCGTCGGATCGGCGAGTGCAGCGAGTATGAGGCTGAGTTTGTCTTTTGTAACCAATTAAATATCTCCTTAATTAAGGTTCTTATTAAACATATACCGCAATGTAGGTCATTTCGAGCTGCTTGGAAAGGGCATTGAAGATATTGAACGGATATGAGTAGGGTCTTAACAATAGCTAATTTTGATGCTAAAAAAGGAGTTAAGGGAAGTTTGAGTAGGTGGATAGAAGTGAAGGGTTAGTTACTCTACCGTCAAATAGACTGGCAATACCAATGGTTTTTGGTTTGTTGAGGTTATGTGAAGTTAAATGAAGTGAATCTCTGTTTTTACTATTGAAGGGTAGCGACCAAACCGAGTCGTTGTTAACGAATCGGGAAAGAGAAGTGTTTGAACTCTTGGTCCAAGATAAGACATCCAAAGAGATTGCCGGACAACTTTTCATCAGCGAAAAGACTGTGCGCAATCACATTAGTAATGTCATGCAAAAATCAGGTCAGGTGTCAAATGTCGATCTCAGGCAGTAGTCTAGAGATTTGAACTCAGTCCACCTAGCCTTTCTTTTCTTCCCTTGGGAGGATTTTTTTTATATTTATTAAACTAGAAGTTAAAAAAATATATAATTTACGATTTACCTCACAGAAAAATGATCAAACTGCAGTAAAGGAAATCATCTGCAAGAATACATCGGGTTAAAATTAATGGCTAAAAATCCGGAACACAATCTAGAAGCAAAAGAGTACGTCGATTAGAAATAATGAGAAATGTCATAGGTATATAATAACTATTCCCCTCTACACGGAGGGGAATTTTTGATAATAAATCTAGTTTCGACTTTGCGAAAAAGAAATTTGAAATCAGTTAACTTAGCGTTTCTTTTCTTCCCTTGGTGGCAAGGGAGATATTGGAAGAAACGTTAAAATATATTGATGTATTTGCTACGGGGAAAAAAGGAGAAATTGAAGATTTTCAGTAAATTGAGCATTCTTTATACGGATTAATATGTAAGGAAGAATTTTTTAGGAGTCAACGATACTTAAAATGTACTAGTAGTTTGACCCACGTTGAATTTTTTTATAGAGCAATATTATTGTCTATTCCTAATATGAATTTGGTCTGTAAAAATGTAATGAATTTGGTTTTTGCTGTCTCTTACCACAATGTAATTTTTATCTTGAAAAACTCGAATTCCTTCTACCTTTTTTATTTCACCATTCAGTGTATAGCTCACTAATACTAAATCTGTATCAAATTGTGCAAGATTCTTACCGAATCCTCCGAATTGATGAGCTGTATGTGATACAAATATAAGAATTATAGTAAAAGAGAATATTACAAGTAAAATGATGTAGGAAATATAGGAAATGGATCTCATTATTCTAGTATGTAGAATGAACGCATTCGATTTCAGAAAATCCCACTTTGAATAATTATGTAATAAAATTTTTGATTCACAAAGAACTGCTTTTAATGTATTTTTATGCTTTTTTTCCGATTGTTTTAATTTCTTTCTAAAAACAAAAAATAGGTATATTAAAAGTACCGCAGCCATATTTCCAGATTGTAATGAGATAAAAACTTCTTGTTGAAAAGAATCTAAATCGATTGCAGAGGTATTCCATTGTATTTCTTTTGCATAAAAAATGTGATTAATTGCCACTTCCCAAAAGGAGGAGTATTTTGAAGAGTAAAATAAGTAATAAGATAGCAAAGATGCAGTATGTAATAATGAAAACGATAAGAGCAATAGTACACCCAAAAATAATAATGCAAAACTGAAATATAGTTTTTTGGATCTAATTTTCTGTAACATAATTGTTCCATAAAACAAGGCTAGACCAAAAGGAATAATAGCTATTAAGGTCATAAACAAATATACGAATGAGTAATAATAATATAGTTCGTTATTAAAGTTTATTGGATTCTGAAAAGCAGTTATTAAGGAAAGTACCTCATTTTTCCCTTTACTTTGTAAGATAATAAAACCAATAATATATATTATTTCATGAGTTATACCTAAAAAGGCGAGAGCTACAAGTACTCTCAAAGTAATGGGGATTCTCAAGTATAAGAGTATGAATTTGCTGAAAGGTATTTTGTCTCTATGTTGTTCAATGAAAGATATAACTTTTATGTACTTACTTTTAATCCAATTAAGCGATCCCAACCCAGTGCCATTCCTTTCAAACGAAAAATGTAAGGATATTAACTCTTAACACTAGCTAACTAGTAAAAATTGGTGATATGTATCATTATTATCGGATTTATCTATGCTTGAGTTGAATCCGATAATTGTGAAAAGGTTTTATCACTGTAATTTATTTAGGATAATCTTTTTTGAGAAAATAAAATCATAAGGCGAAGTGAACCTTGGACGTTTTAGGGAGAGAAAGGCGATCCCTTCTGAATGAACACTTCTTTAGTGAAAGTGTAGCATTACGAGATCATAAAGAAAGCAGATAACTACATATTGTAAGATATTATTAAGTAAAAGCTCGTTTTTGGAAACGAGTAGTGTGGAACAGTTAAATCTTAGGTATGTAGAAGTAGTAAAAACGTAGCGATGCCATGCAAAAATTAGGTGTCAAATCTCTCGTTCGACTTGGTGAACGAGAGATTTGAACACAGTCCACCCATCCTCCCTTTTCTTCCCTTGGTCGGAGGGAAGGGTTTTTTTATGTTCTTTTGCATCGAATTACCCTTTTATTACCATTTATGTAAATACATTAGCATATCGTGATATAAGTCGTAATAAGATGGATTTGTAACAAAATCCATGAAGATCGAGAGGGATACTATGAAATTCAGTAAATGTGTTAGGAATGTGCTAATGGTAGGTGCCCTGCTTGTCACCTCCGTATTGCCAATGGCGGCACAGGCGGCGCAAGTAGAGGAAAATCAAGCGGAGGAGACAGCGGTATCCAATTACAAAATTATTGGCTACTATCCCTCATGGGGGGCTTATGGACGAAACTACAATGTAACGGATATCGATCCCAATAAAGTAACGCATATTAACTACGCATTTGCGGATATTTGCTGGAATGGCAGACACGGCAACCCAGATCCAACGGGGCCCAATCCACAAACGTGGGCTTGCCAGAATGAAGTAGGCAATATTAATGCCCCAAATGGTACGGTTGTTCTCGGAGATCCATGGATTGATGTGCAAAAATCCTTTCCAGGAGATACGTGGGATCAGCCGATCCGCGGAAATTTGAATCAATTGGCAAAATTGAAGCAAAAAAACCCTCAATTGAAGACATTGATATCGATCGGGGGCTGGACGTGGTCCAATCGCTTCTCTGATGTAGCGGCAGATCCGGCTGCACGGGAAGTATTTGCACAATCTTCGGTAGATTTTATCCGGAAATATCAGATGGATGGGGTCGATCTCGATTGGGAGTACCCAGTTGAAGGAGGCTTGCCTGGAAACAGCAAACGTCCAGAAGATAAGCAAAATTATACGTTGTTGCTACAGGCTGTCAGAAACAAACTCGATGCGGCTGAGGTAACGGATGGCAAACAGTACTATTTGACGATTGCCTCTGGTGCCAGCCCTAGCTATGCAGCAAATACAGAGCTTGGAAATATTGCCAGGGTTGTGGATTGGATCAATATTATGACCTACGACTTCTATGGAGCCTTCCAAAAGCAGACTGGACATAACGCGCCGTTGGCCTATGATCCAGCAGCAGGAGCAGCTGGTTTGCCAAATGCTCAAACCTATAATATCCAAACAGCTGTAGAGGGTCATCTTCGTGACGGTGTTCCTGCCAGCAAGCTCGTTCTCGGACTTCCGTTTTACGGAAGGGGCTGGTCGGGTTGCGGAACGGCTAACAATGGAGAATATCAAAATTGCACTGGGCCTTCAGTAGGAACGTGGGAACCTGGCATGCTTGACTTCACGGATATCCAAAATAATTATGTAAACAAAAATGGCTTCACACGCCACTGGAATGACGCGGCAAAAGTGCCTTACCTCTTCAACACGGCTTCGAAAACATATATTAGCTATGACGATGTGACTTCGATCGGACACAAAACCTCTTATATTACATCCAAAGGATTGGCAGGCGCAATGTTCTGGGAATTTAGCGGGGACCGTAACAAGGTTCTACTGGACAAAGTGAATGGCGATCTTCTGGGCGGGACAGCTCCAGTCGACAACGTACCGCCGACAGCTCCAGCCACTCTCCAAGCGACTGCAAAAACCGCTACAAGTGTTAGCCTGAGTTGGGGAGCTGCTACCGACAATGTAGGGGTTACTGGCTATGAAGTATACAATGGCACTCAGCTTGCGAAAACGGTAACCGGTACAACTACGACGATTAGCGGGCTTACAGCTGGCACTACGTACCAATTCACGGTGAAGGCGAAAGATGCAGCGGGTAATTCCTCAGTAGCAAGCAATGAGGTAACGGTTACGACGGATACGATTCAGCCAGACAATCAACCTCCAAGCACACCTACTAATCTAGTCGTAACAGGGAAAACAGGCACGAGTATCAGCCTGAGCTGGGCTGCTTCTACAGACAATATTGCGGTGACGAATTACGAGGTTTACAACGGGACAGCATTAGCAGCGGATGTAACGACTACGACTGCAACTGTCACAGGACTCACGCCTAACACGTCTTATACCTTCTCGGTGGTAGCGAAGGATGCAGCAGGTAATTCTTCTCAGAAAAGCATCGAGGTCGTAGGCGTGACAGATGCTGCAAATCCGGGAACTCCAGCATGGGCGCCAAATGTAAGCTACGTGCCTGGTGACCTGGTTAGCTATCAAGGCAAGGTATACAAATGTCTGCAACCACACACTTCTCTCGTAGGGTGGGAGCCATCAAATGTAGCGGCTCTCTGGCAAGTTCAACAGCAAGCGGCAGTAGAAGGAGTCGATGGTTATGTAGATGAGGAGATTTTGGAGGAAACCGAAGGAACGGAAGGAACAGAAGAAACGCCAGAAACAGAAGGAAATGCAGATACCCAATAAGTAAGGAAGGGGCTGTCCCTCTAGTCATAAATGACGGAGGAACAGCCCCTATTTGTTCGTTTGGAAATTAAGCAAAGGCTTTTAACAGTTGGAGGACTAATGGAATAAGATCTCCAATAAAAGTAAGAATCGCAATTGCAGTATTCATAGAAGCCCCTCCTTAAAATTCCAAATTCACTATTATTATATTAATGTTCATTATAGTAATCAAGAAATATTTTCCACTCATGTCGAATTAACAAAGTGGCTTATGTAAAAAAGTGATAGAATGCGTTGATAACAATAACGATTTGTAATGCAACCAGTCCAAAAATAATAACAGACCAGTCTCTGTTTTTTTTCCATTCCAATACGCCTTTCGAGGAACAGATAACGACAAGGCCTACCAATGCTAATAGCTGAAAGAAAGCGACACTTGTCAGTAGTGCTAAAATTCCAATGACAACAACAACAGTTGCAGTCGCTTTAAACCAAAAGGGCTGCTCACTCATACTAACGCCCCATTTCCCTTTTTTGTAAATTTTAACATACATAAGAAATAAGCCAAGCCATAAGGCCCAGTTGGGGACTTAAATGAAAAGCAAAGGGGAGTATTCCGACTTCTTACCAAGGCAGGCACAGCGTTCCTTCGATTCATCGGAGGAATGTTTTTTTATGTAAATGTTTCGGGATAATTGAAACAAAACAGATTGAGGTTCGAATAATGAATGCGAGAAAGCAAATATGAACAGACGAGAGGAAGAGAAATGATGAAAAAAGTTACGCACGCTGTGTTCCTCCTGATGGCTGCAAGTATTGCGATGTCATCTTCTAGTGGTGCAATGGCAAGGGAGAACACGCTGGAAAAAATAAAAGTAGAGCAAATGACACCTGAAATAAACAAACTGGTAGAAAAAGGGGTTATGATTTTGCAAAAGGGGATGTCTTTTTTGAAGAATTAACTGGTGAAAACCCGTGATTATCAATTATTTCTGGAAAACAAAGAAAGGGGAGGGACGTACTAATTATTCGTGGAGAACGGACGACGGATGGATTGGGAGCATGCTAATCGAACCGGAGACAGGTTCAATTGTGAACTATCATGTCATCGATACTCGTGTGTCAAAGACCGCTACTAAAAAATTGACGCAAGAGCAGGCTTTGCAATTGGCCATAAATGAATTAGCAGAGATCGCTCCTGCCGGTACGGGTGAGCTGCTGCTACTTCAGCCCGGAGAATATGATGAAAGTACAAATCAATACGCCTTCCATTTTGTAATGCAAAAGCAAGGGATTCCTGTAGAGGATTGGCTGACGCATATCTCGATCAACGGTAGCAATGGGAAAGTCATGGGGATCGATCTCAATGAAAAGGTCGATGGAGTAATGACTGATCCGAAGAAGGCAATCTCCACCAGCTTGGCTTCCACATCGTCCTCATAATAGTAATGGTACGTTAGTTCATAGTGGGTGGAGCGGTTTTTCCAGATAAGAGTGGCTAATGGGCCGTTGTAACCGAACTTGGCGGGGCCATTCTTTAGTGGAATGGTTTTCGTTTCATCGTAGCCTCCGATAAAGTCTCCAGAGCTATTAGAATCCAAGGTGAGATAGGCACCCAAGGCGATATAGTATATCAGCTTGATTGTTGGCGAATATATATGGAATATTCAATCAGAAAAAATTGATTGAAATCTAAGAAAAAACGAAATTGACACAAAATACAAATTTCAGTATGATCACTTTATAAAGTCATTGGAAAAACAAAGGATGAACGAATACGATGCGCAGAACTGGAGATCTGAAACTAATCCAAGAGCTCAATCGCTTTATTATACTCGACACTATTCGCCAGTTTGGGCCCATCTCGCGAAGTGATATCGCCAAAAAGCAGGGCATCAGTCCAACTACAGTCACCTCGGCAGTCAATGAGCTGATCCGTGACGGCATGGTTGCAGAAGATGGGACAGGTGAGTCAAAGGGTGGCCGTAAGCCTATTATGGTTCGCTTCTGTCCAGACGGGAAGTTTTTGATTGGCGTCTCTATTACGAATACAGCGATTACGATTGCTGAAATGAATTTGGAAGCGGCTACAAAGCAAAAGAAAATCTATCCGGTAAAAGCTGGTCTAGTGAGTGACCTGATCATCCAGTATGTGCTGGATTCGATTGAGGACTTTCTCCAGTCAGTGGATGATGTTAGTCGTTGTCTAGGCATTTCCATCATCGCACCAGGGATTGTCGATGCAGCGAGTGGGGTCATCCGCTTCAACTCCAAGCTGCGCTTGCATGATGTTCCGTTAAAGGACATGGCAGAAGAACGTTTTGGGCTAAACACATGGCTCGACAATGATGCCAATGCAATCGCCCTGGCAGAAAAAAACTTCGGTGGTGGACTGAATGCTGACAATCTCCTGTTTGTTACCGTAGGAGAAGGGGTTGGTTCGGGTCTCGTTGTAAACGGTTCCATCTTCCGCGGAAGCCGAGGTGGAGCAGGTGAATTCGGGCATACGACAGTCGATCGAAGTGGGATGCGCTGTGACTGCGGCAACGTCGGCTGTTTGGAAAACTACGTGGCGTGGCCAGCCATTTACTCAGGCATATTGTCCGCCGTTACACGCGGAAAAGAAACGCTCGTCATGGATTTGGCTGACGGAGATATGACAAGAATCACATTTGATGTCTTTCGCCAAGCACTGCATCAAGGGGATCAAGTATGCCAAGACATCGTCGACGAAATCGCTTCGTACTTGTCGATCGGCATTGTGAATCTGGTGAATTTGTTCAACCCGAGCCTAATCATTCTGGGTGGAGAAATGATCCGAGACAATCAAGTATTGTTTGATCGCATCCAAAAACAAGTGATGGCTCAAGCGATGGGGACGATGGTCGAAGGGCTGGAATTCCGTCCAACTGTATTGGGAGCTGATTTCGAGGTCAAGGCTGCTGCTGCTGTTTTGTTACAAGAGGTTTTTCACTTCAGCTTGTAACATCTTTTTTGCATACTTTATTTGGTCATTGGAAAAAGAAAGTTTTCATCCATCAAAAATCGTTGAAAGGGGGCGAGTCGAAAAGGGAAGCGTGTCGTGTTTGGCAATGTTTTGGGGGTAAAAGAGGAGAACGTAAATCGAGGAGGGATTTCTGATGAAGAAGTTGGTTTCGATTGCAATGGCTGCTCTCTTGGTAGCAGTGGCAGGATGTTCGGGCGGCGGACAGAGCTCCGCACCAGCTGGAACGACTGACAGTGCTGCTTCAGGCGAAAAGGTAACGCTCACATATGCTCTGTGGGACAAAAACCAATTGCCTGCGATGGAGGAAATCGCGAAAAAGTTTAACGAAAAGAATCCGAACGTGGACATCAAAATCGAGCTAACGCCTAACAAGCAATACTGGACAAAGATGGAGGCAGCCGCAACGGGTGGCACCTTGCCAGACATTTTTTGGATTAATGGTCCACGTATTATTAAATACGCAGCGAATGACATGCTCTTGCCGCTTACAGATCAAATTAAGGCAGATGGCATCGATCTGAACAATTATCCGAAAGCTCTCGTTGATCTCTACACCTACGATGGACAAAACTACGCGCTACCGAAAGACTTCGACACCATTGGCCTTTGGTACAACAAGAAACTGTTTGACGACGCAAAAGTATCGTATCCAGACGAAACCTGGGATTGGAACAAGCTGAAGGAAGCAGCAAAGCAATTGACTGATGAGAAAAAAGGCGTTTGGGGAATTGCAGCACCTCCTTATGGACAAGACGGCTTCTATAACACGATCTATCAAAGCGGTGGCTATATCATTTCGGAAGACAAGAAAACGTCCGGCTATGACAAACCGGAAACGATCGAAGGCCTCAAGTTTTGGACAGACCTGATCAACGAAAAATCATCCCCAACAGCAGCACAATTGTCCGAAACAGAGGCAACACAGCTGTTTGAATCAGGCAAGATCGCGATGATGTACAACGGATCATGGATGGCATCTGCTTTTAATAAGAATGAGTATACAAAGGACAAAGTGGACGTGACGTATCTTCCAAAAGGGAAAGAGAACACAAGCGTCATTCACGGCCTGGGCAACGTGATTTCGGCTAATACCAAACATCCGAAGGAAGCATGGGAATTCGTGAAATTTTTGGGTTCGAAAGAAGGGGCAGAAATCCTGGCAAAATCGGGTGCTGCGATTCCGGCATTTAACGGAACACAGGATACATGGGTACAATCCATGCCGAACTTTAATCTGAAAATTTTTATTGATCAGGCAGCTGCAGCAAAACCATATCCGATCTCGAAGGACACAGCAAAATGGGCCAAGCTGGAAACAGAGCTCATGACCAAGGCTTGGGCTGGTCAAATGAGCGTAGAGGATGCTTCCAAAGAGCTCGCACAAAAAATGAACGAAATGCTTAGCCAAGAATAAAAGCTCCATGATGGATGGCTTCGCATCATGGACGAGGCCATCCTTTTTTGAAAAGCTTATGTAAGGAGGGAATGAATGCGATGAGCAGCCAGTTGCAGCCTGAAATGCACGCCGCCGTCCAGCCAAAAACGAAAAAATCGTTGAATCGCATGAAGAGAAGTGATTGGTTCTGGGCGTATCTCATGATTGCTCCCACACTGATCGGGTTGGGTGTCTTCTACTTATGGCCGATCGTACAAACCATTTATTTGAGCTTTACCAAATGGGGAGGATTCGGCAAGTACAAGTGGGCTGGCTTACATAATTACGAGTTGTTGTTCAAGGACCCTTACTTGTGGATCGCGCTGAAAAACACGCTAATTTATACAGTGATCGCAGTTCCTGTCGGTATCGCTATCTCCATTTTTATCGCTGTGCTGCTTAATCAGAAAATTAAGGGTATTACGATTTATCGCACCCTGTACTTCCTGCCCGTTGTGACGATGGCGGCAGCGGTGGCGATGGTGTGGAGATGGTTGTACAACGCTGACTACGGTCTGATCAATTATTTGCTGGGCTTGGTAGGCATTGAGGGCCCACGCTGGATATCTGATCCCGCCATTGCTTTGTATGCGGTGATTATCGTTGCCGTTTGGAGCTCCATCGGATACAACATGGTGATTTTTCTGGCCGGATTGCAAGGGATCCCGAGAAGCTATTACGAAGCAGCAGAAATTGACGGAGCGGGACCGGTTCGTATGTTTTTCAAGATTACGTTGCCGCTGTTGACTCCATCGATCTTTTTCGTCAGTATCACTTCCTTGATTGGGGCTTTTCAAGTATTTGACCTGATTTATCTGATGCTCGGAAGCAAAATGGGCAATCCGGCGACTGAGCAAACGCAGACGATGGCGTACTTGTTCTTTACGAATGGATTTGAATCAGGGAACGGTGGCTATGCGGCCGCAGTTGCTGTCGTGCTTCTGGTGATGATCCTGATCGTCACTGCTATTCAAATGAAGTTACAGAAAAAATGGGTTCACTATGATTAATCAAAGCTGAACAGACGGGAGGGATATGGAATGAGTGTTTATACGAGTCGGAACAAAATGGGCAAGAAGTTGTTGATTCATCTGCTGTTGATTGCAGGTGCTCTCGTGATGATTGCGCCATTCGTCTGGATGGTCCTCACTTCTCTCAAGTCACTAGGCGAATCGACACAGGTGCCTCCAGTCATTTTGCCGACCAAGTATCAATGGGAGAATTACACCCATATTTTTGAGATGCTGCCCTTCTTGGACTTTTATTGGAATACCGTGATCACAACCGCGGCGAAGGTAGTCGGGCAAGTATTCCTTTGCTCGCTTGCGGCATACGCATTCGCGCGAATTGAATTTCCAGGGCGAAACGCCTTGTTCATCTTGTTCTTGACCGTTTTGATGGTGCCAGGTCAGGTGTTTCTGCTTCCGCAATTTATGATCATGAAAGAGCTTGGCTGGCTGAACACGTTAACAGCATTGATTGTACCAGGATTGTTTAGTGCATTTGGAACGTTTCTTCTGCGTCAGTTTTTCATGTCGCTGCCAAAAGAACTGGAAGAGGCGGCGAAGCTCGATGGCTGCAACCATTTTCAGATTTACTGGAGAATTATGTTGCCGCTGGCGAGGCCCGGCTTGATCGCACTCGCCATTTTCGTAGCGTTGTGGTCTTGGAACGACCTAATGTGGCCGCTGATCGTCAACAGCACGCCTGATAAAATGCCGCTCTCCGCTGGTTTGGCGTACTTGACGGGCGAGCACACCAATTTGACGAATTACCCGATTTTGATGGCGGGCTCCGTTCTTGCCATTTGGCCGATGATCATCGTCTTTATATTCTTGCAGAAGCATTTTGTCGAGGGAATTACCCTAACTGGGTCCAAATAGTCATTTTCGAAAAAAGGAGTGAAACCATTATGCATCATGTTCTGGTAATCGGAGCAGGAACCATGGGGACTGTTCACGCGAAATCGTATGCTGCCATGGAAAACGTCAAGCTGGTCGGGATCGTCGATATCCGCAGCGAGAGAGGAAAAGAGCTGGCAGCAGAGACAAAAACAGAATGGTTTGAAAGCTATGAAGAGGCTATGGAAAAATTGGCGCAGGTCGACATCGTAGACGTGTGTTTGCCTACGTACCTTCATAAAACTTATGTGAAAAAGGCTGCGGATGCAGGCAAGCATGTCATTTGCGAAAAGCCGTTGGCTCGTGATAAGGAAGAGGCTCGTTTTATCGTTGATTATTGCCGGGAGAAGAACGTCAAGCTGTTCGTTGGACACGTCCTGCGCTTCTTCCCGGAATATGAAAAGTCCCGTCAGTTGGTTAATGATGGTGCGATTGGTAACGTTGGTGTGGCACGTACGTTCCGTGGTGGTATTTTCCCAACAGCGTGGAACGACTGGTACGCGGACTACAAAAACAGTGGCAGCCTTGTATTAGATATGATCATTCACGATTTTGACTTTTTGCGTTGGTGCTTCGGGGATGTGGAGCGTGTGTACGCGAAAGGCTTGCTTGGTCGAGGTTTTGCCCGGATGGATTACGCACTGGTTACGCTTCGCTTCAAGAACGGCATGATTGCACATGTGGAAGGCTCGTGGGCACATGAAGGCTTCGCGATGAAAATGGAGCTGGCAGGGAAGGAAGGCATCATTTCCTACGACAGCTCGAAGGAAAAACCGCTTGTGGCGGTTAATCGCTCGAAGCAAGCAGGCATGAGCGGAGTCGCAGTTCCGGAGAGTCCGTTGCGTGAAAACCCGTATTTCAGAGAATTGAAGCATTTCATCGAGTGCATCGACCGTGATCTGGAGCCACTCGTGACGGCAGAAGACGCCGTGAAAGCGGTAGAAATCGCTCGTGCTGCGCTTGTGTCAATCGAAACGGGTAAACCCGTAACTTTGGTGTAGGAGGGGACTGGACATGAAACTCGGAATCATCAGTGTTGCACATATGCATGCATACAGCTATGCAAATGCGATTGCGAAAGTAGATGGGGTTCAATTGGTCGGAGTAGCAGATGAGGATGAAGTACGCGGAAAGGCGGCGGCTGAAAAGTTTGGCGTTCCGTTCTTCTCCGATTATCATGAGCTGCTCGCAACGGATATCGATGCGGTCATCGTCACCTCGGAAAACGCCAAGCACCAAGAGCATACGTTAGCGGCAGCGAAGGCTGGCAAGCACATCTTGTGCGAAAAACCGCTGGCGACAACAGCAGAGGCTGCTCAAGAGATGATCGACTTTTGCCACGAGCAGGGCGTTATTTTGCAGACGGCATTCCCCGTGCGATTCCATCCGGCTGTTGTTCGAGCAAAGCAATTGGTGGAGCAAGGCAAGGTCGGACGTATCATGGCGATCCGGGGTACGAACCGTGGACAAAATCCTGGTGGTTGGTTCGTCGATCGGGAAAAATCCGGCGGAGGCGCAGTGATCGATCACACGGTTCACGTTGTTGATTTGATGCGCTGGTTCATGGACTCTGAAGTGCGTGAGGTTTACGCGGAGGTAGACAGCAAGTTTTCCGATACACCGATTGATGATTGCGGCATTTTGACCATGGAATTTGAGAACGGAGTTTTTGCCACACTCGATTGCAGCTGGTCTCGTAACAAAGCCTTCCCGACATGGGGAGATGTGACGATGGAAATTATCGGGACAGAAGGCACGATCTCGCTCGACGCTTTTTCTCAAAAGCTGGATGTCTATTCCAATGAAAAAGGATTGAAGTGGGTCAACTGGGGCGATGACATGGACAGTCAATTGGTCAAAGATTTCGTCACCAGCGTGCGTGAAAAGAAAGCGCCGTCGATTACGGGTGAAGACGGCTTGCGAGCGGTGGAAGTAGCACTCGCAGCTTATCAATCTGCTGAACAGAAGCAACCAGTCGTATTACGCTAGGACGGTGAATGACGCATGAGTGTACGTGTAGGCATGATCGGCGTAGGTGGAATCGGGCAGCATCATCTGAAAGGCTTATTGACGGACGAAAGGGTAAAGGTCGTTGCGGTGTGCGACGTGAACCAAGAGGCGGCTGCAGAGACTGCTGAGCGCATTGGTGCGCATGGCTACACCTCTTGGCGTGAGCTAGTAGAGGCAGAAAAGCTGGATGCTTTGTTTGTGTGCGTCCCACCTTTTGCGCATGAAGAGATTGAGGAAACGGCGGCGGCGAAAGGCATTCATCTGTTTGTGGAAAAGCCAATTGGGCTGGACATACAGAAAGTGAACGAAAAGCAAGCAGCGATTGAAAAGGCAGGGATTATCACCGCGACTGGCTATTGCCTACGCTATCTCGATATCGTGCAGGAAGCAAAAGCGTACTTGGAAGGCAAGCCGATTGCACTCGTTCGTGGCCATTATTTGACTAAGTTCGTCACGACACCTTGGTGGAGGGAAATGGGCAAGTCAGGCGGACAGCTTGTCGAGCAGGCGACACATACATTGGACATGATGCGGTATTTGGCCGGAGATATCGAGAAGGTCTATGCGCAGATGGCCTTGCTCGCCTCGCGTGACATTCCAAACATCGATATTCCAGACGTGACATCCATCAGTATGGTGTTTCAGTCAGGGGCGCTAGGACATCTGGATACGTGCTTCATCCAGCAGGATCACCGTACAAATGTAGAAATCTTGGGTAAAGATTTCCGCGTCATGATCGACGGGAAGCAATTAGCGATCATGGATGAGCAGGGAGCACGTACTCAAGAGAGCACAGTGGATATGTACGTGGAGCAAGATCGAGCGTTTATTACAGCGATTTTGACAGGGGATCGCAGCTTGATTCTGTCGCCGTATGAATCAGCGAGAAAGACGCTAGAAGTAACATTGGCAGCGAATCAGTCGGCACAAGAAGGAAAGCCTGTCACTATTTTGAGAAAAGGGGAGTGAGGCGCATGGCTTTTCAAAAGGGAATCAATGCTTGGTGCTTCCCAAAGGAAACGAGCGTACAAGAAATGTTTCGCCAGGCGAAAGCGCATGGCTATCAAGGGGTAGAACTGAATTTGGACGAGGGAGATGCACCCTTTCATCTAGAGATGACAGAGCAGGAATGGAAGGGGCTGGCAGACGAGGCTCGTGAGCTCGGTTTGGAGCTGCCAAGCGTTTCTACTGCCCTTTTATGGAAATATCCGTTGACACATAATGAGGAAGCGATCCGCGAGCAAGGCATTCGTGTTGTCGAGAAAATGATAGAGGCGGCAAGTATTTTTGGCTCACGGACCGTTCTCGTCGTCCCAGGTCTCGTAACGGCTGAGGTGTCGTATGCTACGGCCTACGAGCGGGCGCGTGAAGCATTGCAGCGTTTGGCGAAAAAGGCGGAGCAGCATCAGGTATACATCGGGGTAGAAAACGTGTGGAACAAGTTTTTGCTCAGTCCACTGGAGATGGCCCGCTTGATCGATGAAGTAGACAGTCCTTGGGTAGGCGCTTATTTTGATATAGGCAACGTCCTGCAATTCGGTTTTCCTGAGCAATGGATTCGCATTTTGGGTAAGAGAATCCAAGCTATTCACGTCAAAGATTTCAAGACGTCGACAGGCAACATCACAGGTTTCGTGCCGCTGCTCGCTGGCGATATCCCATGGAACCGCGTGGTGGAAGCGTTGCGTGAGATCGGGTATGAAGGCTACATCATCCCGGAAATCTCGCCATACAGCCAGTTGCCTGAGCAATTGATCGCGCATACGTCCCAAGCGTTGGACGCCATTTTTCAATCGTGAATGGACAACAAGGATGTGAAGCGGAAGATGAATCAAGACAAACCATATGCCATCGGGATTGATCTGGGTGGTACAAAAATCATAGCCGCGATCGTCGACCAGCATGGCAACATCCTCAGGCAGGCGAACGCAGCGACCCAAACAGAAGAGGCAGCTCAGACAGTCATCGGACGCATCGGTGATTTGGTGCAGACTGTCCTAGACGATAGCGGAATCAATCTTTCGCGCATTCGCGGGATCGGGATTGCAACTGCGGGAATTATTGATACCCAGCGCCAAATGGTCATTTTTGCGAGCAATCTAAACTGGAGCGATGTGCCGATCGGCGCGATACTTCAGGAGCGGTTTGGCGTAGCTGTGCAATTGATCAATGATGCCAATGCAGCAGCGGTAGCAGAATGGGCGTTTGGAAGTGCACGAGGCACGAAAGACTTGATCTATGTAACGGTCAGTACGGGTGTTGGTGCTGGCATTATCAGTGGAGGACGGCTGATTACAGGTGTTGGCGATAGCGCCGGGGAGTTCGGGCATATTTCGCTTGATCCCGAAGGACCGTTGTGCGTGTGTGGGAATAGAGGGTGCCTGGAAAATTACACGTCTGGGCTGGCTTTGGCAAGTAGAGCTAGGGAACAGCTACTACAGGGTGTTACAAGCTCGTTGCTCGTTGAAAATGGGAATGACCTGAGCAGGATAACGGCTAGAGAGGTCGGAGAGGCAGCGATTCGGGGCGATTTGCTCAGCATGACCTTGATGAAGGAAGCAGGTTATTATCTCGGGGTCGGACTGACCAATCTGATCCATCTGTTCAATCCGCAGGTGATCGTCATTGGTGGCGGTGTGATGAAGAACGGACAGCTGCTGCTTGCGGAAGCAAAGAACGTCATTCGCGAGCGCTCCATCTCTCGGATGGCAAACCAAGTGAGCCTCCAGTTGACTACGATTGGAGCGGAAGCAGGGGTGCTCGGTGCTGCAGGCATGTATTATCCGTCCGAGCGTGAAATGGTTGAGGTATAACGAAACGAAAGTACGAGAAGCCGATGTTTGGTAGACATCGGCTTTTTCCTGTTCCGTGGATTGTGCGAGTCATAGGAGCCTAGACCTAGATTCTATCTATTGGTAAAATATTGATTGGAAAATCTTCACATAACTTGATAGAGAGACTGACGGAGGGGAATAGTGCTACAAAAATGGGATGATTTTTTATCGTTGAGTCTAATGGATAAGAAATATCAGGTCTCTACCATTACAATCGAAGAAGGTCAAACCCTCGATTTAAGTCACTATTTTGGGAACACATACTTTTAATGAGTGTTTTGGCCTTTAGACTTATAGGGTTTTCCCCCGCGATTCATGTATCATAAAACTATGGCACGTTTTGGCAGGAAAAACAGGTCAAACGTAATAGAATTTGTGGGTAAAGGGGTCGCAGCATGAAAGGAAAAAACAAAAGCATTATGATCGTCATGGCTCTGGTCATCGTCGCATTGCTGGGTTACGCAGGCTATCGTTTCTTTGGTCCTGTGACACTGGCGGAAGGGTATTTGTACGAAGACGATACACGCATGCTATACACGAGTGTCACGGTAAATAACGAGAAAGTAAACGTAGAAATGACAGATTCTATCGTCGAAACGGAAGACAGCATCCCTGTTCTAAAAACCGAGTCGATCTTGCTGGAGGGAACTATGGATGGGAAGCAGTTGACCCTCAAAAATCCGGCAACTGGCCAGGATATCATCGGCACAGTGAATGGTGACGAGCTCCAATTTGACGGGCTGCTTATGGAAGAAAATAAGGGACTGACGAGTCTTGTTGCTACAAACAAAAGCGCGTTCGAGAGCAAGTTGGCGACATTAACCAAGCGCATCAACGAGGAAGCAGAAGTAAAAAAGAAAGAAGTAGCAGAACAAAGAGTCAAAGAAGCAGCGCGTGTCGACTTCGCCAAAAAAGTAGAACAGACAGGGAAGCTAGAGGCTGATCTGATTGAAACGGCAAAGTATTTGGACGAGCTGCAATTTACGGATGAAGCGCAGTTTTCAAATGATCAAATAACGGAGCTACAAAGACTGTTGGAAGAGATTCGGACCTATTCGACGCAGCCAGGCTTGAGCAAAATGGAATTCGAGGTCATGCAAGGAACGCTGGGCAGTATGAAGGTGTTGGTCGATGGGATGAACACCATGGATGGTTCGATCCAGGATAAAAACAAAAACATGCAGGAAATGACCGCCATCATGGAGACCGACATGAAGAATATCCAATCGATATGGGCGGAAATCAAAGCGAGCGTGCCGGATGCCGAGAAACGGGAAAAAGCAATCAATGCGGCCATCAAGACGGCCACTGATTCCATCGCGCAGGCGAAGCAGCGCCAAGGCTCGGTAGACAAAAGCGGACAAGCTAAAGTGAAAGAAACCGCGAACAGCCTGTATCAACAAGCGGTGAATGTACTGAATCAGACAAAAGAAAAGTATGGTTTTTAGACAGGAACAAGGCTCTCATTCGAGAGCTTTTTCCCATTTGAGCACCCTTATCGTTTTCAGGTCGAAAAAATTGTATTATTCTTATAGTATTACTAAGAGATAATCATAAGGCAAATTTTCCAGGAGGAGTACGATGAGCGTCTACCAGAACATTACCGAATTGATTGGAAATACGCCGATTGTTCGACTGAGGCGCATGGTTCCTGAAGGAGCAGCAGAAGTTTTTGTGAAGTTGGAGAAATTCAATCCATCCGGGAGTGTGAAAGACCGCGCTGCCTACAATCTGATTTTGACGGCTGAGCAAGCAGGACTGATTCAACCGGGGGATACGATCATAGAGCCGACGAGCGGCAATACCGGAATCGGCTTGGCGATGAATGCCGCTGCAAAAGGCTATCGCGCGATTTTGGTCATGCCTGACAATATGTCGAAGGAACGGATCAATATTTTGAAAGCGTATGGGGCAGAGGTTGTCTTGACGCCGAGTGAGCTGAGGATGCCGGGGGCAATAGCCAAAGCGCAAGAGCTGCAAAAAGAGATTCCACGCAGCTTTATTCCTCAGCAATTCGAGAATCAGGCAAACCCGGACATCCATCGAACGACGACAGCTGAGGAAATTTTTACGCAAACGAATGGTCGACTGGATGCGTTTGTCGCCACAGCGGGGACGGGGGGAACGATTACCGGAACAGGCGAAGCGTTGCGGGAAAAGCTCCCGGAGCTGTATATCGCTGTCGTCGAACCAAAAGGCTCCCCGGTTCTGTCTGGCGGAAAGCCTGGTCCACATAAACTGGTAGGCACGAGCCCTGGTTTTGTTCCACAAATCCTCAATACAAGCGTTTATAATGAAATCATTCAAATCGCAGACGAAGACGCCCTACAAAGCATGCGGCAGCTTGCAGCGTTGGAAGGGATTCTCGTCGGGCCTTCATCGGGTGCCTCGGTTTTTGCTGCCATCACGATTGCCAAAAGGCTGGGAGTGGGTAAGCGGGTCGTTTGCATTGCGCCTGACACGGGGGAGCGGTATTTGAGTATGAATCTTTTCTAATTAGGAGAAAAGGCGATGAGCAACGAAAAACACGCGCTGATCATCGGGGCAGGCTTGAGCGGGCTTGCCTCGGCGCTTGCCTTGAAGCAAAAGGGTTGGCAAGTGACGCTTTATGAGCAGGCAAAGGAGCATAAAGGCATCGGTGCTGGAATCGTTTTGGCTGCCAATGCGATGAAGGCATTGGATAAGCTGGGAGTTGGACAGGAGGTACGCGAGCTTGGGGCAGCTGTCCGTTCAGCACGAATTCGCGACTGGAAGGGAAATTTGTTAGTCGAGCTGCCTGTCGCGGAACAAGCAGAACGGTACGGGGCTGACAGCTACTTAATTCATCGGGCTGATCTACAGCAGGCTCTTTTGTCGAAAATCTCGACGCATGAATTGGTTCTCGGCAAGCAGTTCGTTTCTTTTTCTCAAGAAGAAGGAAGGGTTTATGCCGCTTTTGCAGATGGGTCAAGTACACATGGAACGATTCTGATCGGAGCGGACGGGATTCACTCTCGTGTGCGGAAGAGCCTGTTCGGTGAAGAGTCTATGAGATACTCCGGGTACACGGCGATTCGCGGGATTGCTACTTACCAAGACCCTCGTTATCCGCTGGAATCAGGAGGAGGCTTTGAAGCATGGGGCAGGGGGATTCGTTTCGGGTTTTCCCATATCGGCAACAATCGAATACATTGGTTTGCCGCCATCAATGCACCTGAGGGAGAAAAAGATGGGCCGCTGGGCCGGAAGCGAGAGACGTTGCGCCGACTGGATGGCTGGTATGAGCCAGTACGTGCAGTGATTGAGGCGACAGAGGATGCAGCCATCTTGCGGCATGATATATACGACCGTGCACCACTCAGGAGATGGAGTCAGGGCCGGGTTACATTAGTGGGCGATGCGGCACATCCGATGCTACCAAATCTGGGGCAAGGGGCGGGTCAGGGAATGGAAGACGCACTCGTGCTGGCCAGATGCTTGGCAGTGGCAGATCATACAGACTCGGCTTATGCTTTGCACATGTATGAAGAGCTACGGAAGAAGCGGGCGAATGCGATTGTGAAAGGTTCCCGCTTGATGGGGGCAGTCACCCAATGGGAAAATCCGTTGGCCATCGCGGCTCGTCATTTTATGCTAAAAACGATCCCTGCCCGTATCCAGAGCAGAAGACTGGACTGGATTGTTGGACACGAGGTGTGAATATGGCGGCAGAAAAAAGGCAAGGGACAAGAGGCCCTTGCCTTTCAACTTTGTTCGATTATTGATGACGTGCCTGATAGGCAAGCAACGCTGCAATGAATAACTGACCGGTTTGAATCATGGAGCGCTCATCGACATCGAATTTGGGATGGTGATGCGGATACGTCGCCTGAATCTCCGGGTTGCGTCCACCGACCATGAAGAAGGTAGCGGGGCGCTCTTGGGCAAAGTAAGCAAAATCCTCTCCGCCCATGCCAGGTGGGATTTTCAAAACGCGCTCCTCACCAAAAATACGTTTGGCTTCTGCTACAAACAGCGGAGTCTCTGTCTCATCGTTCCAAGTAGCTGGGTAGCCGCGTTGGTACACGATTTCGCAAGTAGCGTCTACAGCCTGGCAGCTGGCTTCCACGATGCGTTTCAGAGATTGCTCGACCGCGACTCTCACTTCCTCGTCATACGTACGGACTGTGCCCTTTAGCCTTACTTGATCAGGGATGACGTTGAACGCCTCGCCCCCGCCCACGAAGGAGCAAACAGACAAAACGACTTGTTTTAGCGGATCTACCTGACGGCTGGCAATCTGCTGCAAATTCATGACAACCTGACTTCCCAATACGATTGGATCAACGGAGGTATGAGGATAAGCACCGTGTCCGCCTTTTCCGTACAAGACGATCTCGAAGCTATCTGCTGCTGCCGTAATGTAGCCATGACCAATCCCGACAGTGCCTACGGGAAGCTCGGAGGCGACATGCGCGCCATACACGACATCGACTCCTTCGAGGCAACCCGCCTCTACCATGGCTTTGGCGCCACCAGGTGGCAGCTCTTCCGCGAACTGATGCAGGAATACCACATTTCCTGGGAGCTCATCACGGAACTCGCTCAACACTTGTGCGACTCCCAAAAGTCCGGAGGTATGTATATCGTGACCGCAGGCATGCATAACGCCTGGAATGCGGGACTTGTACGGTACTTCTTTTTCATCTTGAATGGGCAAGGCATCGAAGTCAGCGCGCAACGCAACTGTTTTTCCTGGCTTTCCACCCCTCAGGAGACCGACAACGCCCATGCCGCCGACACCGGTTTGGACTTCTATACCAAAAGAAGCCAGCTTGTCTGCTACTTTCTTCGCTGTGTTTTCCTCCTGAAAGGAAAGCTCGGGATACATATGCAAATCACGTCTGAATGTAACAAGATCTGGATAAATCTCCTGCAGCCGGGCAAACCATTTTTCTTCCATCGAACCCACTCCTTTTTCCTAGGGAAAGAGATTGGTATTTCGTATTCGTCTTATTATAAAAATATTCCGAATCATAATTCAATGTATGATTTCGAGAAGTATAATGAAGCTAAATTCATATTATGTAGACATTTCCAGTAGAAATCTCTAGAATATTAGAGAGACATGTTCAAAAAGTCGTGTTTTTAGTACAACTGCGTAATCAAAAGACGACTTTTTGAACAGATGGATTGAGGAGATTATGACGAGTCCAATACAACCAAAAAATCATAGAGTTCTAATCATTATGCTCGTTTCTGGCATCCTTGTTTTGATCTTGACTTGTGTAAGCATCGCGATTTCCTATTTCAATACGATTCAATCCGTCCGACTCTCCATTGCGAATCAAAGCATGAAAGCTGCTTCTACGGTAGCAGACAGTCTAGATGTTGACGCGTATCAGGAGTTTTTACGAAATCCGGTAAAAGAGACGCCCGCCTATAAACGAATCGAACAGCAATTGAATCTAGCGCGTGAGCAGTTCGGTCTGCTGTATTTATACACGATTCAAGTCAATGAAGACAGGCAGAGTGGTCGCGCGATGATCGTCGCAAGACCTCCAAGTGCGCAGCAAAATTTTGATATCGGTATGCCTATTGTTCTATCTTCTGAGCACATTCAAATGATTTACGAAGGATCATCAGCGTACTACTCAGATATTATCAGAGATCCAAATTACGGGGTCTACATGTCTGCGGGTGCGCCGCTTAGAGATAGAGAAGGAAGAATCATCGGAATCATCGGAGTAGATACGGACGTAGCCATCGTCGAGGACATTGGAAATGATGTCGTTCGTAGCAGCATTCCTGTTTTTGCGATTCAAGGTTTGTTTGTCGTCGTACTCATCTTCCTGGTTCTTTGCATGGAACGCTGGTACCAACGCGCCATCAAGGCAGCAGTTGGCGAGACGGAAGAAACCTATCAGGATGAATTGCGCTCAGTCATTTGTTCGATGCGCTCCATACGCCATGATTTCGTCAATCACATGCAAGTGCTCTACGGTTTGATCGAATGCGGATATTATCCAAAAGCACGAGATTACGTGCAGTCGTTGCTGAAGGAAACCAAGCTTCTGGACCTCACCGTGAGGTTTGCGAATCCTGCCTTAATGGTATTGCTTCACACCAAATGGGAGCAGGCTAAATCCAAACAAATCGTGATGCAATTTGAAGAATGTTCTGATCCAATCGATAGCATTCCTTCCATTGATCTGATCAAAATTTTATCGAATCTTATTGATAATGCGATTGAAGCGGCGGAGTTAGCGGATGGGGAAAAGCGAGTCAGCATTCATTTTTGCTGTGATGAAGAACACGTTATTTTCCGAGTGGAAAATACAGGACCGGAAATATGGCCAGAACAACGTGCACGTATTTTCGAGAATGGCTATACCACGAAAACAGAGAAAAAATGTGGCTCGCGTGGAACGGGTCTGACGATCGTAGATTCAGTTGTTCACAAGTACAAGGGGAAAATTGAGGTTTGGTCCGAGCGGGGAATCACGAGATTTACCGTCCGGTTGCCAGTGAAATAGGCTCGTAACGAAAACGATTCTAGGATGATAAGAAAAAGCCGTCAATGATTTGACGGCTTTTTGCTTTTGCGAGTCACTATGCATTTTGTCCTGGCGCAGGCTGTGCTACTTGGCTTTCCTGTGCTTGAAATGGACGTGAGATCGAGTAGAAGGCAAACCCGAACGAAAGCAGGACGAACACGGCTCCAACCCAAGGCGTGTAGATGACAGATGACCGCTCGACGACGAGACCGCCAGCCAGAGAGCCAAGGGCGATACCTAAATGCTGGGCAGAAGTATTCAAGCTTAATTGAATGTCTGCGGTAGCAGGTGAGCAGGAGATCAAATAGTTTTGCTGTGCTGGCGAAATAGCCCAGCTAAGCGCACTCCAGATTACCATGATCGGCAAGAACAAATAAAGAGAGCCTGCAAAAAACGGCAAGACACACATGATCAAGCCAAACACTGGAATGATGAACAGAATGCTCTTGGTTGCTCCCCATTTGTCTGAGATCCAACCGCCAATACCACCGCCTGCAACGGCAGCAATCCCGAACAAGAGATAAATCCAGCTCAGTGTCGTTGCGTCCACATTCATCGTCGTTTGCAGATAAGGGGTAAAGTATGCGTACAGAGTCAAGTGCCCTGTCAGCATTAACAAGACGATAAACAATGCGCTGAATAGCTTGCCGCTACGGAGGGTAGTCATTTGATCACGCAGCGGAATGGGCGGTGCAGTTTGTACTTTTGGCAAAAACAAGAGGATAAAAATCATCGCGACGATACTCAGAGCCGCAATTAGCCAAAACGGGGCACGCCATCCGAAGGCATTCCCCAGAGCCAATCCGACAGGGACGCCGAGTACGAGCGAACCGCTAATCCCCATGAAAATAACGCCAATGGCACGGCCGCGATAAGCAGGTTCCACAAGACTTGTCGCAATGGTAATCGACAGCACAATCAGGATGGAACTGCTTGCTGCGCTCAAGATGCGTGCCGTCATTAATACAGCGTAGCTCGGACTAAGTGCCGCGAGCACATTACTTAGGAAAAAGGCCGCTAATGCATACATGTATAGCTTTTTGCGCTCGACACGCCTTGTAACATGTAGGAGCAGAGGAGCGGCAATGGCAAATGCAAGGGAGAATATGGTGATCAATTGTCCGGCAGCGCTAATCGATACCTGAAGATCACGAGCAATCAGATCGAGCGTACCACCGATAATCAATTCCACCGTACCTACAACAAAGGTAGCAATCGCTAAGATGAAGACACGTGGATTCAAAACAATAGCTCCTCTCCAAATAAAAAGGTTACTACCATAATAGTAACCTTTTTTGTGCTGTGCAACTACAAATTTCTCCATACAAATAAAAAAGACTCTGGCCAAAAGCCAAAGTCCAGGTATTGTCAGTATCGGAGGCGGATGATCATCTTGCGGATTTCTTCATCGTCAAACAGTTGATCCACATATTTTTGGGTGATTTTTGTCAGCGCGACATCATGGTAGAAAGAATCGGCAAAAAATTTGACGAACGGTTGACCGCGTGTCTTGATCGCATGCCAGCCCGTGTCCTCCTCGCCTGCAAAAATCATTTCATCTTGGTCCGCTACGATTAGCTGATAGCGCTCCAAGCCTTGATGCTCTTGCACAGGGATAAAGGAATGAACACAGGAGAGCTTGGTGTTAATCTGCCCGATGACCAAGGCTTCGATCTCCAACCCTTCTTTTTCTTTCATCTCCAGTAGGGGTACATACTCCAAAAAATCATCGGACCAGGCAGAGATGCGAATAGACCGTGTTGCTCGTTGGATCAATTGTTTGCATTCAGCGCGGATCGATTCATTAACCTTCAGGCTCCAGACCCGGTCATCGCGTACGGTTTTATGAGAAAGGGAGCTGGTCAATTTTTTGACGTCTGTTTGAAATTGGCGGGTCAGCTTTTCTACCAAGCTGTCCAAAGGAAGGGCTGTATACCGCTTTTTCTTTTCTGATACGGTGTCAAGGACCATCCCCTTTTCTACCAGACGATTCAACACCTCGTAAATTTTTGCCTTTGGCACCCCCGAATGCTTCACGACCATTGCTGCATCGAGAGGCTCGCCGCTAGACGCCAACGCTTCATAAACTTTACTCTCATACAGAGAAAAACCAAATGTTTGCAGCATCAAAATCCTCCATGGAAAACACGAGCATTTTTATTCGATCGTACCGATAAATGAATTGTTTTGCAAGAAAGAGAGGGGGGGCGAAAGAAATAAATGATAGAAAAATATCGAGCTTTTTCGACAAAATTCACCAAATTTCTATAGGCCTTTAGACAGTAGACACGATGATAATATATCGAACTGATACCCCGTGAATAAATGAATCGCCGAAAATTCGGCACGTATTGTAACTAGTTCGATAGCCTTATTAAGAAATTTCTTTTGAACGGGAAGTATTTTTTGTCGAAGAAAAGAATTTGGCAAAAATTACGTATCACGCAATAATTATGAATAGTCGGAATTGGGGGTCTGATTTTTCCGATGCATCACAAATAGATAGAAAAAGAGGGTGAACCGTAGTGAAGAAAGGCAAAAAGCTCTTATCCGTTTTATTTTCCTCCTCACTCGTGCTCAGTACTTTTGTGGCTGCACCTACAGCTGGTTTGGCCAAATCAAAAGAGGACAAGCATGATCTGCAAGTAGACTTGTCCACTGTTAACCTGGATCGACTGATTAAAGGGTTAATAGAGCAAGGAATCATTGATGAAGACGCCGATCAGGAAGAGATTGACGAGGCGTTGCTCGAGTACTTCGAAGACAAAAAAGTACCGCACGGCGTTGATGAAACGTCCTCTTACGGTAAGGAAGCGAGCAGAGGACAGCAGGCAGCATTGGCTGATGCTGTGCAGAAAGTGGCTGAGATGGAGGACGGCGATGAAGTGCGCTCTTCCAAACGTCTACATACCGATAACATTGTTGTCGCTCTTATTGAGTTCCCTGACCGGGAGCATAACCAGTTACCAAAAGTGAGTGATTCGCTTTGGACGGAAGACTTCAACGAAAAGCACTACAAAGAGATGCTGTTTGATCAGAAGGGGTACGAAACTCCTGAAGGAATCGGCATGACAACAATGGCGAAATACTTCTATCTGCAATCGGGAAGATCTTGGACGGTTGACGGTGTGGTAACGCCTTGGCAAATGGCAGAGAATGGCTACAAGTATTATGGTGGAAACTCCAAGGCCGGTGACGATTCCAATCCGCGCGATCTGGTAATCGAGACGCTTGAGGCAGTTGGGGAATCCATTGCTGGGAAAGAGGAATTGTATGATCAGCGCGATCCGTATGACATCGATGGTGATGGAGACCTGATGGAGCCGGATGGCAATCTGGACAACCTCATGCTCGTTCATGCAGGGATCGGAGAAGAGACAGGGGAAGACCCAGATGCGATCTGGTCTCACCGTTGGACCTTGAAAAAACCAGTGGATATTCCAGGCACAAGCCTCAAAGCGTTTGATTACATGATCCAGCCTGAAGATGGCGCACCAGGTGTATTCACTCACGAATATGGACACAATCTCGGTTTGCCAGACTTGTATGACACGTCAAGAAAAGGTAAAGATTCTCCAGTAGGTGCTTGGTCTCTCATGTCGTCTGGTAGCCATACAGGTAAAGTCTTCCAAACGGAACCTACTGGCCTTGATCCTTGGTCCAAAATGGTTCTGCAACAAATGTTTGGCGGCAACTGGATTGCTCCGACTGTTCTGGACTACAAGGATGTAGAAAAACGCAAGAGAACGGTTCCGCTCATCGATGCGAGCAGCACCGAGAAAAGCGGAAAAGTCGTTAAGCTGAATATGCCGAAAGTTGAAAAGAAACCGCCAGTTGAGCCAAAAGATGGTGGATACGCATACTTCTCGGATGAAGGCAACAAACTTAACACCAAAATGACTTCCGATGTGATCGATTTGTCTGGGGTCAGCTCCGCAACGATGAAATTCGATTCATGGAGAAGCATTGAGGAAGGTTATGACTACCTGTCCGTCAATGTGATTGATGCGGATACAGGTGAGAAAAAAGAAGTACAGAAATTCGATGATGTAACAAATGGCTGGGACAAAGAAGAAATCAGCCTGAATGAGTTTGTCGGCAAAAAAGTGCAAGTTGAGTTTAACTATGTGACAGACGTTGCTTTCGTATTGGACGGCTTCTATCTCGATAACTTTGAAGTAGAGGCAGATGGACAAGTCATCTTCGCGGATGATGCAGAGGGTGAGAAGAAGTTCAAATTGGATGGCTTCGTCCACTTCGATGGAAAAGGTAAAATGTACGATGCGTACTACCTGGTTGAGCTGCGCTCTCACGAAGGAATTGACGCTGGACTGAAGCACTTCCGCCGTAACGACTCCTTCTTCACGTATGATCCAGGTATGGTGATCTGGTACTTTGATGGTCGCTACGAAAGAACACGTGATAACAATACGAGCCAGCATCCAGGCTACGGCTTACTCGGTGTAGTAGATGCCCATCAAGAAGTACGTTACTGGAACAATGATGAGGGTAACAAAAACGCAATTGCAGACTCCCGCTATCAGGTGAACGATGCTGCGTTTAGCCCGAACAAAACATCCGGTATGGATCTGGATTACATCTATGGAACGATGGAATACGAGCCGTTGAAAGGCGTTAAGGAGTTTGACGACAGTGATGACTTCTCGATGCCGGAAGTACCGGAAGTCGGAAAAATCCTGCAGCAAATTGGTTTGCAAATTAAGCTGAAAAAAGTAGACAAAAAGTTTACGGAAGCTTCGGTTGAGTTCTCTATTGATAAAAAATAATGAATAAGCCAAAAGACGCCACACAGCGCCAAGCTGATGTTTGGCGTCTTTTTCGTTTCTATGATAACTGGTCTAAGCTCGGCTGCATCGAAATAGGCTATAACAATGAACGACAAGCTGCCTGATCTGATTGCGCGTAAGAAAGGCAACCTTTTGTACAGGCATAGGTATCGCGCTCGGCAGCAAGGGGGGATCAATCATGCTGCATATTATTGCTTGCATTAAGCAGGTGCCGGACACCAAAATCATCAAGATGAATCCGAAGACGAATACGATGGATCGCGCCAGTGCACCAGCCATCCTCAACCCGTATGATGCACATGCGGTGGAGGAAGCCGTTCGGTTGAAAAATCGATATGGGGGTGTGGTCTCTGTCGTCACCATGGGACCTCCGCCAGCGGTGAAGGCTATTCGGAAATGTATCGAGATCGGAGCAGACGCAGGCTATCTGGTAACGGATCGCGCATTTGCCGGAGCAGATACATTGGCAACCAGCTATGCAATTACCAAAGCCATTGAGAAGATTGCAGAAAGCCAGCCAGTCGACCTCGTCATTTGCGGGAAGATGACTATCGATGGTGATACGGGACAAGTCGGACCGGGTGTCGCCAGAAGGTTGGATATTCCGCCGCTTACGTGTGTGAAAAAAGTAGTGGAGATAAACAAAGAACAAGGTTACGCCATCGTGCATCGAAAGCTGGAGGATGGTTATGAAGTCATTCAGTCGACCTTGCCTTGCTTGTTTTCCGTGGAGAAGGAGATTAACGAGGTACCTTATTCTCCGCTGCCCAACATGCTTCGAGCTGCTAGATATAATCCCGTTGTCTGGTCCGTCGATGACTTGGGGGATATCGATCGGACGCAGTTAGGTCTGAAGGGCTCTCCTACCATCGTTGCAAAAGTTTGGCCCCCAGAGAAGCCAAAGGGTGGCGAAATGCTCGAAGGAAGCGTCAGCGAGCAAATCGCGCGCTTGATGGAAATTTTGCACGATAAACAGCGACTGTTTCGGGTGAAGGAGGAGCAGATATGAATATGGATGATTTTCGTGGCATCTGGGTGTTTTTAGAGGTGAGTGACGGCCGTATCGCGCCTGTGTCACTCGAGCTGCTGGGGGCGGGTAGACAAATGGCTGACAAGCGAGACGTGCCGCTTGCTGGCTTGTTAATCGGAGATGGAATCAAGGAGTTGGCCCACACGGCGTTTCCATACGGTGCGGACCAAGTGTATGTATACGATCACAAGATTTTTCATGATTACCGAACAGAGTCCTACATGCGAGCAGTTATCGAATGTGTCCAAAAGCACAAGCCAGAAATCATCTTGTATGGGGCGACTTCAACCGGAAAAGATTTGGCGAGCGCTGTCGCGACGGACTTGGAGACAGGGCTGACCGCTGACACAACCATGCTCGATGTGAACGCGGAGACAGGCTTATTGGAGGCAAGCCGTCCAGCGTTTGGCGGTAACATCATGGCAACGATTTTGTGCAAAAAACATCGCCCGCAAATGGCGACCGTTCGCCCGAAAGTCATGAAAGCGCTTGAGCCAGACGAGTCACGTACAGGAGTAATCATTGATGAAAGCATGGAGCTGCGTGAAGAAGACATTCGCACAAAAGTACTGAAAATCGTCCGGGAGACGAAGGAAAAGGTGCGGCTGGATGAGGCTGATGTGATCGTCGCTGGTGGCAAGGGACTCGGAAGCAAGGAAGGCTTTGCGCTTATTCATCGCTTCGCAGAACGAATCGGGGCAACGGTCGGGGCCAGCAGAGATGCGGTGGAAGCAGGCTGGATCGGTCATGAACATCAGGTAGGACAGACGGGAGTGACTGTCACACCCAAAATATACTTTGCCATCGGCATATCGGGAGCTATTCAGCATTTGGTCGGCATGCGCAACTCGGGATTGATCATTGCCATCAATAAAGATCCGAATGCACTCATCTTCCAGTCTTGTCACTACGGTATTGTCGGTGATGCTTTTGAAATTGTGCCAATGCTCATTGAAGCATTCCAAAAGGAGCCGGACAAGGAGGTAACGTATGGCTGAGAAATTTGATGTAATCATTGTCGGAGCAGGTCCGGCTGGAACGGCTTGTGCTTATACGCTTGCCAAGGCGGGTGTAAATGTACTGTTGATGGAGCGCGGGGAATATCCGGGTTCCAAAAACGTCATGGGAGGTGTTTTGTATCGCAAAACGATGGAAGACATCATTCCCGAATTTTACAAGGAGGCGCCTGTTGAACGGCCGATCGTTGAGCAGCGGTTCATGATGCTCGATAAGGAATCAGCCATCAATTTCAGTTATAAGGGCATGGAGTGGGCCCAGGAGCCCTATAACAATTTCACGGTGTTGCGAGCGAAATTTGACCAATGGTTTGCAGATAAAGCTGTACAGCAGGGAGCACTTTTACTCAATGAGACCGTTGCTTTGCAGTGCATTGTTGAAAATGGCAAGGTAGTCGGTGTCAAAACAGATCGACCGGATGGGGATCTATACGCAGATGTTGTCGTTCTGGCAGACGGCGTCAACTCCTTGCTGGCGAAATCGTTAGGTTTCCACAAAGAGTTTCGCCCAGATGAAGTAGCGCTCGCTGTCATGGAAGTACTGAAGCTGGATCGCAAAATAATCGAGGATCGCTTTAACTTAGAGGGCGATCACGGTTGTACGATTGAAATTTTCGGGGATTCGACCAAAGGGATTTTGGGGACGGCGTGGTTGTATACGAATAAGGACAGCTTGAACATTGGGGTAGGGACGATGCTGTCAGGTCTGATCAAAAACAAGATCAAGCCGTATGAGTTGTTGGACTATGTAAAAAATCACCCGATGATTCGGCCGTATATCCAAGGTTGTGAGCAGCAGGAATACTTGGCGCACCTGATTCCCGAGGGGGGATATCGTTCCATTCCCAAAGTTGTCGGCAATGGTGTACTTGTTGTAGGAGATGCTGCCCAGCTCGTCAATGCGATCCATCGAGAGGGATCGAATATGGCAATGGCATCTGGTGTCATGGCGGCGGAAACGATCCTGGCGGCAAAAGAGGCAGGGGACTATTCCGAAAAAATGCTCGACGAATACCGAATCAATCTATTGAACAGCTTTGTCGGTCAAGATTTGAAAAAGTATAAGGACGCAACGCATCACTTTGAAAAATTCCCGCAGTATATCGAACAGTACATTCCGATGATGAACAAAGCGGCGAGTCAAATGTTCACGGTTGATGGCAGCTCGAAATGGAGCAAGCAGAAGAAAATCTGGAGCGACCTCGGCTCTGCGAAGGACAAATGGAAAATGGCGCGTGACTTGATGAATGCGTGGAGGGTGATGAAGTGATGCAGGATCTACCGAAGGGCCAGTCAATCGAGGAGAAACAGTACCTTGTGCGCTTCAAAGCAGATACGGAGTCACATTTGCATGTGCTCTCTGCAGATGTTTGTGCGACGCAATGCCCTGATAAGCTCTGTACCATCTTCTGTCCTGCGGAAGTATACAAATGGGAAGAAGTGCGGATGCACGTCGGTTACGAAGGGTGTCACGAATGTGGGAGCTGCCGCATTGGTTGTCCGTACGAAAATATAAAATGGGTGTATCCGAAGGGTGGACACGGAATCATTTTCAGACTCGGGTAATGGGCGGCGATGAGCGGTGATACAAGTAGGAGATCTGGTCGTATACGTAAAGGATGGCGCAAAGGGAGTTGTCATTCATATTGAGGAGGACCGCTTTCAGGTAAAGTGGGAAGATGATTTTGTCAGCTGGGAGAAAAGGGAATGGCTGCTGCCCAGTTCAATGGAACATGGCGATCTTCAAAAACAGAAAGAACAGCGGGAGTAAATTCCCACTGTTCTTTTGTTTTGCGTGAATTTGACCACTAGTTACGGACTGTATAAGGATACACCCGAGCAAAAGCCCCCTCCATTCGAAAACAGCCGAGAACTGGTTGTGGAGAAGCGAGCGAAACGATGAGATACGCGGCCTCAGGGTAATGACAGTAAGCAATATCTTCAGGTGACGGAATGGGAGGTGCAGTAGGGTGGGAGTGATAGATCCCAACCAAATGCTCTCCGCGCAACGCCATTTTGTGGAAAACGTATTGAATCTGCTTGGGGTCCATGGCGAAAGCGACCGGGCTTTTCAATATATTTTCCATACGCCAAACCGTCTGTGCACTCCCATTTCTACCGGAAAGCAATCCGCACGTTTCATTTGGCTTCTTCTCCAGGGAATCTCGGATGATTTCATCCCAGACTGCACGGGTCATGGAAAAGGGGGTCTCTAAAAGATTAGCCCTGCCAACGCCTGCCGCAGCATCCCCCACTCGTTCTATTCTGGACGGACGGTTGGACTTTATGAACCGGACCGGATTTTGGCAATGGTGATCGCGGCATTCTCGATGGGCGCTGGGCAGGATGGACTTGAT